>JAEUII010000081.1 GCA_016795145.1 Planctomycetaceae bacterium
CATTCGGAACGAACTCCGGAAAGGAAAGCCTGGCCCGTTCAACCCATGATGCTCACAAACATGTGATCATCGAGTGGCGGCCGGCCCGAATACGATGTAATGAAACTCTGAATTCACTGCGCCCATCGAAGTCACTCAAACCGATGTCCCTCTTCGCGGACACCGTCTGGCAGAACATTGCCAGACAGGCCAATCCGAAGTGACGAACTCGACGCTCAGGGTTTGTGAGTGCGACTTGACGTTAACATTCAATTGCGTCAGGGCGCCGCTGCGCCTCAGTCTTTGTTGATCAACAGAGAACAGAGAAGGGTGATGGTATTGCCGTCATCATGCATGACCATTCTCGCTGCAGTCTTTATCTGCGGTGCCGTCTCAGGAACGACGCATGAACCAATGTGGTTCCATCCATACCGCGTTCCAGCCTGTTGTCGCCTTCACACGGTCTGACAGCGGGTCGCAAACAATGTGCCGCTCGCTGGGTACATAACTCGTCTGCCGACCAATCTTCAGGTTTCCTGAACTCGCTGAGCGGAATTCGCTCATTTACAGTCGATCAATCTTTCACTTTCAACGAGTCCTGATCGTCATTCCTCGACGCTGAGTGTGCAGTCCAGGGAAACCAAACGTGCGAAGAAGCGTCGAGTGCGCATCGAAGAGCACACTCGCGCTTTATCACCTCGATTCTTCCACTGTCATTAACTCACTGTCGATGTTCCTGCGGGAGTGATCGTCCGTCGAGACGTCTGGTATGGTTTTCACGATGCTCAGAATAGAACTTCAATAACCGCCACCTCGTCATGCGATCTGAATGCATGTCAGAGAGATTCCTCGGCTGGCACTACATCGCATGCGTTCTCATCACTCTGAGACGGTCTTGAAAGGTGCCTTAGTCACTTTCCAGTACCCACTGAACGGCGCGTTGGCTGAGTTCGGAGGCATTGCGGATTCCCATCTTCTTTTTGATGTTCTCCCGATGGGTTTCGATCGTATGCACGCTCAGAAAAAGGCGATCGGCAATGACTCTTGTTGGAACGGCCTCGCCGATCAGACGAAAGATCTCCAGTTCACGATCCGTCAGACATTCGACCGTGCCAAGTGCCGGTTTTGGAGACTGCCCCACGGCGCGGTCAAGCAGACGCTGAGTCAGTTCAGGGCTCAGGTAAACTTTGCCCGCAAGAATGCGGCGGATGGCCAGCAGAACGGTTTCCGGCGACTCCTGCTTGTTGACATATCCCATAGCTCCCGCCTGAAGGACTCGATCGGCATACAGGCTGTCTTCGTACATAGAGTGCACGAGAACTCGGGTTTCGCGAACCGGGTCACCGCCTTTTTCAGTCCTGAGTCGCTTGAGGACATCCAGCCCTGTGCCCGATTTCAGGGACATGTCCAGGATGACAAGGTCCGGGCTGAGATTTGTGATCTGCGACATTGCCGAATCCACGTCAGTCGCTTCACCGCAGACACTCAGCTCGTCCTGCCGTGAGAGCATCGATGTCAGCCCTTCACGAATCAGCGGATGGTCATCAACGATCAGAATCCTGTACCGTGGCGATTTGTCTTTCATGGCAGAATACTCTCTGAATCCGGAAGCCGACAGGAAACCACCGTGCCTCCATTTTCTGCCCGATCGACCGAGAGAACAGCGCCGATCAGGCTGGCACGATACCCCATGATGTGAAGACCAAAGCCTCTGCTGTCCGCTGAAACACTGGAATCGAAACCGCAGCCGTTATCCATGACGGTCAGGACAGTACAGTCTCCCTGTCGTTCAAGTTCAACCTGAATCTCCAAGGCTTTCCCATGTCGGATCGCGTTGTTCACGGACTCCTGAGCAATTCGATACAGATGCATGGCCTGCTGATTGTCATGCATCAGGATCGGCGGATCACACAGGAACGTACATTTGACCTGATGGACATCTGTGATTCCTGTTGCCAGGTCCGACAATGCCGCCATCAATCCTCGGCCATTGATGTCCACCGGAGCCAGGCCGCGAATCACGGAACGAATTTTCTGCTGCAGGGTCTTAATCACACCTGTCGCTTTGCGAATGACATCAAGCTCTCTGCTGAACGACTCGCCCTGATCGACGGCGGAAATCTCATGAGCCACAACCTTCTCCAGGAATGCCACATGCCCCTGAATCAGATAATTTAGTCCGGTCAATTCCTGCCCCGCAGAGTCGTGGAGGTCCTGCCCGATCCTTCGCTGCTCTTCTGAAACAGCATGAAGGATCTCATTCTGCAATCGACGACGTTCGGAGATATCCCGAATCAGTCCGGTGAAGAGTCCCAGATGGTCGACAGGATTCACCGAAAGATCACCGTAGAAGACCGAGCCATCTTTTCTGAGGCAGCGAATTTCTCTTCCCTTGCCGATGACCTGTGGAACTCCAGACTTTAAGTATCTCTGAAAGTAACGATCCTGCTGTTCTCGTTCCGGTGAAGGCATCAGAAGACCGATTGGTCGTCCAATTAACTCTTCCGGCGAATACCCGAACAGTCGCCGAGTCGCCCGGTTGCAGCGAACGACGATCCCCTGCTGATCGATCGTGATCACTGCGTCGGCAGTGGCATCCAGGATCGCCTGAAGTTCCTCAGCAACCTTGAACTGATCATCAGATCGAAACGTCGAATCTGCCATCGCGGAACTGGCCGGTGTCGCTCCTTCTGACACGCGTTCCATCAGGCCGAAAACTGCGTTGTGACCTCGCTGCTCCGAAACCGGCACGATCGTGCTTAGCACGTTGAGAGCATGGCCTTCTTTGATGATTCGCTGTGTCTCAAAGGTCGCTGATTCTCCTGGCTGACGAAGTCGCTGCAGTTCTTCACGAAGCTGTGTTTGTCGTTCGACGGGTGTGAGTTCCAGCAGGTTCCTTTTCAGAGCCTCTGATTCACTGTAGCCATACAGAAGTGACGCCCCGACGTTCCAGGTCATGATCTGACCTCTGGAATCCACCAGCAGAATGGCCTCGCCGGAATTTCGAACGAGATCACCCAGCATTTGAGTCTGCTCATCCAGCTTCGCTGTCGACGAGATGTCCGTAAGCGTCACAACAACTCCCCGCAGAGACGCATGTCCGGATTGGAGCGGAAGGATCCGACGCAAGTAGCGGCGACGAGGAATCGCGTGCTGGTCAGCAGCCAGTTCATGAACCGGGTCGTCTGTTGTCTTCGGATCAAGCGTGCTGATTTCTCGTTCGATGATGGCTGTTCCGGACAGAATTCTGCGGCAGTCGGTAATCAGTGACTCGTCATGGAACGCCTGCGCGAGATCTCGAAACGGTCGTCCGATATCTGACGGTCGAAGCTTGAACAGTCCCGCAGCGGGCTCGGAAAACTGCTGAATGCACAATTGATCGTCCAGCAGCAGGACCGCAATTTCAGCGCTCACCAGCAGTGTGGTCATATCAGCATTGGTTCGGTCAATCTCTTCGATCTTTTCCTGCAGCTGGCTGTTGACGGTGCATAACTCTTCATTCAGCGACTGCAGTTCTTCGCGGGAACTTTCGCGTTCTTCGTTCGCCGACTGCAGTTCCTCGATCATCGACAGCGCTTCTTCGTTGGCAATGCGAAGTTCGCCGTTCGATTCTTCCAGCTCCTCAATCGTTCTCTGCAGGTCTTCCGAAGTGGCCTTGAGTTCATTCTGAAGCTGAGTGATCAGTGCGGATTCTTTGGAATTCGGAGGCGTGCCTCCGGATGATTCCCGAGGCGAGGTTTCCAGATCTTCCAGAATCACAAGCAGTAGTCCCTCCGCCTCACCAGACTCTTCAAGCGGAGTCACCGTGATGCGGCATCGAACCGACAGGCCTTCCCGCTGAATCATCACGTCGTCGTACGATGCCGGCTTTGTCAGCCGGACGGCGGCATGCACGGCCGTACGAATCCTTGCCGCAAGTCCCGGGCGAGCCATCGCCAGCAGATCACGTGTTGGTTCGCCCGACGGAATCTCCAGAAAGCGAACGACAGGTCCATGGAGGCTAAGAATTTCGTACCGACGCGTCATCAGGACTGCGGCTGGAGCGAACTGTTTCAACAACAGCCCGTTGAGCATGTCGGCAAACCCGCCCGCGACCTTTGCCGCGACGGGGACTCGCGTTAAGGGGCGTTCTTTCTGGATTCCGATCAGCATCGGGAGATCCATCAGATCTGTTCTTCGAGGCCCGATGCGGCGGAACAGCTTCGACTTTCGCGAGACCGTCTTGAACTGATCGGCCGCTCGCCCAATCGTCTCAGAACTGCCGAGCATCAGGTAACCGTCCTGGCGCAGGGCAAAATGAAACAGCGATACAACTCGACGCTGAACTTCCGGTTCGAGGTAGATCAAAAGATTGCGGCAGGAAACCAGATCCAGTCTGGAAAACGGAGCGTCGCTGATCAGGTTATGAACGGCGAACACAATGGATTCCCGAAGCCGCTTGCTGACTCTGTAATGATGATCGTCGACACGAACAAAGAACTGGCGAAGGCGCTCCGTGCTAAGGCAAGCCACTTCGGCTTCTGTGTACAACCCTTCTCGCGCTGCTTCCAGAGAGGCCGCGTTGAGATCTGTCGCAAAGATCTGAAAGTCCGGCGTCCGCTTTTCTGCTGCAAAGCGTTCAAACAGAAGCATGGCGATGGAATAGGCTTCTTCGCCGGTAGCACAGCCAGCGACCCAGATGCGGAGAGTGCCCGAATCGTTGCTGAGAGCTTCGCCCGGCAAGGCGGAAATCGAGCGCTGACGCTCTGGAATTTCAGCCGTTCTCTGGCGATCCACCATGGATCTGATCACAAGGTTTTCAAGGTCAGCAAAGGCTTCCGGGTCGCGGAAGAAGGATGTGACTCCGATCAGCAGGTCGCGGCAGAGCAGATTCACTTCGGCCGAATCCGTGATCAGAAGCTGATGGTAGTCCGCCAGAGTCTCGAGGCTGCGAAGTCTCATGCGGCGACTGATTCGCTGCACCAGCATGCTTCGGCGATATGGCTGAAAATCCTGATGCGTCTGCGTTCGAAGCAACAGAAGGATCTCGGTTAATGTTCCGGATTGCTCTGCGTCCTCCGCATCAGCGATGCGAAGCCGATTGAGCCATGGCAGTCGTGAGAACGACGCAATCGCGCCTGGCATTTCACCGGGAGGCAAAATGAAATCGATCAACCCTGTGGCGATTGCGCTGTTCGGCATCTGAGCAAACTCGGCGGTATCTGGTCGCTGAACGACCGTCAGCCCACCTGCCAGACGAATTTCCCGAAGGCCCAGCGTTCCACTTGTCCCGGAACCTGAGAGAACGACGCCAACAGCGAACTCCTGCTGGTCGGCCGCGAGAGAACGAAGGAACGTGTCGATCGCAGTCTCCATTCGACCTGATTCCGGCGGATCAGCCAGATGCAGTACTCCGTCTCTGATCAGAAGCGAATGGTTTGGCGGAATCATGTAGACGCCATTTGGCTCCACTGCCATTCCGTCGCGAACTTCAACAACCGGCCGATTAGCCTGCCTGGCCAGAAGCGGAGCCAGCAGACTCACGTGAGTAGGGTCGAGATGCGGAATCAGGATCACGGCAAAATTCACGTTCGCTGGCATCGCCGCCAGGAACTGCCTGAACGCCGACAGTCCGCCGGCCGAGGCCGCAACGGCAACGATCGGAAAGCGAGCCCGCACTGGCTCTTCACTGACAGAGGACGCTTCAATGATGTGCGG
>JAEUII010000083.1 GCA_016795145.1 Planctomycetaceae bacterium
GGAACTGTCAGGTATCGTCTCAACCTGCTTGCGCCTCGCCTGAAGGCAGCTGGTTTCGATCCGTTCAAACAGGAGTAATGGAAATGACCACATTGACGGCTGAACTGTTCCTGGCTGCAGCCGATGTCGAACTCATGGCCAGCGGGCGACCACCGACGATCAGTGTCGTGGGCTACACCGGCGGAATAATGCGGGTGCCACCGTTTGGCGACCTCGTCATCGATCTGGCAGGTCTCCAACTGCCAGCAGATCCGATTCCGATCCTGTGTGACCACGACAGCAGCCTTCGCGGCATCATCGGTCATGGCGTGGCTCGCGTGAACGCCGGCCGACTACTCGTCCAGGGGACTTTGATCCCCGGATCTGAAGCCACCCAACGCATCATCGACCTCAACAAAAGCGGCTTTCGCTTTCAGGCCTCTGTCGGAGTCGCTCCCGGCATCATCGAACGAGTGCGGGCTGGCGAAACCATCCACATCAACAACCGAACCATCCAATCACCCCAGACAGCGTTTTCGCTCGTGCGTACGGGCGAACTTCGAGAAATCAGTCTGGTGGCTCTGGGTGCCGATGCAGCGACATCGGTCTCCATTGCAGCCAGCCGGAATAAGGGGTTCGGTATGACAACAGACAATATCACGCCGACGGCCGACGAGATTCGAGCCGAGGCACTGGCAGAAACAGAACGCATCGCCGCGATTCGGAAGGCCTGTGGCAGTCGGTTCACAGACATCGAAGCCACCGCCATTCGCGATGGCTGGGATGGGCAGCGAACAGAACTGGAAGTCCTCCGGGCATCGCGACCAGTCGTTGCGATCACGCCATCGCGACCAGAGCCAGCGACGAGGCTGGTGCTCACAGCAGCCATTCTCGCTCATATGGGACACGAGCTCAAAGCGGAGAAGCATCTCGGTGCCGATGTGGCTCAGCGAGCTCGTGATCTGCGGGCCACCAACCTGATCGATCTGTGCAAAACCGCTTTGACGATGGAGCACAGGGAACTGCCGCATGGTCGCGATGCGATGATCACGGCAGCCGTCAGCACGTTTGCATTGCCAGCAGCTCTCGGTGATGCGGCCAGCAAAGTCCTGCTGGATTCATACAACGAATCCCCTGCGACCTGGCGAGCGTTTGCCAACATCAAATCGACCAACGACTTCAAGAACCACACAGCCATCCGACCGAGCGACACCGGGGAACTCACTGAAATTGCTCCCGGCGGTGAGATCAAACACGGAGGCATGAGCGAGAAGACCTACTCATACTCGGTGGGCTCCTTCGGGAAGATGATTTCCGTGGATCGTCGGGACATCGTCAATGACGATCTCAGTGTGTTTGAGCAGACGGCACAGCTGTTTGGCCGAACGGCCATGCGATCGCTGTCCGATCTGGTCTACAAAGTGCTGCTGGCGAATGCAGGCAGCTTCTTCAGTGGCGGCAACGTCAACTATGATGCCGGTGCCGGAACGGTTCTCAGCATTGCATCCCTGAACGCTGGCATCGCCCGGATGCTGGCACAGCGCGACGCTGAGAAGCGTGATCTCGACATCCGGCCACGCACGCTGCTGGTGCCACCGGAATTGCAGCAGTCAGCGAAGGAACTGTTGCTCAGTGATTTCGTGCAGCGAACCAACAATGACACGCCCACTGGCAATGCCCTGAAGAACTCCGTGGCACTCGAGGTGGAATCACGCCTGTCGAACTCCGACCGATTCACTGGCACCAGCGCCAAGGCGTGGTACCTGTTCGGCAGCCCATCGGATGCGCCACTGGTTGTCGCGTTCCTGAACGGAGTGCAGACACCGACGGTCGAATTCTTCGGGTTCGACAGCACTCCCAACCGTCTGGCTGCGTCGTGGCGAGTGTACTTCGATTACGGAGCAGCACTGGCTGACTTCCGAGCGGCTTACAAGGCCAAAGGCGAAGTGTAATCGCTGACGCCTGAATTCCTCCGATAACGACCGATCGACCGAACCCTTGTGCTTGAGCAGTGAGAGAGACCCGCAGCTGTGTGGCTGCGGGTCGTCTCACCGATCGCTGCCGCATTCAAACAGGGAGGACCGGTCATGCCGGAGAAGAACGGAGCATGGAAGTTCCATGTGGCTCAGAGCGAATCCAAAGACCAGGAGGCGGCTCGTCGTGAACGTCAGTTTCGGGCGGTCATCGAGATGCTGGTGAGTCGCTGGCAAGCAGAAGCCAGGGAGGCCGATCGCCATGACGACGATCACGCTGCCGGCTGAAACGGTCCGTTTCTACAACGATGGACCCGGTGTTCCCAACACGCCACTGCTGCTGGAGGCCGAGAAGGCTTACCGCTCTGCCTTTGCTGAAGCAGCCGAGGAAGTTGTTCGCTGGGGCATGATGCGAGATGACCTGATCGAGCAGGCGTGGTGCCAGCGTCAGCAGATTCGCGAGCAGGCTGAGATTCTGGTCTCAAGTGCCGATCTCTATGGCGTGCCAGAGCTCGACAGCGAACAGATCGTGTATCGATCCGGTCATGAATTGACCGCCTCTCACATCCGAGGCCGCGTGCAGGCACTGGAGATCGCCAGAAGGTGTTGGGATGAGTTCTATGAGGAAGGCACGCCCGTGGAAGCCATCCTCGTGGCGATCCTGATCCCGTGGTCAGAACGCGTCGCTCAATGGTCGCAATGCCCGATTGATCCCACAACAGTTCTGACACCGCCTCGACCGGAAGACGGTCTCACGGAGGATCATATGCGTTTGCTGGATTTTGTACGCGACCGCGCTGAGGCTGATCCACGGCCATCGCCGTCGTTGCCGATGAAGACCGTGCGGCAACTGGTGAATGAGTTTCCGGAACTGCGTCGCCCGGTGATTCATGGCCTACTGCGTGAGGGCGAGACCATGAATGTCGTGGCCAGTCCGAAGGTCGGCAAATCCTGGCTGGTCACAGATCTGGCCATGGCCGTCGCCACCGGAGGCCTGTGGCTCGACTGCTTTCAGTGCGAGCGAGGTGAAGTGCTGATCATCGACAATGAGCTGCACGAACAAACGTCAGCGCATCGCATGCCCAAAGTGCTTGACGCCCGTGGCATCGCCTTCAGCAGCGTGGCCGATCGAGTGTCGATCATCAACATTCGAGGTGGCCTGAAGGACATCTTCGGCATGAACGACACTTTCAACTCCATGCGACCGGGGCGGTTCAGAATCATCATCCTGGATGCTGTCTACAGATTCATGCCACGCAACATGGATGAAAACGACAACGGCACGATGGCCCAGATCTACAACCAGCTGGATGGCCACGCCGCCCGGCTTGGTTGTGCGTTTGTGCTCGTGCACCACAGCAGCAAAGGCAGTCAGTCCGGCAAATCCATCACTGATGTTGGGGCCGGTGCTGGCAGCCAAAGCCGGGCCACCGATACGCACTTGATTCTGCGACCGCATGAGCAGGACGATGTGGCCGTGCTTGATGCAGCCGTCCGATCATGGCCTCCCGTGTCGCCACGCTGCCTCCGCTGGACGTTTCCGGTCTGGACGCCCGACGATTCCCTTGACCCGGCACTGCTGCGTCCTGAGCGGCCACGACGGCGCTCCAGAAACGAATCTGAGAACAAGGCCACGAAGGCACCGCCGAAGCCTGAGTGGACAGCAGAAAGATTTGCCGAAGCGTTTGTGACCAAAGAACCGGCTCTGAAAACAGCCATCATCAAAACAGCGAAAGCTGCAGGCCTGTCGGAACGCAGATCGAATCTGCTGCTGACCGAATGTGAGACCGAAGGACTCATTCATCGCTGGCAGCCAATCTCCAACCAACCAGCCAAATTCAGTACTCAACCTATGTCCAGTCCCTCATCCTGACGGCGCGCTCCCTGCGCGCGCGCACCCCCCTTGGAACCCCCCGTGCGTGCGTGAACGCACCACGGGGCCGGAGTTATGTGTCGTGCGCGGGGTGGCGATTTGGACGCGGACTACCAAATCAGGGCACTTCCATGACACTTCGGACAAATGGAATTCGACGGCTGCATGATCTCATTGAACCCAGTCTGAACCGTTCCGCGTCCACGGCAAACAGGGCATTCACGACGCATTCGCCCGACCAGTGCATAACCCAATAACACGACCAGCAAAAGGATCATGGATGCAAGTGCAAACCCTAACATGAATACCGTCCCTGCCAATACGTTTCCCCAAGTATCTCCTTTCAATTCAACACCAACAAAGCCGCCACCAATCGCTGAGGCGATCGTTAGTACGGTAGCAATCAGGTGAAGGACCTTGACCGGATTTGAATCGAGCATATGGGCTTCCAGGTGACGTTGCGTGCTTCGACCCAGATCTTATCAATTCGCATTCTGTTGGCGAGCGGTTCCTTTGCCACGACGTGTATCTCCTTGGGCCATTGGGAACAATCGCAAGCATAACCTTAGTTTCTTTCGACGTTGTCCGAAGTCCGACCGAATCATCCCAGACTGCAAATTTCAGCCAGATTCTCGGAAACATGGCTGGATGTGGCTCCCGAGCCCGAGGTAACTGTGTGGTCGTTCCGTACCAACGAACTTTTCAACGAAAGACCACGACGATGACCGACAACGATATCGCATACGACCTGAAGATCACGAAAACGGAAGGCCGACAACTGAACGCCCCGGGCACCTGGGTCAGCGGAACGATCGCGGGCCACGCCTTTCAGGTCCTGGTATTCGAAGGCCACGCCGAGAACGAAGAGTACGAACTCGGAACCAGCCGGATCAGCAAACTCTGGCTGCGACGCCAGGCCGACCGCCAGGTGGTCGCGAACTTCGACCGGGGCTGGGATGTAGAACCAACGAACGACACCGCCAGAGAGATTGTGGACTTCCTGGCAGCCGGGATCGCAGAACACGTATTCGGACACTAACGCCGAAACGCCTGCGGGCGTCGCCCGGCGGTGGTTCGCCGGGCCTGATGATGGCAGCCAACCATTTCTCACACGGGGAATAGAACCATGACGACGAAGAAGACCGCGACCGCCAAACCCGCCAGCACGAAGACCACGAAGGCCAAAGAGACAAAACCGAAGGCCCCGCCGGTCGCCACGGAACCAACGAAGAAGATCAGCCAGATCGATGCCGCCCTCCGGATCCTGGCGAAATCCAAAGAACCCATGAACTGCCAGGCGATGGTGGAAGCCATGACCGCCAGGGGATTGTGGAGCAGCCCAGGCGGCAAGACCCCGCATGCGACGCTTTACGCATCGATTCTCAGGGAGATCAATGCGAAGGGGAAAGACGCCCGGTTCAGGAAGGTCGATCGAGGCCAATTCGTCGCGACCGGGGTGGAGGCGTAACGATGAACACAACCGATCACCTCGACTACGCCGACGAAGCCGAATCGGCTGAACGGGCGGAAGCCTGGCGAGCAGCCTGCCTATGCCGAAGGCGTCGCACGATGCCAACGCCAGATCGATGTGGATGCCGAGCTCGCATCGATCGCCAGGCGAACGATGGAGCCGGGCAATCCTCCCGGTAGCTCACTTCGGGCACCCGCTGCATTCCCAATCATGATGGAGAGTGATGGCCGTTGTCGTGTGCGGCCCACTACGAATTCAGAACGTCTATGATGGACTTGCGTTCCTCGCGATGCAGTTCCTGTAGACTCTTTTTCAATTGATGCTCACTTTCAGTCGATCCATCAACTCCTAACACGAAGTCAACCACCAATTGGATAATCTGCCAGTATCGATCGATGATCGTCACGTCCCGTAACAATAGACTCGAAATCATCATTAGTCGGCCCATGGGATTTATAATGGATCCAGACTGAAAATCGCCCCCGAGTAGCCCCTTGTCCTTTTTCCAAAAATCAAGCACCTTAGGAACCATCTCGGCGTCAATCAATGGATGAAATTGACTGTATCGCTCTATCCACGCGTATCGATAGAAGCACTCAGACAAAAGATCTTTTGTCGCACGAAGCTCTAACGGACTGACATTTCTGTCAGCCAGTATTGCCGTCCTAACGAAGAACAAGAGCTGAGCGACAGCGGCTGCACCAATGATCTCTCGAACCTGTTCCGGGTTCGCGATACAAAGGTCGACAAGAGGCTTCAGTTCAGACAGTGAACTCAACTCACGAGTGATCCTGACGCAGTCATTTGGTCGCTGCTTGACTATCGGGAACACGTCGTCAACCAACACTCCAACCAAACGCTCTGTTTCACTACTTACAGACATACTTGCCCTCCAGACGTTAACTGCGCGGCCAACTGCGTTTCAGGATGCTATTTGATCGCCGACATCTTGCCAATTGAGCTCCTTAAAGCTCTCGCTGTGGGACGATTGTCCCGCATGACCCATCGACCCATCCCAACCAATCCTGTGCGACCACGCTGCGTGATGCTGGATGCCTGCGACCAGCCCGAGGTAACTGTGTGGTTCCGGTGCTGGCACCGTTGCCGCACGACACAGAATTCCATGATGGGGAAGAACAGATGGCGAAGAAGATGATCCCGGCCGTTGGCTACGCGCGCCGCAGTACAGACATGCAGGAACGCTCGATCCCGGACCAGCAGGCCTTCGTGAACGAATGGGCCATGCGGAATGGCTACCGGATCATCCGGTGGTATATCGATGATGCGATCTCCGGAACCAGTGCGAAGGGGCGAAACGCCTTCGAACAGATGATCGCGACGGCGGAAGAGGGCGGCGACTTCGAAACCATTCTCTGCTACGACATCAGTCGCTTCTCACGGGGTGGCACCAATGAGACCGGATTCTACCTGCATCGATTGAAGACCGCCGGTGTCGATGTGCTGTTCACAGCGGATGGCATCCCGGCCGGCGATGACGGCGAACTGATTCAGGGCGTGAAGTCCTGGCAGGCCCGGCAGTATTCATTGAAGCTGGCCCGCGACACGATCCGTGGTCAGATCAGCAACATCCGCGAGCGGAAGAGCGCTCCGGGCGGCGTGGCTCCGTATGGCTATGACAAACAGCATCTGACCGCAGACGGGATCATTCTCCGCACGCTGCGCTGGATGCCGGATGGCAGCAAGCAGGAATTCGGGCCTGATGGTCGGCTGGTACGAGTCATTGAACCCGGCGTTCACATGAAGAAGACGAAGAGCGACATCATTCGCTTTGTCCCCAGCACGCCGGATCGAGTGGCCGTCATCAAACGCCTGTTCGACCTCTGCATTCAGGGATATGGTTGCCACACCATCGCTGCGACGTTCAACAGCGAAGGCATCCCGTCGCCCGCTGGTCAGAAATGGAATACATCCCGAGTTGCCAAGCTGCTCCACAATCCGGTGTACCGAGGATCGATCGCCTGGAATCGACTGACGATGGGATCCCTGTTCGGTCTCGATGGCAAAGGCGTTCTGCGGCCGAAGAAGAATTCCGGATGGAAGAAGAACGACATGGAGGACTGGATCATCAGCGATGGCGTACACGAACCATTGGTTTCGCCTGAAGATTGGGATGCGGCCCAGCGAGCGGTAGACAAACGCCGGATCGATGGTGGTAAGTCGCGACCGACGAACCGGTCGCTGCTCTCCAGCCTGATGAGCTGCAAACGATGCGGCCACGGATTCACGATCTGCCGGGACCGACGCTGGCCGGGTCCGGAAGGCGAGGGATACCGAACCTATCGCTGCACCGGATACCATCGATATGGCAAATGCGTCTGTGGACTAGTCAACGTCCCCGCGCCAGCCCTTGAGACGTTTGTGCTGCAGGCGATCAAACGGGTGTTCCTCGGAAACCACGAAACGGTCACCAAGGCAATCGATGCCTTCGTGAAGACGATGTTGGCTCCGAGGACCAAAGAGAAATGTTCCCCAGGCGACGATCGTGAACTGGATCTGCTGAACCGGAAGATCAAGTCCACGTTCGCCATGTTGACCGACCCGTCGTTCGAAGGCCTGGACGAACTACGAACGACGCTGGCGGATCTGAAATCGAAACGCGACGCACTCGTGGCCCGGCAGAAACGAAACGCGCCACGGGCCACACCGGCGTTTACAGAGACGCAACTCCGGGCGTGGGCCAGCGAACAGTTCGCCACGCTCGACCAGATCGCACCACGGGCCAACGTGGGCCTCAAGGACCGCCAGTTGGTCGAGGCCTTCGTGGAACGGATCGAGATCGACCCTGATACGAAGACGGGCGTTGTGGTGATCGCGGCGGATCTGGAAACGGCGATGCAGGCCGGTTTCACACGCGAACCCATAGGGGATTTTATGGGCGCGCACGAGTGGTGCTTCTACGGCTGGAAGGAAGGCGCTGCCCACGTCTATCTCGGACCGAACAACGCGACGGATCTCTGGCAGGTCAAGAAGGTGAACCCACAGAGCATGGTGCACCTCACGGAGAAGCCGGTGGAACTGGCGGTCCGAGCCATGCAGTACTCATCACGCACCGGTGAGAACGTGCTGGACCTGTTCGGCGGTTCTGGCAGCACCTTGATGGGGGCGGAGCAGACCGGACGGCATGCGTTCCTGATGGAACTCGATCCGCTGTATTGCGATGTGATCGTCCAGCGGTGGGAGAAATTCACAGGACGAAAGGCGGAACGCATCTCTGCGAGCGCTACTGCGAATCCGGCAGGATCTCAATCTGATCTGGCGGCAGCGTCAGCATAAGGCTTCGACCATGATCCCATTCCACATCCACCTGATGCCAGGCGTCTCTGCCTTCGCCGTGACGGGCGACACTGACCACCGTTCCGACTTCACCGGTTGGAATGGGATCGGGGTCGTCCGGCATGGCAAGCAGTCGGATGCGGTCTCCGGGCCTCGGGATGTTCGACATGGTGGTGTTCTCCTCTTCCTGGTGGTCTTACAGGATCCGCCCGAGCAGGCTGCGATCCATCGCAGTCAGGGCGTAGCAGGCGATCAGGTGCTCCACGAGCATTGGATCCCGCTCGTCGCTGCCAGCCACCTGTTCGAGAGCATCCGCCAAGGTTCGCAGTCCCTCGACCGCCTTGTAATACGCCTCGCGGATGGTCTGGTAGTCGTCGCCGTTCATCGCGCGGAAGGCGTCGCGCAGTCGGGTTTCGTTTTCCGTGTTTCGCTTCGTGGTCATTTGTGCGTCTCCGCTGGTCTGGTACAGGAATCGACTTCTGACATGACACATGTGCCATGGTTTTGCGGACAGCTCAAGCAGATTCGGCCAGCAATTCCGGTCAATTTCGCAGCTGTCCGTCCGGGCTATTCACCGCGATCTTTGCGTCCTGCGCGGTGCGCCAACCGGAGTGCCTCGAGGACCTGCCACACGGCCACTTCGTGGAAGTCCAAAGAATCCATCTTGCGAGTGGCGAGTGTCGGGATCTTCAGGATTCGTCTGGCAATTGAAGCCAGTTCGACATCGACGGCCACCTCGTGTTCGCAACGGGCGATCCCGGTATGGCAGCGCTGCTGTTGTTCGCCTTCGCACATCGATTCGGCGTTGGTCCACAGGGCCAGTGCCTTCGGCCATGCCTCGGCGCGTTCCGCCGATTCCGCTTCGTCCATCCAGTCGGCTGCGGTCAGTTGCCGTGTCATCGTTGGTCTCCCATTGCTGTCTGTTCAGAAACGGACGTTGGTTTCGACGTACGCCGAATCTGACATGGATCCTGAGTGCTCAGGAATGGTGGTGAAGAAAGACCTGCGTCCCGATGACGCAGGTCGTCAGGAGGTCGCGGCGAACTCAGGCAGTTCGCAGTTTGAAGTGACCGCGTTCGGTCTTGATGAAGCGGCTCCCTTCACCTTTGCTCTGCAGCTCGCGGAGGATGGCCGAGTACAGCGTTGCGTGGGGCGTCTTGCCGCCGGGGCTGGACCAGTAGCCTTTGGTGGCCATCGTCTCGACCATCTCCTTTGTGGTCATCGGCTCGGTGGCTTCTCCAAGGACCTTGGCTGCCGCATCAAGCTGGCTCAGAGTGGTTTTGCCTTCTGTGTTGGAGACCTCCGCCTTCGGTTTGCGACCGCGTTTGGGTTTGGTGCTCGTACCGTCGATCGTCTCGACCGTCGCGGGTGGTACTTCGACCGTGGTCAGGTTGCCTTCCGTTGTAAACTTCGTCTCAGTGGGTGCCGGCATCTCCTGCAGGAGTCTCGCCAGGCTGATGAACACCTTCTTGCCGGTGGTGATGTTGACGGCGGTCCAGCCGCCGGAGGCCTTCTCCGCCACAATCCGCACTGGGATCAGTGTCTTGCCGATCCGTGTCTGATACTCGCCATCGATCTTTACGTCGTTTGCCTTCATCTCGATCTCTCCCCATTCGTTGGTAATGGTTGGCTGCCATCATCAGGTCCGGCGAACCACCGCCGGACGATCCGCTCGTGGCGGATTTCGGCGTTAGTACGCGGCGTCCCAGGCACGCTTCGATCCGTACTTCAGCTGCGCGCCTTCGACGATGTAGACCACCGCGTCTTCCTCGACGCAGGCATCGTCGTCGTCATCCGATTCGTTGATCTCCGATCCGGAGACCAGGCCTGTGATCGCGTTTTCGAAGGGCCAGTTCGGCTGGGTCATCAGGCGGACTTCGCAGTCGCCGCCCAACTCGTCGCGGTATTCTTCCAGGCGTTCAATGATCTCGCTCAACGTCATCTCTATGCTCCCTTGTCTGGCGTCGTGTGTTTACTTCTTCACGTTTGTCTGGGTCAGGTACTCGAGGATGGCTGGCGCTGGTCGGTGGTGCAGTGGCTCTTTTCCGGCCGCCAGGTCTCGATCCCAGAAGGCCAGGATCTCCGTCGGGGTGTATCCCTTGCTCTCGAAGTAGGCGAGGTCCGAGGGCGTGTACATCGGATGGCTCAGGAGGTCGATCTGGGTCGTGGCTGGTGTTTGGCCGTTCGTTTTCAATGGTGTTCTCCTCGTTCTCGATTCGTTGTGGTTGGCTGTCATTCGCTATTTGCCGAAGGTGTGTTCTGCGATCCCGGCGGCGAGGAAGTCGACAATCGCGCGGGCGTCGTCGGTGGTGGGCTGCAGGTCCCAGCCCCGGTCGAAGTTGGCGACCACCTGCCGGTCGGTCTGGCGTCGCAACCAGAGTTTGCTGATCCGGCTGGTTCCGAGTTCGTACTCTTCGTTCTCGGCGTGGTCTTCGAAGACCAGGATCTGGAAGGTGTGGCCGGCGATCGATCCGCTGACCCAGGTACCCGGGGCGTTCAGCTGGCGGCCTTCGGTTTTGGTGATCTTCAGGCTGTCGCCCAGGTCGTCGTGCGTGTCCATCTCTGTGTCCTTTGTGTTCGGGAAACCAAGCGTTCAACGACCACACAGTTACCTCGTGATCGGGAACCTCATCCAGCGGATTCGCAGCGATTCCGCATCAATTTCAGCAGCTTTTATGGGGTGATTTCATGAGTGCCCCGACACCACGCCTGGATCCGCAGAAACTGACGCCCATGGACGCGGCACGGCTGTTGTCGAAGGTGGGCGGGAAAGTGGTGGCTGAGTCGACGATCGCGGCCGACGTGGCCAGCGGTGCGCCCACAAACGGGGATGGCACGCTGAGTCTGGTGGCGTACGCGGCGTGGCTGATTCGGCAACTGGCGGAGGGCGATCCTCATGGCGATTGATCCCCGCAACCTGCGTCCCGGAGAACTCTGCCGACTACTGAATTCGACGCCGCTGGGCACGGTCATCAATGAGCGTCAGTTGTACCGGCATCGCAATCGGGCGGGTTACAGGCTGGGTGATGGCAACCGAGTCGATCTGTTGCGGTATGTGGCGTGGCTGGTCGAGGAAGTGCATCGGCCTAGGGTTGTGAGCGAGTCGGACAGCTACGAAGCGCTGAAGGAACGGGCTCGGGCTCGCAATGCGGCGATCGCCAAGGCGGGTCGGGATATCGGTGAGTTGCCAGCGGTTGTTGATTCGGCGCGGCGGCAGAAAGCGGCCGACAGTTTTCAGTACTTCTGCGAGGCCTACTTTCCGCAGACCTTTCATCTGGCCTGGTCAGACGACCATCGCCGTGTGATTGCCAAGATTGAAGAAGCTGTACTCTACGGCGGCCTGTTTGCCCTCGCAATGCCGCGTGGATCGGGAAAGACCACAATTGCTGAATGCGCCTGTCTCTGGGCCATCCTGTTTGGACACCGACAATTCGTGGCGCTGATCGGAGCGAGCGAAGCGCATGCGGAGGAAATGCTGGAATCGATCAAGATGGAACTCGACGGCAATGAACTGCTGCTCAAGGACTTTCCGGAAGCCGTCTATCCGATCCAGTGTCTGGATGGCATTGCCAATCGCTGCGCCGGCCAGCTGCATCAGGGCGAACGCACGCATATCTCATGGACGGCCCGGGAAATCGTGCTGCCGACGATCGTGGGATCCAAAGCCTCCGGAGCCATCATCCGTGTGGCCGGCATCACCGGTCGTATTCGCGGCATGAAGTTCAAACGACCGGATGGACAGACCGTGCGACCATCGCTGGTGGTGCTCGACGATCCGCAGACGGATGAATCGGCGAGATCCCCGTCGCAGTGTGCTGCACGGGAGAGCATTCTGGCGGGAGCCGTGCTGGGACTCGCGGGTCCCGGACGGAAGATCTCCGGGATCATGCCCTGTACCGTGATCCGTCCGGAAGACATGGCCGATCGAATTCTGAATCGGGACAAGCATCCGCAGTGGCAGGGC
>JAEUII010000084.1 GCA_016795145.1 Planctomycetaceae bacterium
CACCAGATGATTCTCGGTCGCCTGAATATCGCACTGCCCGCAGCAGCCACCCATCTTCGTGACGACTCGAACCGGTTCAGAGAATTCGTGTGTTGAACGCCAAACTTCATAGCCCGTTCCCTCTACCGAAACAGCACACACAAAGACGTCTTTGCTTGTGACAGCCAGTGCCGTAATTCCCAGCTTGCGAGCCACAGCGGCGTCTGACGCCGTTGGAGAAACATTGGAGTTCTCCATCACCTTCAGCTGGTTCTCGTAAAGCCCTTTTTGCTGTTCATAAGTGGCAAGTCGCTTGGTTTCGATTTCGGTTCGTTCTGCTTCTGGCTTGTCCTTCAATGCCTTGATTCGCTCTTCGATGGTGACAACCTGCTGGCGATACCGAGCGACGTTCTCTTCAGCCTGCTTCTTTGCGGCTTCGACGATTCTTTGCTTGAAGGATTCGATGTCTCCGATATGAGGAGAATCGGCAGTCTGAAGGATCTTTCCGTCGGCTCCGATCTTTGCGATCTTGCCATCACCTGCGGCAAAAATGATCCCGTCCGGGGACACATTCACTGCCGTTGGACGAAAGGCCGTTTCCGTCGCACGAAGCAGTTCGCCTTCGGGAGAATAGACCTGCACAAGATTTGGCATCGTTGTGACACGGATCTGCTGGCTGCCATCAGCGTTCATGACGTATTCGTTGGCCGACCCACCGACGCAGGCAACGATATTGCCGTCACGATCCAGGCAGAACGTATTCAGCTGAATGGCTTTTCCGTCGTGCATCGGCTTGATGATGCGAACTTGCTTGTGAGTCGTTGAGAACTCTTTGTCAGCATCACCAGCAGTGACCGGGCTGACAACAGCTCCTGCGACCAGGAGACTCAGAGCGGCCAGAACGGCTCGCAGGCGAACCAGGGGTCGGAACGACATAATGCACTCCCTTTCGTGACTCTAGATCTTGCAGAAGCCTGGATTCGGTACTTCCGCGCGTTACGATGGATCACGGGGTAAATTGCCCAGATCGATGCGAACCGCGGGTACAAAGCAGAGCCGTTTGCGGCATCAGGATCTCCACATTCAGCCTCGACGCCCCGTAATGGTACACTTCCTGACACAGAAACAGTAGCGGA
Organism: Planctomycetaceae bacterium; assembly: GCA_016795145.1. Classification (GTDB taxonomy): domain Bacteria; phylum Planctomycetota; class Planctomycetia; order Planctomycetales; family Planctomycetaceae; genus SXXK01. Next base: position 1,116 of record JAEUII010000084.1, read on the forward strand.
CTTGTAACCCCGTGCTGAGAATCTGGGAGACTCTGCTTTCCCCGGGGCGGTATCACTTTAGAATCCCGCCTCTCACCGCAGTCCTGAATCTTTGTCTGAGATTTGAGTGTCTCGTCCCGGAAGTGCTGTGGGAGCGTAAGTTACCGGGTTCCCGGGAGTTCCGTCGATCGACAGCGTGACGCGGGCTGATTGACCGGAAGTCGGATCCCCACTCAACGACAAGAGACACAACGACCTCGGATTATGGCCAAAAAGGCAGCAAAGAGTTCCTCCGCAAATTCGACGGAAGATCGGGTCGAACAGCGCACCCAGGCAATCGGCCAGGAGCTGTTTTCCCGTATCGCCCATCGTTCGCCGTCTATCTTCCACAGCCGCTGGTGGGAAGATCGCCTGATGGGCTGGGCGATGAGCGACGAAGCGATCAAGGTCCAGATGTTCCGCTTCGTCGATGTGCTTCCGATGCTGCGTGATCACGTTTCCATCGCGCGGCACCTGGAGGAGTACTTCGAAGAGGTTCGGGACCGTCTTCCCTGGGCCGCTCGAATTGGTCTCGATCTGACAACCGGTAACAGCATCCTCAGTCGAGCACTCGCGTTCAATGCTCGCACGAATGCCGCCCGGATGGCTCGCCGCTTCATCGCTGGCAGCAACGTTGATGAAGTCCTGCAGTCGGTTCGAAAGGTTCGGCGAAACGGCTACGCGTTCACTCTGGACCTGCTGGGTGAAGCCGTCATCAGCGAACCGGAAGCCGATCGCTATCAGCAGCAGTACCTTGATCTGATTCAGGGGCTTGGCCCCCAGGTCAATCAATGGCCGGAAGACAGCCTGCTGGACCAGGACCATCTTGGTCACATCCCGCGACTGAATATCAGTCTGAAATTGTCAGCACTGGACAGTCGCTTTGCGAATGTTGATGCGGAAGGCACGATCAAACGAGTCTCCAACCGGCTGCGTCCGATTCTTCGAGCGGCTCGCGAAAACCAGGCCTATGTCCATGTCGACATGGAGCAGAACGACAATCGCGAATTGACGTTTGAGATCTTCCGACGAGTCATGATGGAGAAGGAATTCCGCGACTACGCGGATTGCGGCATCGTGATTCAGGCATATCTGAAGTCTGCCGAGCAGGATCTTCAGAAGATGCTCGACTGGGCGAAGAAGCGCGAGACGCCCATCACGATTCGACTCGTCAAAGGAGCTTACTGGGACTATGAAACGATCATGGCTCAGTATCGCAACTGGCCAGTTCCGGTGTTCCAGAGAAAGTGGCAGTCGGACGACAACTTCGAACGACTCAGCAAACTCCTTCTTGAAAATCACGAATGGCTTCGACCGGCTCTGGCAAGTCACAACCTTCGCAGCCTCGCCAGCGCGATGGCATGGGCTGAGGAACTGAAGGTTCCGGATCAGGCTCTTGAAATTCAGATGCTCTATGGGATGAGCGATGAGCAGGCTCAGTTGTTCCTTGAGCGCGGACGACGAGTTCGCATTTACACGCCGTTTGGTCAGCTGATTCCCGGAATGGCGTACCTTGTTCGACGCCTTCTGGAAAACACGTCCAACGATTCTTTCCTCCGCCAGTCACATACTGAACATACTGCGATCGAGAAACTTCTCATGAAGCCGTCCAAGCATTCCGCTGCTGAACCACCTGTGTCAGAAGAACCAAAGCCTGGATTCCTCAATGAGCCACTGACGGACTTCTCTTCCGCGGAAGCTCGTGAAAGCATGCAGCAGGCGCTGGCTGCTGTTCGTGAACAGCTCGGAGACACGTATCCGCTGGTCATTGATGGCAAGTCGTGCGACAGCCGCACAACTCTGATTTCCCGCAATCCGTCAAAGACATCCGAGATTATCGGGCGAGTTGCATCGGCCAACGTGGACCAGGCGACGGATGCCGTGGAAGCCGCACGCCGGGCGTTCGAGACCTGGGGCCGAACACCCGCGGACACTCGCATTGAATACGTCGAACTGATGGCCGCAGAAATGCGTGAGCGGCGGTTCGAGCTGGCTTCATGGGTTGTTCTGGAAACCGGCAAGACCTGGATCGAAGCGGACGCCGACGTCGCGGAAGCGATCGACTTTTGCATGTACTACGCACACGAAATGCGTGGCATGGCGAATCCTCAGCAGACCGATTTCGCGGGCGAGGAGAATTCTTACGTCTACCGTCCGCGCGGGGTTTGTGTGGTCATCGCTCCGTGGAATTTCCCTCTCGCCATTCTGACCGGCATGACGGTGGCCGCAATGGTGACAGGTAATACCGTCGTGATGAAGCCGGCGGAACAGTCTTCGGTTGTTGCCGCGAAGCTGATGGAGATCATTCGAAACGCCAGTGTGCCCGATGGAGTTGTCAATTACGTCCCGGGCGTTGGCGAAGACATCGGTCCGGCTTTGGTGTCACATCCGGATGTTGACCTGGTCGCCTTTACGGGTTCACAGACTGTGGGACTCGAAATCAATCGTGCCGCGGCGGACACCGATAAGCGACAGAAGAACGTGCGTCGAGTCATTGCGGAGATGGGTGGCAAGAATGCCATCATCGTGGATGAAGATGCAGACCTCGACGAAGCAGTCTCCGGCATCATCCGAAGCGCGTTTACTTATTCCGGCCAGAAGTGTTCGGCATGTTCGCGAGTGATCGTGCTGGATTCCATTCACGAACAGTTTTTGAATCGTCTGATCGAAGCGACGAAGAGCCTGACGATCGGTGCAGCCGAAGATCCAGGCACGAAAGTCGGTCCGGTGATCGATGAGGAAGCGCGCGATCGCATTCTGGAGGCGATTAAGAAGGTCGATCCGGAAGTTCATGGAACTCTGGTCCTTGGCGTTGATCCCGGAGCCGTCGGCAAGCAGGGGACTTTCGTCGGGCCCCATATTTTCACCAACGTCGATCCGTCATCACCGCTGGCACAGAATGAGATCTTTGGACCGGTGCTGGCCGTGATCCGAGTTCGCACGATGGATGATGCTCTGAACGTCGCCAACGGAACTCGGTATGCTCTGACCGGCGGTGTGTACAGCCGCAGCCCGGCGACTCTGCGTCGAGTTCGCAGCGAGTTTGAAGTGGGCAACCTGTACCTGAACCGCGAGATCACCGGCGCACTCGTGCAGCGACATCCATTCGGCGGCTTCCGCATGTCCGGCATCGGCAGCAAAGCCGGCGGCCCGGACTATCTGAAGCAGTTCGTCGTCCCGGTGAATATCTCGGAGAACACAATGCGTCGCGGATTCGCCCCGAAGAAGGGTTGAATGTAGAACGGCTGTCCTCAGCCGTTTGCGGCTCAGGGCGGTTTGGGGATGGGGTAAGCGATTGAGGACAATCGCTCTACACTGGGTAGCACAGGCAAAGCCTGTGACGCGCAGCGGCCGGAA
>JAEUII010000093.1 GCA_016795145.1 Planctomycetaceae bacterium
GAGAATGCACGGAATAATGCCCGTGCGATTCTCCGGCGTGCCCTCCAATGTCGAATCCAACAAGTCCAAGGTGAACATCCGCGCCGACTCTTGTTATGCAATCTGCGAACTCTACGCACTTCCTTTTTACTACTTCGATCTCATTGGCCATGCTACCGCTGGTGTCGACCAGGAAAACAATGTCAGCTGCAGCGGAGCCAGTTGCAAGGGGGGCGGCGTTCAGATCACTGAATGCGAAGTCCTTCAGAGAGGCCCATGGGGCGCACCATGCAGCTCCGTGAGAGAATTGCAGCACTCGGGTAAAAACCTCCACAGCCGGATTTTCAGAAGCAACTGCCAGCATCTCCGGAAGAACCTTCCGAATAGAGTCATTAACAGCCTGCATTTTTCCTGACAGAGACATAGACCCGGAACAATCAACCAGCCAGAAAAACGGCAATGGCCGTGAACCGATAGCGCCTCCGGGACGAGTGGTCATTTTCGATTCTCACCACACGGTCAGATCGTCGGTGCCTGCGACGCCAGATGTCGGGAAGGGCGGCGGCGGCATGACAATCGACTCTCCCCCTGTACTGGCCGTAGGGGCTGATGCAGTTTTCACGACAGCGGTCGATACCCAGCGGATGAACTGAATGAGAGATTCAAGATTGTCTGCCTGTAAGACCGGAATCTCAGGGTTGCCAATAAACTTCTGCAATGTGTGGTGGTCAGCATCCGCACCAATGCCAATGGCAACGCGAACGGCTCGCTTTCCCCACTGCTCTGCCATGATAGCATCCAGCCCGGACGCGTAATCATCGGTTGGCTGACCGTCGGATATCAATGCGAGAACAGGAGGCAGAGCACGAGACTCCATAGGCGGAATCCGAAGCTGTTCCGCAACCATAGAAAACGCCCTCCCCATGTCAGTGACCCCGTTTGCGGCGAGATCGGTCCATGAGAAATTCTCAATCGGTACTGGTGTAGATACATGCCAGGAGGCACCACTGGAAAATTTCAAAACCCTCAACAGGAGTTCCGCGCTTGGATTGCCGCTTGCCGCATCTCGCATGTGGGGAATCGCTTCTCGCATCGCGTTGTTCAGCGCCTGTATTTTTCCGTTCACTGCCATCGATCCAGAGCAATCAAGGATCCAGATGAAGTGAAGTGGACGCCTGGAAAGTTCACCACCCGGTCTGTTCGCCATTCATCACCCCCCAAGACTTCCAATCGCAACACGCGGCGGGAACAAAATCCCTGATGACCGCGTATCTGCCATGTATCTATGTAAAGGACTTATCGCGATTGTAAGCGTACAGTTCCGTAATCCCGCATTCAATTGCTGACGACGAAATCCTCTTGCCGTTTGCAATGAAGACCAGAGTTCTTTCATGGCTGATGGATTCTGCACGTCTCATCAATTGAGTTGGCCCCGCGGCCGTTTTCGGAGAAATCACAATTCGCAATTTCACCCGTCACTCGGTCCCGAGCCCACAGACCTCGACTGCCATTTCGCTGAACTGAACAATTGTTGAGGGTCACTTCGCCGCCACAGGCGTCGATACCATAATCACCATTTCTGCTGATATTGCAGGCCGTGGCCTCCAGCCGACCTTTGCGAATGTTGATTCCGGTGGCATTCCCGCCTTCGATCGTACAGTGGATCATGACCACATGTGCATTGCTCTCTATGGACACCGCATTGTTTCTGGAATCGCTGATGACACAGTCGTCCATTCTCACAGTGGCCCCATCAAAGGCTTTCAATGCATTCCCACGAGATGTCATGATCTGAGATTGTCCGATCGTAGCGCTTGCTCCCGTTCCGGCGACCTCGAGCCCGCTGTGAGCGGCAGATTGTATTTTCGAGCTGGAAACTGACATGGCACCTCTTTTCACTTTGAGTAACGGACGCGCCAGTTTCGGACTATCGGGAGCGGAGACGACAGAAACCGCCAGCAGCGTCAATGTCCCGCCGTCAACGATAAAGCAAGGACACTGTTCACACTCGATCACTACAGGCGCATCATTCGTGTTGCCAGAAATTGAGCAGCTTCCTCGAATGGTTTCGTTTCCCCGAAAACGGAAGGGACCGCCGCGAAGCTGCAGGTTGATTTCATTCGCTCCCGCACTTGCAGAAAACGCTTCCTGAAGGGTTCGAAAATCTCCAGTCCCGTCGCTGGCGACGACACGTACAGCATCCTTATTCCGCAGCAACTCGGGCTGAGTTTCAGATTCCAATTCAACCATTTTCCCTTCACTGCAAATCCGAACTGTGACACCGCAGCCATCACTGGGGCATTTGATCCGGTCACCAATCTGACGTCCCGGAACCTGAATTCTGATTCTGCATCTAGGGCAATCGAAAACAACCGGTCTGCCCTCCGGTGTTCCGTGCCGGATTGCGAGAAACCATGTTGTGACTGTCCAGTCCGCAAGTGATTCCTGCCAGCCTCGATTCGCCACCAACCTTTGGCGAAAAGCCGCTGCACGCATCTCTCTATGTGGATCCGTTAGGAGTGGCTGCAGGTCACTGACCAAGCCGTCCGACGCTGCATCCACAAGTGCGTGAATTCGCTGTGGGGGGGCGGTTGGGAGTAAATCTCGAAGAATCGCGCGAAACCAACGCGAGTCAGATGCTCTGCCGTAACCGTAGGTTGTGATAATGTCGACAAATTGCTTCTGCTGAGCGTCCATCGAACGAGTTTCCCTCAAAATACCCCTCCTTACAGACTTGCTGCTTGAACCGAAATTCAGGTTTGTGGATATTCGGCCTGCAGTCGCCCGGGGGGGGGGACCTTAATGCGCCTTCCCGAAGAATTGCTATCGCCTCGGAGCGTTTTGTTCGGCGGCGCGCTGTCTGGCTTGCCACTCGGAGCGCTCCGAAGAAAACGTTGACAACGCATCTCGCAGAAATCGTCCGAACCAGACTCTCATATGTCAAAATCATCTGACAACAATTGGGAAGATCCTGTCGTTTCGAGGGCAATTCACCGTCCTGCTGGAATCGTCGCTTCGATCTCGCAGCGGATCCAGCAACTGGGCAGACGTGAGACGCTGGTTGTGCTCGCTGCCAGCTCTGTGCTGTTAGTTTTCGCGCAAATTGTGGGTCTGACAAGCCTCGTGGAGCACATATACACTCGACGTCTATGGCAGGGCACAACCGAAGAACGCGAACGCATCCTCGCACAACTGGAGTCGGACAAAATCGAGGCAACCACGAACCTGGGGCAACTTCAGACAAAACAATCTGAAATAAAGGCACAGTTTCAGAGCGAACAACAAAACCTTGATCAGCTCCGGATTCAGCTGGCGGAGACACAGGAAAGTCTCAAGCTCGTACAGAATTCCTTGCTGCGGGCAAAGGAAGACCTTCAGAAAGCTGAACTTGGCTCAAAGAAAGCTGAGGAGAACCGGCAATTGGCTGAGACCGATCTGGCGACACTGGGAGACAGGAAGCAGAAACTGCAGGCCGAAATTCTCGCAGCCACCAACAATGAAGGAGCTGTCGTCGAGCGAGTCAGCGCTGCGACGGCCGTTGCAGCGAAACTTGAACAGGACCTGAAGTCTCGTAGAGAACAGCTTGATGATTCAGACCGTGAGTTGGCTAAGAGACAGGAGGCGCTCGAAAAGCTCAGAAAAGACATGATGAGCGAATCATCGACTCTTGAGGCAATACTGAACGAAGTCGCCGAGGCAACAAGAAAACGCGGCCAGCTTCTGTCTGAGACGGAGACCAAGAAGGCTGAGCTGACAAAGGTGATTCGGGATCTCGACGATGCAAAGAAGAAGTTCTCGGATGTTCAGACAGAACCGGAAACCCCGCAGCCGGGCGTCTCTGAGACAGACACTGAGCCGCAGACTCAGCCTCCCGTGACGCCTGAATAAGCAGCGACATTGCTGCCGAATGCCAAACACCGAAGGCTCACTATCTCGGTGTCTCAAATGTCCTTTTCTGGAAAGCCAGCTTGTGGACTCACTCGTCCTTTGGATCTACGTTTTTGGAATGATCAGCTCGCTGGTGTTGCTCGCTGTCGTTGTTGGAATATTCATCATCACAAAACAGCGTTTGAATGAGCTGGCTGAACTCGAATCGCGCATACCGGACGCCTGTCGACAGCCTGGCCTCAGCAATGAAGTGGAACGCCTTAGGATCGAACGTCAGTCACTGGAAGAATCGATCGCAGAGGCGAAATTGCTCATCCAGCGGGGAGAAGAAGCTCGGGAATGGCTGTCAGCAAACGAACAGGAATTTAGCGCCAGAAAAAGAGAATTTCAGCGGCTCGAACAACTGGTTGCGAATGCGCGAGACGAATTCCGAGTGACGAAAGAAGAGCGCGGAGAAGTTTGGGAAGAGAAACAATCGCTGAAAAAAGAGCTCCACGAGATGCGGCTTCTCCAGCAGAGCATGGGGCCGCTGAAACTGGCGGTTGCACAAAAGGAGGAAGCTCAAACCTGGCTCGATCAGTTTGGTGCTCTCTATACGGAAGCGAAAGAGCAACTACCGCTGCTGCAAAAACAGATTGTTGATGCAGAGGGAAAAATCGAATCCCTCCGGCAGGAGCAGAATGAACTTCAGACGGAGTGTCTCGAATCGAGGCATCAGCGAGAATGGCTTATCCGAGAGGAACAACACGTAACGAGCGAACTGGATGAACGTAAGGCACATCTGGTGGAGCTCCAGCGGCAAATTGAAGGGATGGAGACGCGACACGGAGCGCTGCAAGTAAATGTTGAAGAGACGCAGGCGCGACTTGAACATCGGGAATCCGAGCTGAGGGAACAATTGGAGGAGGTTCGGCAAGCTCGAGAGGAGCTGCACAATGTTCGCGAGTCGTATGACTGCATCACAGCTGAGTTGAATGTAAAGCGAGAGGAGATCACTCATCTCAAGTCTGCATACTCAATGACGAATAAACTACTCGAAGCTGCAGTAAAGAAATGGGGCGAAATAGCGCCTGCAACCCTTGCCGATGATGAAGAGAAACTGGCCGAACTCTGGAAGCCAGCCCTCAATGTCTCGGCATTCAAAGGGGAAGAAAGTCGCAATGAGCTGGAGTGTCTGGAATCGCTGGAAAACTACCTTTCTGGGCTGCATTTGCAATTTCCCCCAAGAGTTGTCCGAGCGTTTCATACTTCGATGAAGGTTGCCGAATTCTCTCCATTGACAGTTCTGACAGGAATCAGCGGAACTGGCAAGAGTGAACTGCCCCGGCGATATGCTGAAGCCCTCGGTATGCACTTTCTGCCTATTGCCGTGCAGCCGCGTTGGGACAGTCCACAGGATATGTTTGGTTTCTACAACTATCTCGAGAAT
>JAEUII010000111.1 GCA_016795145.1 Planctomycetaceae bacterium
TTCCGGCCAGAACCGCATCGACCCAGTCATGCCAGTGGCTGGTGCCTTTCACTTCAGGCTTTTTGAACTCCGTAAACTTCGACTCCGGAGTCAGCATTGGCATGCCAACGTGAGGAAGGATCATGTTGCCGCCTTCGCCGATGAACAATGAGCCGGCTCCTGGCAGTTCTGTTCCGTCCGGAAGCTGAGCCAGGTCCTTTGGCGGCTTCAATCCGCCATCGCGCCAAATGACCTTGATGGCTCCTGCGGTCTGGTCCGTTCCGGCGAATTCATAGGTCACCGTTTCAGGGCCCGGCCACACTTCTTCGGTCGTACCACCATTCTCTGCGGTGATCGACGTTGGGTTGCGAATCCCGAGTGCTCCGAAAACTGGATCGAGAATATGGCAGCCAAAGTCGCCAAGTGCCCCTGAACCAAATGCCTGCCAGTCACGCCATTTGAACGGATGATAAACGTCCGGTGCGAACGGACGTGATGGGGCCGCTCCAAGCCACAGATCCCAGTCGACTCCTGCTGGAACCGGAGCTGCTTCAGGTCGGTCGGTGCGGCCGCAATACTGCCGTCCCTGAACGCCGACCCATGAGTGCACTTCTTTGACCTTGCCAATCGCCCCTTCACGGATCAACTGGACTCCCAGACGATACTCCGCGGCGGAATGAATCTGGTTTCCCATCTGAGTCGTGACGCCGGACTTCGCAGCCATCAGCGTCATCTGTCGAGCTTCCCAGACGGTGTGTGTCAGTGGCTTCTGGCAGTACACATGTTTTCCCATCCGCATGGCTTCCATGGCAATCGGTGCATGCATGTGGTCGGGGGTCGACACAATCACCGCATCGACTTTGTCGCCCAATGACGAAAACAATTCGCGGTAGTCAGCAAAATGAGCAACGCCTGGATACTGAGCATCCGCTTTGTCGAATCGACTCTTATCAATGTCACAGAATCCCACGAACTTGACGGCCGCGTGAGTTCCAATCTGCGACAGGTCGGACCAACCCATTCCGTTGACCCCGATGGCCGCAACATGCAGCTCCTTGCGAAGAGTTGCCGCGGAGACAAACGCCGGGGCTGAGAGAGCCGCTGCGGCTGCCGCGGCAGATGAAAGGAAACCGCGTCGAGTCTGTTGGAACGAGCGCATGGGATGCTCCTTCAAGGAAGGTCGGACTGAGGATGGACGTGTGGGACTCTAAGAAACAGACTCTTTTGAAGAGTCTTGTCAGAGTGAATTCCCGGCGGGATCAGACTCCATGCTATCGCTCGTCGGCGTTTCGCGAAACCGATCGGCGCGAATTTGCGTCCGCGCGCAGTCGCAGATTTCGGTAGGTGCCGCTTGCCGAGCGGCACTTTGCGGCCCAGCCGCAACCAGCGACCGAAAGACGTGGCCTCGGATGTGCAGGCCAACGTGGGCCAGGGTCGAATGCCGACCTTCATCGCCAGATCGCTCGTCTCTCCAAAAGGCGAGCGGTGCGGCGTAAGCCCACCGAGTGCGATTCCCGCACTTCCATCACAAACAACATACAACAAGACCTCGAAAGGCTGACACCTTCCGCTCTGCGTGACGCAGCGTTTCTCGCAGGGCTGACAGATCCCCTGCCGGGTTCGAAGGCCCCGGCTCTGCCGACCTCTAAACTGCAAAGCCCTGAAACGGCAACACAACCAATTGGCGTGATTGCGTCAATTGGCGTCTCGCTCATCATCGATTCCCGCCTGCACGGGAATGACGAGTTTTCTCAACCGGCGGTTCAAACCAGCATCACGCCGAAGCCGCTTCCGGAGCCGTCAGGCATTTGTCGATTTGTCGAATGGCCTGACGAAGACGCTGGCTGTTTTCGACGATCGCAAGTCGCAGGAATCCTTCGCCTTCGGGCCCGAATCCTCGACCAGGGCTGACCGCAACTCCGCCTTCATTCAGCAGCTTCATGGCGAATTCGATCGATCCCATCTTCCGCCATGGTTCTGGAATCTCGCTCCAGACGAACATGCCAGCCTTTGGAACAATCGGGTTCCAGCCAATGCGGCGGAGACCGTCGCACAACGCATCGCGGCGGACCTGATATTCCGCAGCCAGTTCATCAATCGCGTGATCACAGTGCCGCATCGCGACAATTGCGGCGATCTGAATTGGCTGGAAGATCCCGTAGTCGTAGTAGCCCTTGATCGTCGCGAGTGCTCGGACCATTTCGCGATTGCCGCAGCAGAAGCCGATACGCCAACCCGCCATGCTGTAGCTCTTGCTCATGGATGTCAGTTCGATACCAACATCAATCGCTCCAGGGGTCGAAAGAAAACTTGGTGCCTTGTAGCCGTCGTAGCAAATGTCCGCGTAAGCAAAGTCGCTGATGACCAGAAAGTGATGCTTCTTGGCCAGTCGAACAAGCTCCACAAAGAAGTCCTGCTCAACGACCGTCGAAGAAGGATTGTGCGGGAAGTTGACGACAACAACTTTGGGCTTCGGTACGAGGTGCTCGCACGTGTAGGCAATGTTCCGCAGAAACTTTTCCGGGTCTCGCACATCCAGAGCAATCACGTTGCCCGAAGCCAGCATCACCGAATACACATGGATCGGAAATGACGGCGCTGGAACGATGGCCGTATCGCCCGGTCCCATCAGCGCGAGGCACATGTGGCTGAAGCCTTCCTTGGATCCCAGGCAGGCCAGCACTTCATCATTCGGGTCGAGACGCACGCCATAGCGCTTGAGATAGCGTGCCGACACCTCTTTGCGAAGGTTGCCGATTCCGTTTGAAACCGAGTAACGATGGTTTCTTGGATCCGCCAGCGCTTCTTCAATCTTCTGGACAATCTGTGGATCCGGTGGATCGGTTGGATTGCCCATGCCAAGGTCAATCACGTCGACCCCGGCGACTCGCAGCTGGTACTTTCGTTTGTTGATCGTTCCAAACAGATACGGCGGCAGTCGACGAACTCGATCCGCAACCGGGATTGAAAATGGATTGTCTTCAAACAAAACTTCTGATTCGCTGCGCATGAGAATGTCCGAGAGTCAGGAGGTCGCTGCCTGGCGATTCGCGGGCTGATCCTTCAGCCAATGTGGGAACACGATTCTGCGAGCAGACAGTCGATGTGAAAGTCCAGACAACCAGTGGAGGCTGGATGTCTTGCAGGAATTCTAGAGACACACGCCGTGCGGTGCGATGTCAGCTTTTTCGGCGATTTTTGCTGTTTCTACGCTAGTTTGCGGGAGTCACAAGTCCCAGCATCGCCAGTTTCGACCGGCATTCGTCTCGTTCGCGACTGCGAGTCAGCGCTGCCCACGCAGGATCCTGAGCCGCGAGAAATTCTTCTTCTGAGAACGGTGGACTGGTTCGGTTCTTTGCGGCATTCGCGGTCAGCCGCTGAATGACGCCCGTGTCGAGTCCCGTCAGGAAGGTGGCGTTCATGCGATAGTCGAGAAATGCTTCCCAGACGATCGGGAACAACGGAGCAACAATCTTCTCACCGATCGTCGTTGCGTACTGACGAATTTCCAGCTGTGCATGGCTGTCCATGCGGAGGGCCAGGAAGTGAAGCAGATTGTGAAGATCGATCTTCCAGTACGCTTCGGTGTAGGTCGAAAGGGGCAGATCCTTGCGAGCCTGCTCGCGGGCAACACCCGTTTCGATGCGGCTCTGGTAAACGCCTCGCATCTGATCCTGGAGCTGTTTTTCTTCCGCAGTCAGTCGGCTTCCAAGATCGTCCGGCAAAGCAGCGCCGCTGCCCTGGCGATTGGTTTCTGCCTGCGTTCGCCATTGATCAGGCTGTGTCGTCTGGGAGGCGTCAATCGCAAGAGAATACCGAGTGCTGTATTCATTGATGTTTGCCGTGCGATGTCGAACCCACTGACGCCAGCAGTCCATGGGAACTCGGACGAGGAACTTGATCTCCGCCATTTCAAATGGAGTCGTGTGTCGGTGACGCAGCAGATATCGAATCAGTGTGCGGTCGTCGCTGACCTTCTTTGTGCCTTCGCCATAGCTGACTCGTGCGGCCTGGACCACGCTGCTGTCATCGCCCATCACGTCGACAAGACAAACGAAGCCGTCGTCCAGAACGCTGAACTTCTGCCATCGCAGAGCATTGACCTGAGCAAGTCGTTCTTCAGGAGACTGTCGAGCACCAGCAGTGGAATCAGAATTGGCCATGGAACCATTCGCAGGAAAAATGGGCTGGGGAACGCTCCGGAATCGCGTTCTCCTCCGCACCAACAGACATCAAAAGAATCCCGTGAGCGTGACCTGAAATCAGGCGGGCGGAAATGTAGAATCCCGCGTCACTGATTCCAATCGATGGGCCGCAGAACAAGGAACGAACGATGCAGTACACCTGGATTGAGAAAACACCGGTCGGGAGAATCCTTGTGGCTGCCGACGAAGACGGTGTGAAATATGTGCAGTTTCGGGAGGATGATTCGGCCGCTGAGCTGATTCAGGAAGACTGGGTGCGTGACGACAAAGCTCTGAAATCTGTCGTCCAGCAGCTGCAGGCCTACTTTGCAGGCAAGCTTTCTCAGTTTGATGTCCCGCTCGCCCCTGAGGGGACTGCATTCCAGAAGAAAGTCTGGAAGGCCCTTTGCAAAGTCAAATTCGGCGTCACCGCCAGTTACGGTGACATCGCAAAGTCAATTGGCAATCCGGCGGCCTGTCGCGCGGTCGGGCTGGCCAATGGACGGAATCCGATCGCCATCATAATTCCATGCCATCGCATCATCGGAACCAATGGCAAGCTGGTCGGCTATGGCGGCGGACTCGGTCGCAAGAAGACTCTTCTGTCGCTGGAAGGAATTGAGATTTCTGCCTGATAACTGGGCAAACAGGCTGTCGCTGTTACCATCCGCGACTCACTGAATTCTCACCGCTGGCCGAGACTGCTGTTGTCAAACGCACTGGTCAGCGGATTTTGTTTGAGACCATCGCTTATCCCACATCGGAGAGATCACCATGGATCAGGACGAAATCCTGCTGGACGCTGAAGAGAGAATGGAAAAGGCCGTCAACGTACTGGCGAATGCTCTGAAGGGGATTCGAACGGGACGAGCAAACCCCGGTCTGGTGGATTCAATCCGAGTCGAATACTACGGATCACCGACGCCATTGAAGCAGGTCGCGAACATCAGCTGCCCGGAGCCTCAGCAGATTCTGATTCGCCCGTTCGACACGACAACGCTCGACGCAATCGGCAAGGCGATCATCGCCAGCGAACTGGGAATGGTGCCAAACAACGACGGACGAGTCATCCGTCTGAACGTACCGCCGCTCAGCACCGAACGACGTAAGCAAATGGCCTCACGTATCAAAGAACTGGCCGAAGAAGCTCGCGTGGCGATCCGGAACGTCCGCCGTGATGCGAACAAGCACGCTGACACGTCGGAAAAAGACAAGACGATGAGCGAAGACGACTGCAAAGCGACAAAAGATCAGATTCAGGATCTGACCAAGAAGTACGAAGGCATCGTCAACGATCGCGCTGCGTCGAAGGAAAAGGAAGTGATGGAGAACTAGGCCACGGCGGACCGAACCATCGTCAGCCTGAGCCCAAGGCGCTAGCCGATCCTTGTCGAAACACCTTTCGACCCCGGTTTTCTGTGCCTGTGGGTAGTGGATCTTGCCAAAGATCCCTGAGTCGCTTTCGCAATGTGCCTCGTGTCTCCGACGCGAGATCCCGCCCCGTGTCCGGCCACACTGGCGTCAGCCTGCCATAATTTCGTAACCGCCGATGAACGCAGATCGACGCGGATGGTAGATCCATCTGGCAAATGATGAGCGACAAAGAAACAAGGCGAGCAGGGCGACGTCAGTCCCCTGACTGCGATTTGCTATTTGCGACTCATCCACGGCAATGTTTGCGAGCAGTCGTTCCAGCAGAAAAATGTCGGGCAGAAAAATGAAGGCGGGCGGCAGCGCGTTCACGCAAACCTGCGATTCCGCCCCAAACGGGGCACCGACAAATCAGCCTGGGGCAACCCCCAGGTAATGGCCCCACAGCACATCCAGAGCCCCAAACGGGGCGAAACAAACACACAACATCTCACCATGACCATTGGCGTCCCAGCACCGAACGGGTTCGCGATCCGTCGTTCCCGCGCAGGCTGGAATCGCCGGAGCCCAGCAACATGATTTCAAAACCGCGAATGGACGCTTATTCAAGCGAATAAGGCAAAGCAAACTTGTTCACGCTTCCGTCGGTCTTGCACCGGCGGAAGCAGCAATTCGAAACGCCCTTTTATTCTCCTTAAGTATTCACCCGGCCGAAAAGAACGAAAGAGCCAGTCCTCTTTTTGCCCCCTTCTCTCGCCTCTTTCGGCCAACGCGATTGTTCGCCATGATCGCCCTTAGGTCCGCCATTCCCGCGCAGGCTGGAATCGCCGGAGCCTGGCAACGTGATCTTAAAACTGCGCCCATTCGCGGTTTAAATACTGTGTTTCAGGGTTCCGCGGGAGAAATGGAGCACGGGGCAACGTTGGGATGAGGGAAATAATCACCGATGCATGGACACGGAAGACTGGCATCCTGCTGCTCGCCCTTGGATGTGGAGTTGAAGTTGCTCCCGCCACAACAACGTCTTCATGAACTCAACAGGCAAACACCAACCGTGCTCGAAACATCCGCCACGCAAACAAAGGGTGACAACGCCGTCCTCCACCAGTAAATTGCACACTCAGAGGTTTCGCCACCGTGACGAATCCCGCACGAGCGCACGCCGCTCATTCGCGGCAAAGTTCGGCACACGATTTCTGGGTCCACCGACCGCTCGACGGTGGATCGCAATTCGTTAGTTATTAATACTGGAGGCCGCGATTGGCTCTGTTTTGGCGCCTGCAATGTGACTCCGATAACTGTGACTTCTCGGCGACGATCGGCTGGACACATGAATTGCCGGCAGGCATTCGCCTTGCATTTTGTTCGAGGTGCTTTGCAGAAGTTCACGTCGAGGAGGTCTGCGATCCGGAAGCATCCGACTACCTGCCGGATGTACGATTGATGCGAGTACTGATCGCTGAACCCAACCCAAGATGCCAAATCCCTGGTAAGAATCCTCGCGAACGCCGGCGACTTCGCCGGAGTCTCGACATGCCCGCAAGCGGCAAAATTCCACTTGGTGTTCCCAGGTTATTGTTCCGCCACAACGGTTCCTATCTCTACTACGAACACGGTAATGGCCCCATCGAGGGCGTTGAACAGGCGACATGTCCCTATTGTGGTCAGGCCGACTGCATTGTGATCGGATTCTCCAACGATAATCCCAAGTGCCCAAAATGCAAAAAAGGAACAATCGTGTGTGTTGCCAGCTCCGGTTGGTAGCGGAATGTTCCAGGATTCAGTGCATTGACAATTGCCGGCAGCTGGTCCTGATCGGAACAATGACTCGCGTCTACTCGGTGGGCCTGGCCGTAATCCGTAACAATATTGCGACACCTGGGGGGAACATGGGCGCGTGGGCAGAAGATGCACTCGGGAATGATGCTGCTTGTGATTGGATTTCGCTATTCTTGCGCGATCCGCAACTTCGAACGATAGGCAAGCCGATTTCAGCAGTGCTGTGTGCCCGTGGCTGCATCCCGGTCGATACTGCTTGCAACTGTCTGGCCGCGTGCGAAGTGATTGCTCGCTTGCAGGGCCAATGGGGACTGAAGAATTCGTATTCGAGGGAACTGGATTCCTGGATTGAATCAAATCCCATTGTTGTTCCTGACGCACTGAAAAAATCAGCCGACTCAGCAATCGACAAGATACTCGGTCCAGACTCCGAGTTGGCCGAGCTCTGGGATGAAGGTGGCTACAACGAGACTTGGCACGACTCCGTGGCCGATCTTCAACAACGGATTTTCGGCTAGTGCTCTGTCAGAACAACGAAGAGGGGTTCGTCATTCCCGCGGAGGCGGGAACCCAGAACGTTGAAAGCTGGGTTCCCGCCTGCGCGGGAATGACGGCTAAACCCAAATTGTTGATGTGACAAACCACTAGTAGCGAAAATCGGGATGGGGGCTGCCTTGCGACAAGAAACGCAATCAGGGTACTGACGTCGCCTTGCACGCCTGTCGCTGCAAGTTGTTGCATCCTTCAGTGCGGGACCGACGGAAGTGATCCGGCGAGAATTGCGGAAATCTGATTACAATTTCAACGGCGAAAAACGGGGCCGGGCGATGCTGACGATGCCCTGGGCTGATTTGTTAGTGGCCCCTTGAGCTGGGAACAGAGCACAGAGGGCTTGCCTTTGCACCGCCAAGCCACGCTCATGTATAAACAGTTGGTTTCCGCCTTCGTGGGAATGACAGAATCGTACTCCCGACGAAACGAATCATGACATTGTCGCCTCATCTTCATGCGAGGAGATCCCCGATGACTCGATCCACTTTTGATCCCGTTGACGCTCAATCGCGCCGGTCGTTTCTGAAAGCCGCTGCTGCCGGTTTGGCGATTCCGGCGTTCGCTTCGGCGGCTTCGGGCATCAGTCTGCCTGATTCTTCCATGAAGTTTGGTCTGGTCACGTATCTCTGGGGACAGGACATGGACCTGCCGACGGTGATCGATGCCTGCGAGAAGACTGGGCTGGCCGGCGTTGAACTGCGAACGGAGCACAAGCATGCGGTTGAACCGAAGCTCAGCAAAGCGGAACGATCTGAGGTTCGAAAGCGGTTTGAGGCCAGCAAAGTGACGCTGGTTGGTTATGGTTCAAACGCCCAGTTTCATGAAAATGATCCAGCGAAAGTCGAAGCGAATATTGAACTCGCCAAGCAGTACATTCAGCTGATGCACGACTGCGGCGGCAGTGGAGTGAAGGTGAAGCCGAACGCTTTCGTTCAGGGCGTTCCTCGCGAGAAGACGATTGAGCAGATCGGGAAGGCGCTGAACGTTGTTGGCGAATACGGTCAAAAGTACGGGCAGCAGATTCGCGTCGAAGTTCATGGCACGGGCACAAGTGAGATTCCTGTGATGAAGGCCATCATGGATATCGCGGATCATCCGAATGTCGCTGTCTGCTGGAATTCCAACGTGCAGGACCTGAAGGGCGACGGGCTGGAGCACAACTTCAAGCTCGTCTGTAATCGATTCGGAAAGACGGTTCACGTTCGGCAACTGGATGCACCGGATTATCCGTGGGACCAACTGTTCCGTCTGTTCCATTCGATTTCCTATGACGGTTGGGTCCTGCTGGAAGCTTCTGGAAATCCTGAAGACAAAATCGCAGCGCTCAAGCATCAGAAGGAACTCTTCGACGGCCTCGTGAAGCAGGCGAAGGAAGCGAAGTAGTCCCTGTCAGCGGTTAAGAATCGGGTCAGTTGCCTGGCGCTGGCTTTTTCAGTCCTCGAGCAGTGATGGCCGATTGGATTCGTCGAAAATCCACGGAAGTTCAACCGCCTCAAGTCTGTCAATCAACGCGTCGGCACCGTGTTCCACCTTGTAGGCTCGTTCGGCTTCCGAAATCGGGATGTGCCACAGGAACGACATTTCGTCGCCTTCGATCAGGCATTCAAATTGTGTGTGTGATCGAATGATCGGCCGAAGAAAGAACGCACTCGTCCAAGGAGTCCCTTCGATTGCGGCGGAGTTCCATGCGATTGTGTGATGGCTGTCCAGAGTGAACTCGTCAAATCGCGGCAGCCACGCCATGTCGTGAAGTCTTCTGGCATGGTCTACCGTGCATTTCGGAAAGTACTGCAGGATCTCCCTTCGCAGAGGACTCTCGGGGTCTTCAGCGTTCTTCAGTCGTTCATCCGACATTCCGTTCGTCACGGCGATATCGATTTCACCATCGCCGAACTCCAGAGTGAAGATGTAGACATCAATCAGGATTTTGGCATCCGGCGATTTGAACATGGAAGCCGGGCTGAAAATCTGCGTCGGAGGACCGCCAAACAGATCTTCGTACGCAGCGAGTCGGATCTTTGTCAGAGCTTCGTGCCGTTGCTGGAGTTCGTTCACGGTCAGCCTTCATTCAGGAGTTCACCAGATCGTCGATTGATGCGGGGATGGTAACTTCGATCAATCATCGGGCCAGACTTTAGCAGGTTGCGTGCTGCATCCTATACTTCAGGGATGAATCCCGAAGCAGACAATTCGTTACGCATGAGTCGATGGAATTGCCCGGTCGAGCTGCCAGCAGACTCTGAACGCGTTTCACTTTCGATTGGCGAAGGCGCACGACACACCAGACGATTTCTTCAGAAGACTGTGTTTCCTCGACTAAGATGTTCGTCATCCATTACTGATGCGACACTGATCGAAGTCGAACAGAGACGTCTGGCGATCTGTACTGACAGCCACACCGTGACACCTCTGTTCTTTCCCGGAGGAGATCTTGGTTCGCTGTCGGTGATCGGGACTGTGAACGACCTCGCCGTATCCGGCGCGATGCCGTGCTGGTTGACGATGAGTCTGATTCTGGAGGAAGGCCTGCCAGTGACAGTGCTCGAACGGCTGCTTGATTCAGCGGCCGCTGCGGCTCAGCAATGCGACGTCACGATTGTCGCTGGTGATACCAAGGTTGTTCCTCGAGGTGCTGTGGATGGAATCTTCATCAACACAACGGGCGTTGGCGAGTTCGGTGATTCGATTCCTGCCGGCCCAAAGAGTCTTGAACCAGGGGACCGACTCCTTGTTTCCGGCCCCATCGGGCAACATGGCCTGGCAGTACTCTCATCACGTCAGGGCATGGCGTTTCTGAATGCCGTGGAGAGCGACCTCAAGTGCCTCCTTCCGGGAGTCAGCGAAGTCCTGAAGCGGGGTGGGGCTTCTGTGAAATGCCTGAGAGACGCAACTCGCGGTGGTGTCTCCGCTGTTCTTCATGAATGGGCGGAAGAAGCCAACGTGTCGTTCGAACTGGACCAGTCCTCAATCCCGGTTTCGCGACAGGTTCGCGGTGCCTGCGAGATACTCGGCCTTGAACCGCTACATCTTGCCAACGAAGGGACCTTCGTGGCCGCGGTTGCTCCGGCATGTGCAGAAGAAGTCTTGAACGTACTGCGATCGGTGCCACAGTTTCGTGAGGCCACACTGATCGGAACCGTCATGCCGAAATCCGTGACCCCAGTGGCCGTACGACGCCTCTTTGGCTCGCCGATACCACTTGATGAACCTGCCGGAGCCCCGTTCCCTCGGATCTGCTAATCGTGATTTGCGAATCTGGCGAGCGGTGGATGTGAATCCACTGATGACAATATCCCCTGGCTCCGCTGGAATCGTCGTAGTGCAAAAACCGAGAACCACCGAGGTGAACTCGGTGGGGGATGAGAATGCACGTTGCCAGTTTAGACCTCGCAACGTGCACTCCTGAGTTTGTGGCGGCTTCGACTATTTCATCCCCAGTGACTTCACCAGGAATGCCATCTCGTCGGACGCTTCTTCAATGATCTTTGCCGTCGGCTTTCCAGCACCGTGGCCAGCCGAGGTCTCGATACGAATCAGTGTTGGGGCCGTTCCGGATTGCGACGCCTGAAGCTGAGCTGCGAACTTGAAGCTGTGCCCGGGTACAACTCGGTCGTCCGTGTCAGCAGTCGTGATCAGCGTTGCCGGATACTGCACTCCGCCCTTCAGGTTGTGATAAGGGGAATACTTGAGCAGCGCTGGAAATTCTTCCGGAACGTCGGCACTGCCGTAGTCGTCAGTCCAGAACCGGCCTGCGGTGAACTTGTGGAATCGCAGCATGTCCATCACGCCAACGCCCGGCAGACACGCTCCGAACAGATCGGGTCGCTGAGTCATGCAGGCACCAATCAGCAGACCTCCGTTGCTTCGGCCCTGAATGGCGAGCTTCTTCGCAGATGTGTACTTGTTGGCGATCAGCCATTCTGCGGCAGAGATGAAGTCATCGAACACATTCTGTTTGTTCTGCTTCGTGCCCGCCTTGTGCCAGCGTTCTCCATACTCGCCCCCGCCTCGCAGGTTCGCGACTGCATAGACGCCACCCATTTCCATCCAGGTCACTCGGCCGACGCTGAAGCTTGGAGTGACGGAAATATTGAAGCCACCGTACCCATAAAGCAGCGTTGGGTTACTTCCGTCGAGCTTCAGCCCCTTCTTGTGAGTAATGAACATCGGGACTTTGGTGCCGTCCTTGCTGGTGTAGAACACCTGCTTTGTTTCGTAATCATCCGGATTGAACTTCACCTCCGCCTTGCGGAACAGTTTGCTTTCACCGGTGATCATGTTGTACCGATAGGTCGTCGGTGGCAAAGCAAAGCTGCTGAATGAGTAGAAGACGTCGGTGTCCTTGCGTCGACCGTCGAATCCGCCGGCCGTACCGATGCCCGGGAATTCCACTTCTCGCACGAACGAACCGTCGATGGCGTGCAGTCGGACCTGAGTCTTCGCATCCTTCAGGTACGAACACACGAACATGTTCCCGACGATGCCAACAGACTCCATCGCGTTTTCAGTTTCCGGGATGATCTCCTTCCACTGATCCTGTGCAGGCTTCTTCAGATCAATCGCGATCACTCGACGATTAGGAGCGTTCAGATTGGTCTTGAAATACAGAGTGCTTCCATCGTTCCCCACGAAGGAATACTCATGGTCAAAATTGCTGATCAGTTCCCACGGCAAACCATAAGGCTCCGTGAGATCCTTGACGACGATTCGGTAACGATCATCAGTTCCGACCCAAACGGTGATGATCAGATAATGACCATCCTCCGAAACACTCTGCTGGAAACCCCAGTCCGGATGATCCGGACGTTCATAAACCAAAACGTCGGCAGACTGCGGCGTACCTACGCGATGGTAATACACCTTCATGTTGGTATTCAGAGCGGTGAAGGCACCTTCTTTGGGCTCTGGATAACGAGCGTAAAAGAAGCCACGGCTGTCCGGTGTCCATTCTGCACCGCTGAACTTGACCCAGTTCAGTTCATCATCGAGCACCTTACCGGACTCGATCTCCATGACTTTCCATGTGTTCCAGTCGGAGCCCGCTTTCTGAACCCCGTACGCAACGTAACGACCGTCATCGCTGAACGCGGTGCCTGAAAGAGCGACCGTGCCGTCTTTCGACCAGCTGTTGGGATCCAGAAGGACAACAGGTTCACTTTCGAGGGTTTCCTGACGGAACAGAACATTCTGGTTCTGCAGGCCGTCATTTCGCGAGAAGTAGTAACGCCCGCCCCGTTTGAAGGGAGCCCCGATCTTCTCGTAGTTCCAAAGCTCAGTCATTCGCTTCTGAATGACTTCGCGCTGAGGAATGGATTTCAGGTAACCGAAAGTCACTTCATTCTGAGCAGCGACCCAGGCGGCGACATCCTTGTTCTCGCGAACATCGTCTTCGAGCCAGCGATACGGGTCTTCAACTTTCGTCCCGTGAAAGTCATCAACTTGTTCGACGGTCTTCGTCGATGGATACACGAGGTTGCCTTCCTGTGAGTACGCCGAAGATTCGATCAGAGTTCCCAGCATCATCAGGCCCGTCAGCGAACCCAATGCAATCTTCCGAAACACCATGTTGTTACTCCAGTGAAACCAAGAGCCCCGCAAACGAAGAGTTACTTCGCCACGAGTTTCTCGACAAACGGGTTAATATCATGCTTGTATGTGAAGGCTTCTTCCTTGCCTTCTTCCAGCAGCGAATCGTCAAATCGCTTTGCCAGCTTTCCGTCTTTGCCAAAGACGTACACAGCCGGAATGGAACTGAGTTCAAGTTCTTCAAACATCTTGTCGGCAGCGACAGTGCACAAAATGTTCGTGAAGCCGGCTTTATTCTTCTTGAGGAATGTTTCCACCTTCGGGCGATAGTAGTCCGGTCCTTTGTTCTTGATCCCTGCGTAATCGAGGTTGAAGCTGATGCAAACAATCCTGTCTGGATGTGCATTCTGAAGAGCGACCAGATTCGGAAACTCCGTCATACAGGGCAGACACGCCGTTGACCAAAGATCAACGACGACCACTTTCCCAGCGTGCTTTGCCACCAGCGCTTCCACATCCTTCCATGTCCCATCGGTCAGTGTCACTGAACCTTCGCTGGAAGCTTTCTCATCCGCGCTGCCCGCGCTCGCGAGTAGTGCCGTTGCCAGAAGCGTCGTGAAGAACGTGCGTCGAGAAGAATCCATAAGAACGTCCTTGTGTAAGCGTATGAACCGGCCTTGAGGACATTGACTTCAGTTGCCACAACCAGGGGCATCCTGAGTTCGGGTTCGCACTTTATCAGTCGGGCGTTGAGTCGAAAATGGTCCGCGATTCAATTCACGAGTAAGTTAGCTCTGAACGCAATAAAAAAGGCGGCTCCCTCGCAGGAGCCGCCTTTGTTAGGTCTCAATTCACCGCTGGCGATTAGTACATGTCTTCCGCACCGCCGGCAGCGTGCTTCTTGTGATCGTCTTTTGGCTTCTCAGCGATCAGTGCGTCGCTGGTCAGCAGCAGAGTCGAAACACTCGCAGCGTTCTGGAGAGCCGTTCGAGTCACCTTGGTTGGGTCGATTACACCGGCCTTCACCATGTCTTCGAACTTGTCAGTTGCGGCGTTGTAACCAAAGTTACCTTCGCCGGAAGCGACCTTCTCGCAAACCACGCCACCGTCAACACCGGCGTTGTCAGCAATCTGAGTCAGTGGAGCACGGCAGGCTCGAACGATGATGTCGTAACCGACCTTTTCGTCATGAGTCAGCTTGCCTGGCTTCACGCTGGTGGATGCTCGCAGCATCGCAACGCCGCCGCCTGGCAGAATGCCTTCTTCAACAGCAGCTCGGGTCGCGTGCAGAGCGTCTTCAACGCGAGCCTTCTTTTCCTTCATTTCGCTTTCCGTTGCAGCACCGACGTTAATCTGAGCAACGCCGCCAGCCAGCTTCGCGATTCGCTCTTCAAGCTTTTCGCTGTCGTAGTCGCTGGTGCTGTTTTCCAGTTCGCGGCGAATCTGTTCGATACGAGCCTGGATGTCGGCCTTCTTGCCACCACCTTCAACGATGGTTGTGTTGTCCTTGTCGACCACAATCTTGCGAGCGGTGCCAAGGTCAGTGATGTCGATGCTGTCCAGCTTGATTCCGAGGTCTTCGAAGATCGCTGTTCCGCCAACCATGATCGCGATGTCCTGCAGCATCGCCTTACGACGATCGCCGTAGCCCGGAGCCTTCACTGCACACACCTTGAAGGTGCCACGCAGCTTGTTGATCACGAGAGTTGCCAGAGCTTCGCCTTCGACTTCTTCAGCGATGATCAGCAGTGGCTTGCCGGAGTTAACGACCTTCTCCAGAACTGGAACCAGGTCCTTAATGCTGGAGATCTTCTTCTCGTGAATCAGCACGTAGGCGTCTTCGAGAACGACTTCCATGCCTTCAGAATCGGTCACGAAGTATGGTGACAGGTAACCACGGTCGAACTGCAGACCTTCCACCACTTCGAAGTTGGTGTCGAGGCTCTTGCCTTCTTCTACGGTAATAACGCCGTCCTTACCAACCTGCTCCATCGCGTCAGCAAGAATGCGACCGATTTCTTCGTCGCCGTTTGCTGCCACTGTGCCGACCTGAGCGATCGACTTCTTGGAGCGGCATTCCTGAGCCATGCTTCGCAGGCTTGCGATGATGTCTGCAACAGCCTTGTCCATACCACGCTTCATTTCGAGCGGGCTGACACCGGCAACAACTGCCTTCAGGCCTTCGTTGTAGATTGCTTCTGCCATCACGGTCGCGGTGGTGGTGCCGTCACCAGCAACATCGCTGGTCTTGCTTGCCACTTCACGAACCATGCGAGCGCCCATGTCTTCGAACTTGTCTGGCAGTTCGATTTCGCGAGCAACAGTGACCCCGTCCTTGGTCACGGTCGGTGAACCAAAGCTCTTTTCAATGATCACGTTTCGACCGCGTGGGCCGAGAGTAACCTTTACAGCCCGGGCCAGCTTCGTCACACCGCGACGCATGGCTTCCTGAGCTTCCTGATCAAAGGCAATCATCTTTGCTGCCATGACACATCTTCTCCGAGGGTTGAATTCACAATCGGGCGTGGCCCGAAAAAGCACAGGGACACTTTGCCCCTGGCGGACTCAGTCGAGATACGAAGGACTACAGAGTTGCCAGAATGTCGCTTTCGCGCATCAGCAGGAAGGTCTTGTCGCCGACGGTGATCTCATCGCCAGCGTATGAGCTGAAAATGACTCGATCGCCTTCCTTGACTGACAGAGGCACTCTTTCGCCCTTGTCATTCACGTGACCGTCGCCAACGGAAACGACTTCGCCGCGCTGGGGTTTGTTCTTCGCTGCGTCTGGCAGCAAAATGCCGCCTGCTGTCTTTTCTTCAGCTTCGGCTCGCTTCAGAACAACGCGATCACCCAGTGGCACAATTCGAGTGCCGCTCGCGGAAGCCTTCTTTGCCATGTTTCTCTCCTGACCTGCATTACAAATATGGGTTGCTAGTTTTCGACCCGAACTGCTCTGCTTCCGGCGACACCATCCGGACTGTTACAGCCCAGACAAGCTTTTCGGCCAGAAGTGCAGATTCATACTTCTGAGCCCCGCGGGAAGCGAATAACGTGCCATCTTCAGAAGTTCAGGCGCAAGGTCATTCCACAAAAAGACTTATGGAATGCAGGGGACGGCTGAAATTGGGTGGCGTTTGAGGGCCACTGCCGTTTTGACATCATGCCGTTAGTGCTCCGTCAGAACAACGAAGAGGGGTTCGTCATTCCCACGCAGGCGGGAATGACGGCTAAACCCAAATTGTTGATGTGACAAACCACTAGTTCGGGGAATTGGCATCAGACAGAGTGTTTTCGGCCTGTTTTGTGAATGCCGACGGCGGCAAAGTCCCTCGGCAACACTCCGCGGCCGGCCCTTGAAGCGAAACGTTCCAGTCTTCGTCCAGAGAGATTGTCAGCAGCCCGCCGGACATCTGGACCGATATCGGCTTCCCGGGGCGGAATCGTCCCGCGGACAGGCCGGCAACAGCCACCGCACAGGCACCGGATCCGCAGGCCATTGTTTCAGCCGACCCACGCTCCCAAACCCGTACCCGGCAATCGTTTTCGCCTGTAACTTCGACGAACTCCACATTGGTACGATGCGGAAACTTCACATGGTGCTCGATCCGCGGCCCCAGAGTGTCAAATGAGACTTCTGAAAGACTCTCGACAAAGAAAACCGTGTGAGGATTTCCCATCGACACATGCAGCGTTCCACCACATTGTCCCTCGACGCTGACGTCTGGCAATTCCAGTGGGATCGCGAAAGGCGACAGACGAGCGGCGGTCGCACGATTCGGTGCCAGTTCCCCTGGTTTTCCGAAAGCCGTTCGAATGATCGCGGATCGATCTGCAACGTCCGACTGCACGACTTCACATCGAATGCGGCGTCCTGCCATCTCAATGCAAAAGTCCGTGCCGCACCGTCCGGACTGATGAAGCCACATGGCAAAGCATCGCAGCGCATTCCCGCAAAGACTCCCTTCGGAGCCATCTGCATTGAACATCCTCATTGTCGCATCTGCATCCGCAACCGCCGGCGGGAGCATCAGGACAAGACCGTCAGAACCGACGGAGCAATGCCGGTTGCTGACGGTCTGTGAGAGTTTCCCAGGATCGGCGGGGACAGGCTGCGTGAAGCAATCGATGAAAACATAGTCGTTACCACAGCCGTGCATCTTGATGAACGACAATGGCACCATCGATTGCTTACTCCAGCTCATCTGCGGCAACGGTCTGTTCAGTCAGAGTCCACCGCAGATACGCTTCAAGGAATCCGTCGAGGTCACCGTCGAGAACTACGTGCGGATTGCCGGCTTTTTTGCCGCTTCGCACGTCTTTCACGAACTGGTCGGGATACAGCACGTAGTTTCGGACCGTCTGGCCACCGAAACCAATCTTGGATTTTTCGCCACGCCGAGCCGCAACCGCGGCGTCACGCTTGTCGATTTCCATCTGATACAGTTTGGCCGTGAGCATCTTGCGAGCCAGGGCTCGATTCTGATGCTGACTCCGTTCATTCTGACAGGCGGCGACGACACCGGTGGGAATGTGCGTCAGGCGGATTGCTGATTCCGTCTTGTTGACGTGCTGACCGCCGGCACCGCCAGAGCGATACTTGTCTTCTTTGACGTCTTTTTCCCAGTTAATTTCGATTTCAACATCTTCGTTCACTTCGGGAACGACGTCGACACCGGCAAACGAAGTATGCCGTCGTCCTGCAGAGTCGAATGGGCTGATGCGGATGAGTCGATGGTTTCCAGTTTCACCCTTCAGATACCCATAGGCATAGTCTCCGGTGATCAGCAGGGTCGCGTTGCGAATGCCGGCTTCTTCGGCATGTGAGATGTCGACTTCTTCGACCTTGAAGCCACGACGCTCGCCCCATCGCGCGTACATTCTGACCAGCATTTGAGCCCAGTCCGCGGAGTCTGTACCGCCTTCTCCGGCCTGGACAGTCACGTAAGCCGCACACGCGTCTTCTGGCTTCGACATGGTCGTTTGAAGTTCGACCGCGTCGATTTCGCCGGCGAGCTTTTCGGCGGTGGCTTTAAGCTCCGCATCGCTTTCACCAGAATCGTCTTCCTGCGCAAATTCCATCAACACCTGCAGGTCATCACCACCAGACACCATCTTCTGCAGTGGCGCGACGGTGGCTTTCAGCTTTCGCAGCTCGTCCATTACTCCGCGAGCACGTTCGGAATCGTTCCAGAAGTCGCTCGCTGACATTCGATCATTGATTTCCGCGATTCGTGCCGTTTTGCCCGGCAAGTCAAAGACAGTCCTTAAGATGGACGATGCGGCGAATCAACTCGTTGCAATGGGCACGAAACTCAGGATCCATGTTCATCGGTCAAATCCAGTCTGGGAAAGCTATTCAGAGCGGGGCGGATTTCAGCAGACTCCCGCGGGCCTTGCAATCAGTCTGAGACACGGTTCCCGCCGGTGATGTTCGATTCCAGACGCGATATCCCAAAGTTCTCAACAAACCCTGCGGCGATCTCAGGATGATCCAGCAGCCTGGCATATGAACCAGCCGGCAAACTCTCTGGGATACCCGCGGCCGACACAGGAGCATACTCGGCAAACATCTGCACAAACCTGAGCGGATTCTCAAAGGCTCTGCGTCGTCCGCGCCGAGGCTTCAGAAGATTGTGGGCAAGCCTCAGGTAATCGAACCGAAATCGATCCACCGGACTCAGATGGTTAGAGGGCGCGTATTCGAAGTCAATGAAGACAACTCGATTGCGTTCCGGTGAAATCAGGATGTTGCCGCAATTCAAATCCATGTGACTGACGCCGAGCGAATGCATCGCATGAACGGACCGCAGGACTGCTGGCAACACCTGCCAAAGCGCGGCATCGTCACGTCGCAGCACTTCCGAAACTCGCTCCCAGGGCAGAAAGTCGTTCGCAAGGAACTGAGTGCTTCTGGCGATGAGTCTCGGCGCGAGCCCGTGGGGAGAGAGTCGCTCATACACCGCGCTTTCTCTCGCGATCCGTTGTATGGGCGAAAGAGTTTCTCGTGGCAGAAACGGTTCGGCCTGAGGACACTGTTTCCATTGGCAGGGAATTCGAACCGCCGCCAGACACCTGTGAGGACCGGTCAGCGATCGAGCAACAAAGATCCGATCCTGTCCGCCACCGCCGGTGGTTGGTAACAGCTGAACCGGACAACCAAGCACGAAAGACAGTTGCTCAGCAACCTGCAATCGCGTCGTCGAAAGCCGCTGACTGTCAATCCATGCGTCTATTCGTCTCATCAAACCGTTCATGCGGCGCGATCCTTTCGGTACTCCGAGCTGGGCGCGGAGTAGAAGGGTTCGGGCTGCATGTGAACCGTTGAGAACGCAAAAGAAGCGGCCGGCATGTTCTGCGTTAGTGACGGTAATGGATCGACGTTCGCGACTTGTTCAGGCGTTGTCGTCAGTTCAAGAATCTCTTCCAGAGATTCGAGCGCCGACAACGGCGATGCGGAATTGCTGAGCAACAGAGTCGAGACGATCGGCTGCCGAATCATCTGCTCAAACAGGAGCCGCTGATAATGTTCGTGGGAAGTCGATGAGAGTTCCTGCTTGCGGCTCGACAGCACTTGATAAGGCACAAGCAGCAGCACCTGGCGAAGTGGTGGAGCGAAGAACTCCACAAACCTTGAGCCTCGTGCAGCTGCAGGCACACCGAGCCTGCGACCAGTGATCAGCATGCTTTCCGGCGAACGATCCAGCACCACGCCTTGCGTTCTGCATGCCACGACATTTCTGATGCGCAGCCAGAGCAGCATGATCCAGCAAACCATCATGGCTCTGAATGACAGGATGGTGGCGAGCCG
>JAEUII010000116.1 GCA_016795145.1 Planctomycetaceae bacterium
TCATCCGCTTTGCCCTGTTCAATCAGTGGCAGAAACTTCTCTTCAGCAATGGAGTAGAACTTCACAACCGGCTCATGACAGTCTTCCATCAGCTTCTTCCGGATGGAGTCATTTTCCAGACTCTTCTCCCAGTGTGCATGACGGTCATCATACTCCTTCGCCAGCCGATGAAGGTCACTCAGGAGATCAGGAATCTCCGCCTTCGCCTCTGCATCGGCACGAACCGCTGCTTCATGAAGGTGACGGACGGTCAGATACGATTCGATGATATAGTGCGGAGGAGGCAGGATATCGGCGAGGAGATCCTTGCTTTGCACAATCTCCTGATAGAGTGGTCCCGTGACCTTTGCCTGGTCCAGCGTGTTATGTGTCCACACGCCGTATCCGATCAGGCCGGCAGAAAACACGCCGGTCAGAACAAGGATCTTTACCGGAACCGTCAGGTTGCGAAGAAACATAGATGATAACTCCAGATTCGGAACGTAACTAAAAACACATTACCGGCAGGTTCCGGTCACCAGTTGAAGCCTGCTGGTCAGAACACACTGTGCTCCGCCAGAATGTCATTCCCCGGTCAGCCGGCCGCAGAGAGCCCGGCTGTTGTAGAGAATGCTGTGAATCGTTCGGCCAATCTCTTCGGTTGCCGTCTTCTGCTGTCCGACAGCCCCGGCGATTGCCGTTTGTGAATTCTCAATCTTCTGCACAACGTCATTGACGTTCTGCAGATCTTCGAGCAGCTCGTGAGAAGCTGACTGAATCGCAGTAACTTTTTCCGTGATCGCAGTGGTAGCCTTAGATGTCTCGCGGGCAAGCTCCTTCACTTCACCAGCGACCACAGCAAACCCTTTTCCGGTGTCCCCGGCTCGGGCTGCTTCAATTGTGGCATTGAGTGCAAGCAGATTGGTCTGCTCTGCAATTGCCTCAATTAGCTGGACGATCTCGCCAATCTCCGTACTGCTCTGGTTCAGCGTTGCCCCTCGTGTATTGGTGTGAGCAATTCGACCGACAACATCATGGGCAAACCCGGAGGCATGTTCAGCCCCTGTGCCAATGTCCTTGATGTTGGCCGACAACTGTTCAACCGCACTGGCAATCCCGGCAGTACTTTCAGTGATCTCCCGGGAAATCTCCGTGCCGATCTCCGACGTTGTTGCCCGCAAATCAAGCCGCACCGAATGCAGCACGATCAGCGAGAGAATTCCGCAGACAACAAAACACACCAGCACCGACAGGATGGCACTGTTGCGAGTTTCCTGAGCTGCTGCATCGACACTGTTTAGCGAAGAGACGATCTCGAAGGCGGCATGAAGATCGCCCTCTTTGAATCCCTCCATCTTTGTTCCCGTAATGTCAGTTCCGTCGTCTGTTCCCCAAAGCTCCTTTGAGGTTGAGGGTTCGCCATGACACATGAGGCAGGACTTCGCGAACCGGACAGGGCGAAAGTAGTGAAGAGTATTTGTCTCTTCATTGACCGCCACATACTCAGTCGCTTCTGATGTCATCAGATAGCGAAGGGCATCGGCCTCAAATGCTGTTGGTTTATTATCAGGATTGCGAGGATTCAGTGACGGGACTCGAAAATCGAAGTCCGCCTGTTCGCTCGCATGATTGATCGAATTCATCGAGGAAACGATTGGGACGACGGACATTACTCGGTCCATCTGCCCGCCGTCTGCCCATCGCTTCAGCTCACTGGTTTCAAACTGACTAACGCTCTTTTCAACGTGTTCGCGAACCGATTCCGCAGACAGGCACAACGCCCTAGCCCGGCTGGTGCTGGCATCAATTGCGTTCTGCCGCATTTCACCGCACTGGCGCAGAGTGATCAGGCCAATGAATACCGATGGAATAACCACGGCAACCAGCGGAATGCGGACGATCTGAGGAATCTTCTGGAACACTCGTAACATGAACCTACTCCCGGAGTTCCCTGCCTTGAACCAAATCAGAAGGTCAGGGACTGACTTACACTTGCCAGTTTGGGACGGCATTTCCCGCTGGCCGAGGATGAAAACTCAACACTCGATGTTGTCTCGTGGGCGTACGTTGAATCGTTACCAAATGGCGATGCCGGACCATTCCAGTCCTGAGCACCGATGCCTGTTTCCAATGCCAGTTCGCTGGCGTGTCGGCTGAGTTCCAGGACGATTGCTCGCTGCTCTTCGACCGCAGAAGCAATCATGTCCTGTGACTCAACACATTGTTTCATCAGGTTCAGCAGCTGAGTTGTGCTGTCAATCGTCTCTCCGCTGGACGACTGAATGACTCGAACGCGGTCGATGACCTTGGTTGATGTCATCCGTGTATCATTCGCCAGCTGTTTGACTTCGTTCGCGACGACCGAGAAACCCTTGCCTGCTTCACCGGCTCGAGCGGACTCGATCGTGGCATTCAGAGCCAGCAGATTTGTCTGTTCTGAAATGGTTGTGATCTCTCCCACCAGCTCCGTAACGGAAGCCGTGTGTTCGCCAAGTGATGCAACGATGCTCGACGATGTCTCAGCATGCTGAAGAGCCTGCTGCAGAGCGGTTCCCGCGGAAATGGAGTTCCGCGAGATTTCGTCAATGCTGGTCGCTGTCTGGTTCGCCATTGTTGCCAGTTGTTGTGAATAACCCTGGATCTTCGTGGCTCGTGAAGTCGCTTCTGTCTTCAGAGCCTGAACTTGTTTTCGAAGCCCGTGAGTTATCGCGACACTGAACGCGGCACAGATGGTGAAGTTCACCAGGAACGACCACTGAGCCGCAGCAGAGACCTGACTGATGGCTTCAAGGACCTCTTTCGCTGTGTCAGATTCCAGCGTTGCCTTTGCTGTTTTCTCTGCATCCCACACCGGAATCATGACAGTAACGTACATCGACGCCGCAGCAGAGATGATCAGGCCCCAGCGTACGCTGGTATTCTTCAGTAGTCGTTTCATAGAAGTGCATTCAAAGAGAAGAATGGACCACAGGAACTTAAGAGAACGAATCAGTCACTCGCGCGAATTGCCCGAGCAGCAAAACTTCTATGCCGCCAGTCGGATGGCGACATCCAGGTTCAACACCAGCAGCAGCCGGCCATCCAGCTTGTA
The DNA here is from genome assembly GCA_016795145.1 of Planctomycetaceae bacterium. Taxonomy (GTDB): domain Bacteria; phylum Planctomycetota; class Planctomycetia; order Planctomycetales; family Planctomycetaceae; genus SXXK01. The sequence goes on from JAEUII010000116.1 coordinate 3,071, forward strand.
TGAGCCGGAGATCAGCTCGCGGTGAATTCCCTGCAGAGTTTCCGGTGGTGGTTCAAACTGATCGCCATCAACGACCAGAACATCACCAATCTCATTGACCAGCAGACTGACTGGGCCATCCGGCGTGCGGACAACCACATTCATGAGTGGTTCGCTGCCTTCTGCAGATCCGAGGTTCAGGCGTCGACGCATATCCAGTGCTGTGACGATCTGTCCTCGAAGGTTCATGAGTCCTCGTACCACTTCCTGCGATCCGGGGATTCGAGTCATCTTCTGAGCCCGAATCACTTCCTGAACGCGGTGCACTTCGACTCCCAGGTAAATGGAGCCGACTCGAAATGTGCAGTAGGAATTCGTTTGCATGGTGTCGTCCGGTTGATGAAATCCTGGAAACTCAAAGCGTCGAATGGGCTGTCTGCTGAACTCAGGCGTTCATAGCGACCTGAGCAAGATTGACGACTCGCGTGACACGTCCTGCAATAATGCGAGTGTCACCTTCACTCTTCTCGAACTGGCTGTCAGACTGGCTGACAATGTCGACGATGCGTCCAACAGCGACACCCACATTGCGTGTGCCGTCGTTGTAAACCACCAGCGAGATGCTGCCGTGTTCGTTTGGTTCGACCTGACCGAAGTCGTTCAGAGACACCAGCGGCATGATCTGGCCGCGGTACTGTACCACCTGCTGTCGTCCGGTCTTTTCGATCGCGTCCGTTCGAACTTCTTCCAGTCTCGCGACTGTCGAAAGCTGAATGGCAGCTCGAGTGCCGTCCTGTGGATCCACGATGAGCCAGGAGTCTCCAACACGTGACTGCTCGTTTCGGCCTTCGGAGCTGTCGATCAGTGATCGAGTTCCGTGCTGGCTGAGAACATGAGACTGCTGAGCGATGCCGATCACGTCCAGAATCAGCGACACTGTTCCGTCGCCCATGATGGTGGAACCGGCGTAGGTTGCGATCCCCTTGATATGCTGACCAAGAGGCTTCACAACGATTTCCTGAGTATCGTTGATGTGGTCGACCACCAGTCCAAACTGACGGTCTTCCGCGGAAAGAACGACAATGTTGACGATGTCAGCCGACTGACGTTCTTCCTGGGTTCGGCGATGACGCAGTCCGAGCTCTTCGTCCAGGTACACGAGCGGCAGCAACTGGCCTCGCAGACGATACACAGGCACCGAGTGCATCAGCTCAATATCATGGCTCGCACGATCACCTTCAAGTCGGACCAGTTCCAGCAGGCTGACCTGAGGAATGCAGTACCGATCGTTGTCGCAGGTTACGACGAGAGCAGGAACGATGGCGAGTGTCAGCGGAATCTTGATTCGAAGAGTCGTGCCCTGACCCATTGTGCTATGGATGTCCAGAGTTCCGCCAATCTTCTCCACGTTGGTCTTCACAACGTCCATGCCGACGCCGCGTCCCGAGACGTTGGTGACCTTGGGGGCTGTTGAAAACCCTGGCAACAGAATCAGCTGAATGGCTTCGCGGTCAGACATCGCGGCAGCCTGTTCGGCTGACACCATTCCCTTTTCAATCGCCTTCTCGCGAACACGGTTCACGTTGATACCGCCACCATCGTCGGCGATTTCAATATTGACCTGACCACCTTCGTGGTAAGCTCGCAGCCACAGTGTTCCTTCCGCCGGCTTGCCGTTCTGAACTCGAACCTGTGGCGGCTCAATACCGTGGTCCACTGAGTTTCGCACAATGTGTGTGAGCGGATCTTTGATGGCTTCCAGAATGGTCTTGTCGAGTTCTGTTTCCGCACCATCCATCTTGACCTGAATCTGCTTGCCGCAGCTGATCGACAGGTCACGAACGACGCGAGGCAGCTTGCTCCAGGCATTCCGAATCGGCTGCATTCGAGTCTTCATCACGCCTTCCTGCAGTTCGGTCGTGATCAGGTTCAGACGCTGCGATGCCGCAACCATCGCCGCGTCTTCGATGTTCTGGCTGTACTGAAGAATCTGATTGCGTGCCAGAACAAGCTCGCCGACAAGGTTCATCAGCTTGTCCAGCAAATGAACGTCGATTCGAACCGATGAGTCAGTGACCGATCCAGCACGGTCGCCACCGTCTCCGGAATCCTGATTTTTATCGGCTTTTTCTGCCTTTTGCGCCGGGGCGGCCGCTCCCTGTGGGGGACGAATTTCGCAGACCTCCGCAGATGTTTCCTGCGTGGGTGATGTGGCCGCGAGAGTTTCCGCAAACGCACTGATGGCTTCTGTCAGAGGCTCTCCGGCGGCCTTCTTCTTTCGACCACCCTTTGCGGCCTTCTTCGGCTTGCTGCCTGCTTCAACAGCTGCGGACACTTCCGCGCTCAGTTCTCGCACGACCTGTTCGACTTCAATTTCTACACTGGGAGCCGAAGCGGATTCACCATTCTTCAGGCGTTCAAGGCGCGTCACGAGGTCCTCATAGGCCTCTTCACCTTCACCACCTACACCTTCGATGTTGGACAGAATGCTGCGAACTGCGTCGACCATCGCAAGCAACGCCGATGTGATCTCGGCATTCAGTCGCAACGCTCCGTCACGAAGAAGTACCAGCAGGTTTTCACCGACGTGGGTGATGTGTTCAAGCTTGGGGAATGCAAGGAAACCTGATGTTCCCTTGATCGTATGAATCGTTCTAAAGATCGAAGAAAGACGATCACGGTCATCCGGCCTGTCTTCAAGAGCCATCAGGTCTCGGTCAAGCTGATCAAGGTTCTCGTAGCTCTCTACAAGGAACTCTTTGACAATATCGTCGAGCATTTCCACGGGGATCGCCTTTCGCTGCACTCGTCTGCATGAAATTACCCATGCACTTCCGATCAAGAGAGCCGGAAGGCGTCCCGTAATCGAAACAGTTTGATGCTTTCTTGCCCCGTTTCTTTTGCCTGTGTTGCCTCTTTTCACCAGGAGGTAGGAGTTGTTCGGATTGAGACGGCAGTAGTTTCCGAGCCCGTCATCGGATTTCCCGAAAGCCTGGTGGTTTGTCACATGAACAACCTGAGTGGAGCCGTCATTCCCGCGCAGGCGGGAACCCAGAACGTTGGAAACTGGGTTCCCGCCTGCGCGGGAATGACGAACCTCTCTTCGTTGCCGTACCCCACTCCGTTGTTCTGACGGAGCACTAGCGAGGCTTAACGCATCGGAATCCCACATGGTTGCTGGCGGTGCTCACTTCACCTTTGCCGCGCGTTCCGATCATGTAGCGAGTGCAGTACAGATCAGTGCAAAGGAAGGAGCCGCCTCGATGAACACGCTTCTTCTCTGTTGGCTCAGCAGGGTCGAATGGCGACTCCGGGCCAGTCGGATTTCTCGCGACCTTGTTCGCTTTCGCAAGAGTTTCATAGTAGTCGGGACGGTACCAGTCGCTTGTCCATTCCCAGACATTGCCGCCTACGTCATAGAGTCCATAACGATTCGGCTTGAACTGCGCGACGGGTGCGATTCCTGCGAACCCATCTTCCGCCTTGTCACCGCCGCTCACAGGGAAACTACCCTGATAAATGTTCGCAGCAAACTTCCCGTTCGGCGTGATCTCATTGCCCCACGCATACAGCTGCCCTGCAATTCCTCCTCGCGCTGCAAACTCCCATTCGGCTTCGGTGGGAAGACGCTTGCCAGCCCAGGCGGCATAGGCAACCACATCTTCGTAAGCGAGCTGAACAACAGGATAATTGTCCTTGCCTTCAATATTGCTGTCCGGCCCGGTCGGGTGTCGCCAGTCTGCTCCTGCGACATAGTTCCACCACTGGAAGTAATCGTCCAGCTCGACAGGGCCGTCAGTAGCAGTAAACACGGTGGAGCCTGCGATCAGATTCTCCGGAGGAGCACCGGGAAACTCTTCGGCAGTTGGGACTCGTTCTGCGACTGTGACATACTTTGTGGCATCAACAAACTTCCGGAACTGAGCATTCGTGACTTCGGTTTTGTCCATCCAGAAGCCATCCACGTAAACTCGATGAATCGGCGCCGCGTCGCGAGTGACTCCGGGAAGGCTGCAGAGCGATTCTGACTCCACGTTACTCCCCATGGAAAACTCACCGCCTGGAATCCAGACCATCCCTTCAGGTGGCTGTTCGTCTGGCTGAGTCGAATTCTCCACGGTCGCTTCAAACGCCAGGGAGAATTCATCGGGCGATTTGGGCTTGTCGTCCTGGGTCGTCTTCACATCCTCTGGATCGTCGCGCTTCACATTGTTATCGAAATCCTGTGCACGATTGACCATGAGCAACAACGCGACCAGGCCAGCCAGCAATGCCAGCACCGGTCCCACCCAGCGCAGAAGGGATTGAGGTGCTTCAGGTTCCGGTTCAAAATCGAAAGACTGGTTCATCGTCGCCGTTACACATACAAAGTCTTGTGGACGCGTTTTTTCTCAGTATGGCCGTTGTGAGAATGCAATCAACCATCCAGCGCGATCAAGTCACTCAGGTCTGTTCGCCACTCATTTCACTGCATTGCCCGGCGGGTAAACGACTTTCCAGTCATCCTTCATGTCCACAAGCTGCCATCCACGTTGAGGGGCCTCATCGAGAGCTTTGTCCAGTTCGCCCACAGACGTGTTTCGGTCATAGGCAAATTCCCTCGAGGCATCCGTGTGGTGAATCAGCATGCCAAAGTGAGGCCCGTCACCAGATGTGGTCCATTCGAGCATCTGAAAGTCACCATCCGAATTACCGACAGCAAAGATCGGTCGCCGCCCAATATGCTCGTGAATACCCACTGGCTTTCCGGTCTTGTCGTCCAGGAAGTCCAGTTCCGGGAGTCGCAGAATCACCGGCTTGCCATCACGAACTTCATACGATGTCTTCAGCCGACTGCCAACAACCTGTTCAGGGGGAATCCCATAGATTCGCTCACTGAACGCTCGCACAAAGTCAACACCACCTCCCGAAACGATGAAGACGCGAAACTCATTGGCTCTCAGATATGCCAGCAGTTCGAGCATCGGCTGAAACACCATCTCCGTGTAGAGCCGGCCTGTTTGCGGATGCCGCGCGGTTTCCAGCCATTGTTTGGCGATGGCATCGAATTCTTCGGTTGTGGTGCCGGCATGAGTGGCCATCACCATCTGCATCATGTCACTTTGGCTGGCCTGTAGCACTCGGGCCATGTCGCCGGATAAGACCGCAGAAAAAGGAAACTGAGTCTTCCATTCAGGATGATCCGGAGCGAGCTGGTGAATTCGATCAGAGACAAACATCCCCTGAAAATATATGGGCTTCTCTGACCACAGCGTTCCGTCATTGTCAAAAACAGCGATCCGCTGTGCCGGGTCCACGTAGTCCGGCGAGTCCTTTGTTGTGACGCGTTCCACAAACTGAACGATCGACTTCTTAATCGCCACATCATTCCACGACGGAAGCGGGTCGGCCGCATCGCCACGAGCAGCCCGGAGAAGAATGCACAGACCCAGGAGAAGTCGATTCATCGCATCACCCATGAAGAAATTCGGCGGAACCTGATTCAATCAGATTCCGCCGAGAAAGTAGCAACTCATCGCTCACGCTGCTCATCTGCCAAAGACCCCCAAAACGCCACAAACACATGCAGCGTGAGCACATTGGAGCACATCAGACAGGATGACCTTAGCGCCCAGTCTCTGTCATCGCCTTGATCTGCTTCTCAAGAGACTGAAGGCTCCAGTCTCCCGGTGCCTGGCTAGGCGGATAGTCTTTCAGTGTCAGCAGGAACTTTGCCGCAACAGCCTGCATCGGTCCCAGCACGAACGCACGATCGATCATCCAGTCGTGATACGTGTTCGAATTCTCCTGAGCCCGCTCAAACGGGTCTCGACGCAGATTGAACAGCAACGGCAGTCGAAGCTGGACGAAGGGTTCTCGCCAGACCTGAAGCTGCTTCGCGCGATTTTCGAGATAGACGGCTTTCCAGTCTCCATATCGGATCGCCACGACTTCCGCAGCGTCATTGATATAGATGAATTCCGAACGAGCGGACTCCGTCGTCTTACCGGTCAGGTAGTCCATCTGATTGTAACCATCGAGATGGTTTCTGTACTTGCGTCCGTTCAGCTCAACCCCCTTCAATAGCTTCTCCTTAATGTCAGGAGCACCGGCCGCTGCAGCGAACGTCGGCAACCAGTCTTCATGGGCGACAATTCCATTCAAGGTCTGACCGGCGGGAAAATGACCGGGCCAGCGAACAAAACAGGGGGCTCGAAACGCACCTTCCCAGTTGGAGTTCTTTTCACCGCGGAAAGGCATCGTGCCGGCATCCGGCCAGGTGTTGTAATGAGGACCGTTGTCAGTGGAATACTGAACGATCGTGTTGTCCGCGAGGCCCAGCTCATCAATCAGGTTCAGCAGTTCGCCGACGTGGCCATCATGCTCGATCATGCCGTCGGTGTATTCATCATTGCCAGGATGACGATGTTCTTTCCGAACATGAGTCCGGAAGTGCATGCGTGTCCCGTTCCACCAGCAGAAGAATGGCTGACCGGCCTTCGCCTGGCTGCGAATGAACTCCTTGGCGGCTGCCATGGATTCGTCATCAATCGTCTCCATACGTTTCTTTGTCAGCGGTCCGGTATTCTCAATCGTCTGGCCACCCTTGCCGTCCGCTTTTGAATGAATGACACCGCGAGGACCATAGACTTCACGGAACGTCTTGCCGTTCGCGAGTTTCATGTCGCCGGGATAGTCTTCATTCTCCGGCTCCTCTTCCGCATTCAGATGGTACAGGTTCCCGAAGAACTCATCGAAGCCGTTCATCGTTGGCAGATGTTCGTCGCGGTCTCCCTGATGATTCTTGCCAAACTGACCTGTCGCATACCCCTGGCTCTTCAGAACCGTGGCCATCGTCACATCGGTTTTCTGCCAGCCTTCTTTGGCTCCCGGCATGCCGACTTTTGTCATACCACTGCGAATGGGCACACTTCCACTGATGAACGCAGCTCGTCCGGCGGTGCAGCTCTGCTGAGCATAATAGTCGGTGAATGAAACGCCTTCTCGAGCAATGCGATCGATGTTGGGCGTCTTATAACCCATCATCCCGTGGTTATTGTGGCTGATATTCCAGTAGCCAATGTCATCGCCCCAGATCACCAGAATATTCGGCTTCTTCTCCTGGGCCATTGTCGCTGCCGACAGACAGCAAAAGGCCGTGAGTAACAGAAGAACCTTGGACCCGCGCATACGACATCTCCTCGTGAAAGCATGAAAGGAAGAACGTGCAACAGTCAGGAATTCAATGGCCGCCACGACATGGCGAATGCAGTAGAGACAGGACAAAGAAGGGCAGCCGTTGCTTTGGGGTAAATCAATGATGTGATTCCGGACTGGACGAATGGTACGGTGGTTTGAATGCTGCTTCCACCGACTCGCGCGACTGTTTGCCAGAGACGTCACTCTTTACAAGGCTGCCAGGAGCCTGAATTTCGCTCGACTGCAGCCGATTCGCGTCGCACGGTGCTGCGATTCCCTAACAGACTGTTGAATTTGTTCTCAACCCGCCGCGTCAGCGAGTGACCCCCAATCTCAACCCGCTGCGTGAGCGAGGGACCCTCAATCCTAACCCGCCGCGTCAGCAAGGGATTCCTGTTAAGCACTGTAGTTTCGATCCCTCACTGACGTGTTGGGTGATGAATGCTCCTGACATCAACAGGCTCTTTCGCAAGCACAAGCGTGAGGATTCGAACCCCATCCGTCAGTTTTGGAGGCTGACTGCTCTCCCAGGAGCACGCTTGTATGAATCTTTGGTGAAGAAGGTGACCGAGCGGAATCGAACCGCTGACAGACAGATTCACACTCTGCCTCCGGATACCAGCACCGGACCCGGCCACAGCGGAAGGCGAGGGATTCGAACCCTCAAGGCCCGAAGGCCGCGCGGTTTAGCAAACCGGCCCGGCGAACCGTATCCGGCTGCCTTCCGTGAATGCGTTGGGACGGAGTTGAACCGCCATAGCCCGAAGGCGAGTGGGTTACAGCCACTTGAGCTCACCAGTGCTCAGCCAACGCAGATTGATCGTTCGATGTCATTCGTTGTAATAAGCGTCCCAGAGGGGATTCGAACCCCTGATCTCCACCTTGACAGGGTGGCGAGCACTCGAGGCAGATCTGTTGATCTAGTGAGCCGCAAAGCGTTAGCTGCGGGTGAGTTTCAGAAATACACGACGAAAACACCCGCGGCTAGCGCCTCGCGGCTCAATGGGACATTGAACTCACACTCATCAGAAGTCGTAGCGCGATAAAGGGACGGACGGGACTCGAACCCGCGCACTTGTGCTTAACAGGCACACGCTCTGCCGCTGAGCTACCGACCCGAATCAAAGTGCTCTGCGGGAATCGAACCCGCCTCGCCAGCTTGGAAGGCTGGAACCTCTGCCACTCGGCCAAGAGCACATCAAAATAGAAATCCCAACCCGTTGCGTCAGCAAGGGATCACCAATCCCAACCCGTTGCGTCAGCAAGGGATTGTCACCGATCGCCTCTCTTTGCTTATACCTCACTGACGTGTCGGGTTACGAGACGTCAGTCAGTCAACAGCCTGTCAGAAATGGGGCCGGAGGGATTCGAACCCTCACTTTGCGAGTTAAAAGCTCGCTGTGCAGCCGTTACACCACGACCCCAAATATGGTCGCGGCCAACGTTTCAATCGAATGCGGAAGTCCATCGCTCTCTCTCCAGTCAACAGATATCACCGACAGCTGCTGTCAACGACTGCTCAGGCAACAAAAAAGCCCGGGGTCATGTGACACCGGGCTTTGGAGCTGTCTCCTAATGTGGCCAGGTATCACCAGCGCAGATTGCTGGACCAGTACGTCGTTCCGTTATGGGAACCTGCCGCTTGATCAGCATAACGCCCAGCGTCTGCAGCAACGCGTTTGATACCTAGCCACGAGATCACCATCGGACTCACTCCGTCTGTTCACTGTTCCCAATCGGCAGCTCATTACTGTCTGCCATGCATGTGCTGAAGTAGACGCATCCTCGATTCACAAGGTTCACGAAATTCAGAAAGAAAGTACTCACGAGCCGCATCGCAAACTGGATCTGGAGTCACACGATGCGATGCACTACAACAAAGCGGTCTTCACTTCACGGATGGGATTCACCATGTTCAGATATCTACTGCTGTTATGTTCCGGTCTGCTGCAGTCACCACCGGAGGTTCTGACTCCGGACTCAAAGTTTGAAGGCGTCGAGCCTCCTGCCTGGGTTCTTGATGGCGCGGTCAAAGTCTTTCTGCCGCTCGAAGATCTGAAGGGCATCGAAGAGACCTCAGCGATCGGTGCGACGATCCTGCATGCGGGCGGGCCTTCGCCCTATTACCCGCTTCGCCGCGACGATCCTGCGTCCGGTGTTCCTGAAGCGGAACGCACGAAACTGCTCGCGGGAATTGCTCATGCAAAGAAGCATGGCATGCGAGTCATCCTGGGTGTCTCGCCGTACGCACCGGTCGAGATTGTGCGACAGCATCCCGAATGGATGCATCATGCGACGGACGATCCTGCCATCGCTCAAAAGGCCCAGCTGGATCTGACGACGCCGGAGAACATCGGTCTGCGATCTCTTCCGCTGAATACTCCTTATGGTGAGTACGCGATCGAATGTCTGGCCGAAATGATGAAGGACTTCGGTGTCGACGGATTCTCTTTCGATGGCTGCTATCACCATGCCATCAACTTCAGTCCTTACGAGAAGGAACTGTATCGAAAGGAAACGGGTCGCGAGGTTCCGACAAAGATCGACCTGAACAGTGCAGACTACAAACATTATCTGCTCTGGGCGGATGAAAAGCTGGAACAGTGGTACCGCCGACTCGGTCAGCGTCTTCGTGAAGTGAATCCGGAAGCAGCGATCTACACATGGACCACGAATGCCGGACGTTATGGCCACTTTCTGACCAGTCCGCGAGTCATGTCGGCTCGCATGAACAGACTGATTCACTGTCCCGTCCAGGAATGGTGGCTGGATGAAGTCAACCTGGGTGCAACCGTCGTCCCCTACTTCGGCGCGGCTTATGTTCGAGCCGTCAGTGGTGGGCGTGTCGGTGCGAGTGAACCGTATCTGATGTCGCGCGGCAATCCTTACAGCGCGGACAGTTTTCCATCGCACGAGCTGACCGTTCGATGCCTCGGCGCTATGACGAACGGATCATTCACACCGCTGGCTCAGATGGCTGGCCGCGATGCGACATACGCGACCTTGAAAGAGATCGCGAAACGAAAGGACACGTTCGTTCGGCTTCAGCAGGAACCATGGGCCGCCGTTCTTGTCAGCGAACAGACTCGGCAGTATTACGCTCACGGCAACATCATGGAACGCTGGCTCTCCCACGCGCTGGGTGTGTACCGCATGGGGATGGAAGAACACCTGCCTTTGACATTGATCACCGAACTGGACCTGAAGCCGGAGACACTCCGCCGTCACCGAGTCCTCATTCTTCCGAATGCGGTTTGTCTGTCCGACGAACAGGTTCAGATCATTCGCGATTACGTCAACGGTGGCGGTGGGCTTGTGGCGACCTGCGAAACATCGTTGTGTGATGAACAAGGAAACTCGAGGGGCGACTTTGCTCTGAAGGATCTTTTCGGAACAAGCTACGGCGGTCGTCCGGCTGCTGCTCAAAGCCGACCTGAGCTTGATGTGAACTTCGCCATCGTCATCAACGATAACTACTGGGCTCAGCGAGCAAACGCGGGAGCATTTCGCTTCTCTGATTATTCTGATTCGATCTTCGCGACCGATCCGGCCATGCGAAAACTTGTGCCCGGAATGCAGGCCAGTTTTAAGGGACCTTTGATTCGCCCAACCGGATTTCAGCCGCCGATGAAGCCGGCCTTCATGTACTTTCCCGAAGGCAGTCGCGAACCGTTTCCTGCCGGGGCCGTGGGCGAATTTGGCAAGGGCCGAGTCGTCTACCTGGCAGCAGGAGTGGACGCGGCCAACTACAGCTATGCGTTTCCTTATCAGCGAGTCCTTCTGTCACGCGCCGTTCAATGGGCCGCTCGTGAAAAGTACTCCATCGATGTCAAAGCACCGATGTGTGTTCAGTCGACGTTCTGGAAGCAGGACGGAAAGCGGCTGATCGTGCACCTGTGGAATGGTCTGAACACGACATCCGATCATGGCCAGCAGGATGTAGAGACTCCGCTGCGAGAAGAGAGCATCGCCATTCACGGAATTGAATTAAGGCTCAGCGGAGTAAAGTTCTCACAGGTTCGTTGCGAACCCGGCAACATCCCCCTGACCGCCCGTCGAGAATTCGGCGTCGACGTCATCACCGTACCACCGGTGGAAGTGCATTCGGCAATCGTGATTGAATAGTGTAGCACGGCTGTCCTCAGCCGTCTGTCACCCAGTGTAGCACGGCTGTCCTCAGCCGTATGTCATCCTGTAGGTGTTGCTTGCCGAGCAGCACCTCGCGGCCCCGCCGCGACCAGCGACCTGACAGCGTGCCAATCTCTTGCAGCTCTACTTGGAATAGTCGTTTGAACTGCCGGGTAGCACAAGCGAAGCCTGTGACGCGCAGCGGCCGGAAGCTCAAGTGCAGGTGCTGTTGTTGCTGTGCATGCTGCCTCGGCAAGCGTCGTTCGTCATTCCCGCGCAGGCGGGAACCCAGAACGTTGAATGCTGGGTTCCCGCCTGCGCGGGAATGACGGATAGACCCAAAGTTAACACGGCAGAAAAAACCTACCGCGCCGCTTCCACTGCCAGCCGCTGAAGCTCCGAGCGCAGCTCGGACGCATCGCCGTTGCCGAAATTCGCGCGGGCAATCAGCAGGACGAAGATCATCCTGCGTGACGGGTCGATCCAGCCCTGAGTCCCGAAGGCTCCGCCGTGTCCAAATGAGCCCTTTGACAGCGCGGCTGTGGCTCCCTGAGGTTCCTGAATCAGGCAGAAGCCAAGTCCCCAGCCATTGCCCGAAGTGAAGCCTGTTTCCAGCTTCTCCGTCTGCAGCGACGTCATTTCTTTCACCGCTGATGCGGACAGAATTCGCTGGCCATTCAACTCACCGTCGTTCAACACCATTTGATAGAACTGCACAAGGTCGGTCGCAGTGGAATAGAGACCACCGGAAGGATTCGGCGTTGTGGCATCATTCACATCAAACAACCAATGGCTGCCGGGCTGCAGTCCTTTTCCGTCTTTGCCAGGCTGATAGAGCTTTGCCAGTCGCTTCAGCTGAGCATCATTCGGATGGAACGTTGTTTCGTTCATAGCCAGTGGCTTGAAGATTCGTTCTGCGAGGAAGACATCAAACGGCTTCCCGGAAACCACTTCAACGACTCGCCCGGCAACACTCAGCCCCGGACCGTATTGCCACTTTGAACCTGGCTCAAACGCCAGCTCACTGCGTCCCAGCGCTTCGGCAGTTTCCTGAAGAGTCCCCGTATTGCGCTGATCGCTGACGAGCCCATTGGTATGTCGCAGACAGTCACGAACTGTCACAGGACGCGAAGGAGCCGCGCCGCCCTTGAGCTTGATCGAGGCGAACACCGGGATGTACTTTGAAACAGGATCATCCAGCTTCAGCTTTCCTTCGTCCTGCAGAATCATCACGCTGGCGGCAGTGATCGGCTTAGTCATCGAAGCAATCGCGAAGACTGTGTCCGTCGTCATCGCTCGCTGTCCATCCAGATCGGCATTTCCCACAGCACTGAGGTGAACGACTCGTCCCTTCGCTGCCACCAGCGAAACCACACCAGCTGTTTGATGAGCATCCACGAATTGCTGCATGCGGGCCGGGATCTTTGCCAGACCCTCACTGCTTAGGCCCGCGTCTTCGGGCTTAGCGGTTGGGACTGCCTGATACGCCATCACAGAATCAGGCGTTGCGATCGCACCAATCAACAGAGCGAAAAGAACGAAGCGAACCGTACTCATAGAAATCTCCGCGCGGCAGGAAGGAGACAATGTATCCCGACGCGGATTGAAGCAGATCCACTTCCACCACGCGAACGAACGGATTCGCGGAACCTTCGTGCAGCCAGTTCTACTCTTCTGTTGATTCTGTGACCGCGGCATCCGGACGATGCAGGTCAGGCGATTCGGCGGAGTCGATCAGCGTGATTCTTCCCATGCAGTCCCATGCTGCGAGGTAACGGCCATCGGGAGAAAAGGCCATGCCGATTGTCGACGGAGCTGCTTCGTCAACAGTCATCAGTGTTCTGCCGACTCGTGCGTCCCACAGGGCGATACGGCCTGCATAATCGAACGTCGCAACAGTCAGGCCGTCAGGATGCATCGCGACAGCGTCCAGTCGAACAGGCTGGCCAGAACAACGATGTCGCATCTGCCATGAATCCGTATCCCATGTGGCCAACGTGCGGTCATGACTGACACTGACCAGAATATCCTGCTTGGCCGAACAGCAAAGCCCACGAATCACTTCCGTGTGAGCATCGATGGAGTGAATCTGCTGAAACGTCGAACAGTCCAGCAGCTCAATCTGCTTACTGTCTTCATTCGCGCAGGCGATCCATTTTCGGTCAGGAGCCACGATGACACAGGAATAATCGCTCAGAATTCGCCCGGGGCGCTCAGAATCTCGATGCCACAGCGATGCGTAATCACGGCTGGCATAGGCGACCAGTGTCTTTCCGTCGAGATCACACGATACGGAGATGATCACCTGATCTGGTGCAGCGTGGAACTTTTCGACAATCGTCTTTCCATCAGGGCTGAAGATGTACATCCACCCGTCCTGATCGGCGACAAGCCACTCAGCAGTTTCCTCAATCTGCCGCGCACAGGTGAAAAGCGGACCAGGTCCAGGCATCTCAATCACGGTTTTCCAGACACCGCTTCTGGGCGACAACACTTCAATGCGTCGTCCTGCCGTACGGAACAGTTCCCCCATACGAGTCCAGCCCGCGCAGTCGCGCGCGTTGAAAAAACAAGCCGTCGGAGATGGCTCATAGCGAACGGCATGATCAACCGGAAAGGGCCAAAGGCAACTTCCGCCTTCTCGATCAAACGTCAATATCTGAGGCAGCCTGTTTCCTGCAGCGGCCACGCAGGTGACTCGATCCGGATGCCCGGACCACTGACAGATCCGCTCCAGTCCTGCAGCGGAACTCGGTCGACGAAGAACGGTGCACGTTCCGTCGTTATCCCCGAGGAAGACATACTGATCCGTCACATCAAGACCATGAGTCCGTGACAAGCCCTGCCACTCGCTCAGCATCTGTGCAGAGTTCAGATCATATTCCAGAATGGTGCCAACTCCCGCGGAGACGAACACGGAGTTTTCGCCGGGAGCAATACACAGCGTCAAAATGTCATTACCCGAAACCGGTGCCGGGACTCTGATGCACCACTGTTCCACCAGCGGTCCCTGCTCAGGAATTCGAAGGCGACACAGATCACCATGCCCGCTGCCGGCAACCAGCCATGTTCCATCCGCAGAGACTCGCAGTGATTCAATGATGCGGAACCCGGGAATCTCGAAGTCGTAAGAGACCTGCTTTGAGTCCGGATCATACTTTGCGATTTTCGAAGAGCGGCCAGCGGCCAGAAGGCGACCATCAGGAAGGAACTGCACGGAATACACATGGTTGTCCGGGACGGCAGTGAACTCATCCTTCACCTCCAGCGACTCGGCGTCCAGCAACCAGACTTTGCCGTTGTCACCGCCCGCTGCGATCACTTTTCGGTCGGGCGAAATCGCCACACAATTGAGTTCCGTCGAGGCAATCTTCCGATGCCCCTGACGCTGAAAAGTGGGCACCAGGTGGTAAACCGTTACGAAGCCTTCAGAACCGCATGTCACAAGCCGAGTATTGTCGGCAGACCGCTCGACATCCCAGATTCCCTGCTCAGCGGATGGCAGAACCGCCTTACTTCGCTGCACCCGAGAATGCAGGTAACGCCAGGCAAAAAGAACCTTGCCCTTCAGCGTCGAGTTTCGACCATTCTCATGATCCATCAGAATTCGAAGCGCGGACTGAGGATCACCATTGCGACGAGCATCCGCGGCGAGATGGATGTCGCCAGCGAAAGCCAGTTCCTCTTTCTCCTGGCTCTGCTGTTGAATGTGCTCTGACTGCAGTGCCTTCGACTCCTGAAGTGCGCGGGATTCCTTCAGCTGCTTATCCATCAGCTCAGCCTGCTGCTCCAGCATTGCAAAGGACTTCTGACGGAACCAAACATACTCGAAGCCTAGATACAGCAGGCTCCCAACCAGAAGACCTGTCGTTGCCGTAAGCCCTGCGACCAGTGGCTTTCGGCGAATCCACTTCTCAAGTCGCCCCGTGACTGAAAGTGGTCGCGCCTTGACGGGACGACCGTCCAGATAGTTTCGCAGATCGTCGGCCAGATCCTGGGCCGTCGAGTACCGGCGATCAACACTCTTCTCCAGGCACTTCTGGCAAACGTTGCTCAGCTCAAGCCCTGCGCTGGATGAGATGATATGTGGTGCGACCGGATCTTCTTCGGCAATCTGTCGCAGCGTCTCCGCGACCGATGCAGCAGCAAACGGCGGCTGACCTGTCAGCAGTGTGTAAAGAATCGCGCCGAGCGAATATACATCAGACGTTGCGGCGGCACTTGATTTGGATCCACTGATCGCCTCCGGTGCCATGTACCGAGGAGTCCCGACGACCTCAGTCGTTCCCGAAGCCGAATGGTCCTGCTCAAGGACTTTCGCCAGCCCAAAATCTCCGAGCCGCGGAACAAATGGAAACTCTGTGCAGGTTGAAGAGTCATCCGGGAACAGCAGGACGTTGGCTGGCTTGATATCGCGGTGAAGTATTCCATGATCGTGGCTGTACTGAACCGCCTCCGCCAGCTGCAAAAGAATCTGAGCCGCTAACCGGGGACCAACCGGGTTCGAACGTTCAGCGAGCCATTTCGCCAACGTCGGGCCTCGACATTGCGCCATTGCGATGTAAGGCGTTTCACCATCGTTGCCGGCTTCGTATACAGCCACGATGCCGCGGTGTTCAAGCCTTGCTGTTGCTTCCGCTTCAAGCAGAAAGTGATTTCGAGCCGCTGGCTCTGGGAGACAATGATGCTTCGGAACCTTGATCGCCAGCCATCTTTTCAGGGAGGGATCCCAGCCCCGGTAGACAATGGCGAAGCCCCCTTGTCCAAGGACGCCGTGAATCTCGAAACGACCAATCTTTGAGGGGTACCAGGGAAAGAACTTTCCTTTGTTCCGGTCGCCGCCGCGGATCGTCAAAACTCCAGGAGCCTCATCATCCACCGGTCGCGTGTGCAGCAGATCGGTCTCGTCGAGACCTTCATCGCCATGATCCTGACTCTCGTGCTTCGTATCGTCTCGTTCGTTTTCGGGGAAGTCTGCAGCTGACACCAGACAACTCCATTTCGAGCAATCAACCTTTTGACGCAAACCATGTTGCTGGATTGACGCAGGAGCCAGGAGATTTCTGCATGACTGTTTGCTCCAAAAGCCGACATTTCCGGATTCAAATGGCCACTTCGAAGCCTTTGTTCACCCATAGAAAATTTGGAGGTAAACACCTGGTACAAATCGATAAACCCATTATTTACCAGGCGAAGAAAACTACGTACGCAAAGCAGGCGGGTCGCTGTCTCCGCAAGTGGGTTCAAGAATCGGCCCCCGATGGGCATTCGAATTGCTCGGTACAACCTGAGACTCAGAAATGGTCGCATCGCAGGATGCGAATCCCTGTGATTCTTTCGTTGCAAGGTCAATTCTGGTAACAACTTAGGGAATTGATCTTCGTTCGTGAGTCATCCGAAGTGACTTAGAACGTTTTTGGGGCGTTGCAAAATGCAGCGGTGTCCGGCATTTTTGTTGGATATTCGAAACCAGTGCGTCTTGATTCCGTGGAAAAATTCTGGGCAGAAATCCTCTGTAGAGCCAGATGTTGCGGAAACGTCGTGTATCGTGTTTCCGTCTTGAATTGAGTGAGCGAGCAATGCGGACGTCAGGTTCAATCGCAGGTAGCAAACAGCGTCGTCGGAAGATGTCGATGGCGGTGAGCGCTTGCCTTGTTGAGCATCTGGAAGCTCGCCAGCTGCTCAGCGCTCAAACTGTGACTCTGGGTGCCGACCACGACACTACGATTTACGATGTCGGAACAGGCGATACGGCCAACGGTGCCGGCGAATACCTGGTTGTTGGTGGTTCAGGTGGCCTGTCTTCCGCTCGACGAAGTCTGGTTCATTTTGACGTCGCCGCAGCCGGCATTCCTGAAGGGGCGACGATTCTGGATGCGGTGCTCACCCTGAATCTGGCTCAGTCTGTCGGTGCAACAACAGTTGTGTCAGTGCACGTGGCTCAGAAGGTCTGGGGCGAGTCCGGTTCAAACGCCGCGGGCAACGAATTCGACGGCGCTCAGGCCCAGGCGTTTGATGCGACGTGGCTGTTTTCGTCCTATGACAGCACTGGCTGGGCATCCGCAGGCGGCGACTTCGGCGGTGCCTCTTCATCGGCCAGCGTTCTTTCCACCGGTGCCTACGAATGGACGGGCGACGGGCTTGTTGGTGATGTACAAAACTGGCTGGATAACCCCAGCACAAACTTTGGCTGGCTTCTGAAAAGCAGCGAACTTGCGGGCGTGATTAAAGGATTCGTCAGCAAGGATTCCACCAACGCGTCATTGCGTCCGAAGCTGGAGATCACTTACGAAGATCCTGTCGTTCCCACGATCGTTGAAGGGCGAAAGTGGCATGACAAAAATGCCGATGGGATCCGCCAGGGCGGTGAGCTGAACACGATCAAGCTTCAGTTTCAGAACGGCAACAACTTCTACAATTCCTTTGGCGGCAAAGAGTACTGGTATCGATCTGCGTCGAACAATGTATGGTACTTTTTGAATCAGGCTGGCGAAGTTCGACAGTGGTCAGGGCAGGGCGGAAAACTCACCGGCAGCCTGGTCGCCAGTCTGGGGACTCGAGCGTGGTACAACCCTTCAGCGGTCATCACTGTGGATGCGCCGGCTGAAGAAGTCTGGATGAATGGGTTTACCTTCGAACTGGTCAGCACAAGCGGTACGGTTGTCGCTACAGCAGTCTCAAGAGACATCGACCTCAACGGCGACAACACGATTCAGGAAGAGACGGAACGCGGCTGGTACCGTTTTGAAAATGTCCCGCAGGGAACTTACACCGTTCGCGAAGTGGTGCCGACGGGATGGGCTCAGAGTGCCGGCCGCACGTCGCCTCAGGCCAAATCCGTCTGGCAACTCGACCAGAGTTTGACGCTCAACACAACCGGCAACCTGTTCGAAAACTACGGGAAGCAGGGCGAAAAATGGCTGCACGGCCAGGCTGGCTGGTACTACATCACCCCCGCCGGTGACCTGTATCGATGGAATGGAAAAACCGTCACGTCCGCCGCGCCGCTGGAAGGGACTCTTGTCGCGTCACCTGGAACACCCTACTTCCGCGATGTCTCGCTTCTGTACGCTGCGGAGAACCCGGAATTCACCGTTGCCAGCGGTTCAGTCATCAGCCGAATCGACTTTGGCAACTACCAGCCAGTGACAGTTGAAGGTCAGGTTCTGACAGATCTCGATCCAAACGGCCAGCAGAATTTTGGATCGATCGTTGCCGTTTCAGAAACTCTGCCACCAACGGATGCCCCGGCCTCGCTGAAGTCACACACGTGGTACGAGGGCTTGATCGGTGGAACGACGACAACCACATTCTACGCCACGTCGACAGGCCAGGTGTTCCAGTGGTCGAAGGCTGGCGGTTCCGTACTGCTGACAAGCATTTCCGGAATCTCCGGACTTTCCAAAGCGGCCGTCGAACATTACGCGTTTGTGCAGGAATCATGGAAGAACGATGTTCGCATCGAGCTGCTTGATTCGGCCGGCAACATCGTCGCTTCAACTCAAACCGCCAACCTTGACCGAAACGGCAACTCTCAGATTGAGGGCGAGACCGAAGCCGGCTGGTACCAGTTCTCAAACCTGCTGCCTGGCAAGTACACGATCCGACAGATTGTCGAAAGCGGGTCGGTTTCCACTTCGAACGGCAGTCTCGACAAACAGGCGGTCGCGGAGTCATTGTCCGACACCTATGGTTTCAAGGCAGGCGCTACGGACTCATTCAACTTTGGTGGACGCAACGAACGCTGGTTCCTGAGTCGAGCCAATGTCTGGCATTACATGACACCGGATGGCAAAGTCTTTGAATGGGACCGTAACAGCGGCGGAACCAGAGGACTCGTTAAGGGACGCGAAATCGCTCAGTTGTCCGGAAGCTTCTATGTGAACCTGAATCTTTTGTTCAAGCCGACTTCAACACGGATCACGGCGGTCAGCGGACAGGTCTCTTCTTTGAACCTGAGCCAGGCAAAACTGATCGACACCGTCTTTTCATCAATCGCATCGCAGATTACCTGACCCGGCTTTCAGGCGCCGTCGCAAAAAGATGGATCGGCCCAACGATTCCCCGTCGATCGTTGCCGTTTCTATCCGTATTGTTATCGTAGAGTCATTCCATGCCGGAATCCTGACCTGCGGCTCCGGACTGTTATGGAGCACCAACTCCATGACAGCTCATCCTTCCTCTACGATCCTCGAGGTTTATCATGGCACGTAAATCGTCTCGTCGCGGCTTTCTTGGCACCTCCGCTGCACTGTCGACAGCATTCTGGGTTGGTCCCCAGACATTTGGTCGCCCCACCCGCTCAGCTCTGGAATCTTTGACCGCTGCCTGTATCGGTGTCGGTGGTAAAGGCGACAGCGACAGCAGCCACATTGCTGACCAGGACGTTGAAATCGTCGGCATCTGCGACGTTGACCGCCGCACGCTCGAAAAGAAAGCGCGCGAGTTCAAGAGTGCAGAACGCTTCACCGACTTCCGCGAAATGCTCGACAAGCTGGGTGACAAGATCGACATCGTCAGCGTTAGCACCCCTGACCATACTCATGCCGTGGCCGCAGTGAAGGCCATGAAGATGAAGAAGCACGTTTATGTGCAGAAGCCTCTGACCTGGTCCATTAAGGAAGCTCGCGTAATGCGAGAAGTCGCCGCTGAAACCGGCGTCGTCACTCAGATGGGTAACCAGGGCACTTCCGAAAACGGTCTGCGTGAAGCCGTTGAAGTCATCCGCTCCGGTGCGATTGGCGATGTTGCTGAAGTGCATGTCTGGACAAATCGCCCAGTGTGGCCACAGGGCATTGGTCGTCCGGCTGGCGAAGACGCAGTGCCAGACACACTGGATTGGGAATCATGGATTGGCCCAGCTCCAATGCGTCCGTACAAGGAAGGCGTATACCACTCATTCAACTGGCGCGGCTGGGTCGACTTCGGCACCGGCGCTCTGGGCGACATGGCCTGCCACACGACTAACCTGCCTGTGATGGCACTCGACCTGTGGGATCCAGTGGCTGTCACCGCTGTAAAGAATCCTGGCATCGTCGAAGGCGAAACATTCCCAGGCGCAACAACACTGATGTTCGAGTTTCCGGAACGTAACGGCAAGGTTGCGACAAAGTTCTACTGGTATGACGGTGGCAACCTGCCAGCCGCAGGCCTGGTCGAAAAGCTCCCGGAAGGCTTCCGCAAGAAGGTCCAGGAACAGATGAAGGGCGGCGGTCGAACCAGCGCTGCTCTGGTTGTCGGCAGCAAGGGTATGCTCCTGTCGCAGAACGACTACGGTGCAGAATACACCCTGCTTCCTGAGGAAAACTTCAAGGGCTTCAAGAAGCCAGAGCCAACCATTCCTCGCATCCCGTACAAGGGCAGCAACGACGAGCGTCAGAAGTGGGAGTTCATTGAAACGATCCGTGGCAACTACAAGCCAGGAACGATGTCAAACTTCGGCTACGCTGGTCGCCTGACTGAGACGATTCTTGTCGGCAATCTCGCCGTGCGTGCTGGCGAAGGTCAGCGCATCGAGTGGGATGCCAAGAACCTGGTCAGCACGAATGTGCCAGAACTGAACAAGTACGTTCATCGCGACTACCGAAGCGGATACTCACTGTAGTCTGCAGTCGCTGTTGATTCCCGAAGCCCGGTCTGTCCAAAGACCGGGCTTCTTTTGCGCTGTGACGAAAGATGACATCATGGCAAAGAAGAAGTCCGCAACAGTGTCTGAACCGACAGCGTCCCCGCGCCCCCGACCAATTCGGCAGGCGTGGAAGTTCTGCCCTCGCTGCGGAGTCGCTGCGACAAAGACCGGGAAGAACCCGTTCCATTGTGAGGCCTGCGGACATACTCACTTCTTTGGCCCCGTGTCCGCCGTCGGAGCCATCACCACAGACTCCGAAGGAAAAGTGCTGCTGCTGATTCGCGGCAAAGATCCGGGCAAAGGCAAGTTTGGACTGCCCGGAGGATTCATTGACGCCGGTGAAACGGCCGAAGATGCTCTGCGTCGTGAGGTCTTCGAAGAGATCCGCCTGAAGGTGAAGTCGATGACGTATCTGTGTTCTTACCCGAACGAATACATCTATCAAGGATTCATCCTGCCAGTCACGGATATGTTCTTTGTGATGGAAGTCCAGACCTTTGATGCGATCGAATCGGGCGATGGTGAAATCCACGGCTGGCACTTCTGCCACCCGGGAAAGAAGGAGCTGAAGAACTTCGCCTTCGAGTCCAATCGTCGCGCGATGGAACTGTATCTGAAGACACGATGACGTCCGCTCGCAGCGTCGACGGCTGAATCAAAGACCAATCGTAACCCGAAACGAAAGACACTCGTAACCCGAAACGTAAGTGAGGGATAAAACACACGCAGGGTTATCCGCGAAACTCCCTCGCTACTAACGCAACGAGTTGGGATCATTCAACAGCGTGATCAGCCGCGGAAAGTCTATTACGGAAGCCGTCGTCGTGACGCAAGGTCCGGCAGTTGTCCGTAGCGATGTCGTGTTTCCGAGACACTCTGTTCCCTGAGCCAGCGAGCCAGCTCGATTCGGCCGCTGGCCATCATCGGAGCATTGATCCAGTTCAGTCCGGATTCATACGCCGCCTGCAGTACGCTGTCGCCAGGCACGGCCACGGTTCGCAGGAATTCCGCCTGCGTTGCAAGCTCGGGCAGTCGCGAGATCAGTTGCTCGTCGCTTTCTTCTGATGCAATGCTCAGGATCAAAGGTGTTCCCGTGATCTTCGATGCCAGCTGAGCCCGATCGATGATCAACTGATCGCGTGTGGACAGTCGAAGAATGACTCCTCGCGCCGGTCGGTAACGGAAGACGTTTGATTCACACCGCAGGCCCGATGGATCGTGCCCGACCGCAAAGTGCTCCTTCCAGACCTGCTCGTAATCGTTCGGACGCTGACCGGCATCGGAAAGCCGAGACAGACTCAGCACATAATTAGGCCCCCCAGCTTTTGCTCCTGGACCGATGCAGGATTTCTTCCAGCCGCCAAATGGCTGTCGCTGCACGATGGCCCCTGTGATCGGTCGATTCACATAAAGGTTGCCTGCCTGCACTCGTTCTTTCCACCAGTCGACTTCGTCCGGATCCAGCGAATGAAGTCCCGCGGTCAATCCGTAATCGGTTGCGTTCTGCCATGCGACAGCTTCTTCCAGGGAGCCAGCTCGCATCAGTCCAAGCACCGGTCCAAAACACTCCGTCAAATGGAACCATGACCCTGGCTTCACGCCCAGGCGAATGCCGGGTGTCCAGGACCATGGATCGTTTGCATATTGCCGAGGCTCCAGGAGCCACTCTTCACCATCTTCCAGAGTTGTCAGTGCTCTTTGAAGATCACTGCCCGGTTCAATGACCAGCGGCGTGATAATGCTGCGAGGATCGGAAGCAGGACCGACATGCAAACTGGCCGCCGCATCACGCAGCTGTCGACGGAACATCGGATCGTCGTACACTTCCGCTTCAAGAATCGCGAGACTGGCGGCACTGCATTTCTGACCGGAATGCCCGAAGGCCGAACGCACAAGATCCTTGATCGCCAGTTCTCGATCCGCCTGAGCCGTAACAGCCAGCGAGTTCTTGCCGCTCGTCTCGGCCATCAGCGGCAACGACGGTCGCCATGTTTGAAACTTCTGAGCCGTCTCGTACCCGCCTGTCAGAACGACACAGCTGACCCGAGGATCCGTGATCATCTTTCGGCCGGTTTCCCCGTTGCATGGAAAGAAGTGCAGAACATCTCGCGGAACACCGGCTGCCCACAACTGATTCACCAGCAACCACGCAATCTGCGATGTCGCGCGAGCGGGTTTCAGGATGACGCTGTTTCCGGCCATCAGTGCTGCCATCACTCCGCCGCCCGGAATGGCATACGGGAAGTTCCAGGGTGAAATCACCGCCACGATTCCCAGCGCCTGTGCATTCACGCCGGCCGGGGCCTGTGCAGTGCGAGCATAGTAGCGTGCGAAGTCGATCGCTTCGGAGACTTCTCCGTCGGCATCATTGATGGCTTTCTTACCGTCAGCCCGAAGGCATGCGATCGCGGTGAATCGCTGGCTGCTCATCAGGTCCGCCGCGCGATTCAGGATGCGAGCTCGGCCTGCGACTCCAAGTGATTCCCATGCCGTTTGCGCAGACGATGCCGTCTTCAGCATAGCGTCCAGTTCCGGTAACTCGGGAAGAATCTCCGGCTTCCAGGTTCGCCATGCAGCGTTCAGGGCAGATCGAATTTGCGGCTGAGTCCAGTCGGAGTCCGGTTCATTGAGAAAGCGTTCCGAAGCCGATGGCTGCACTGCGGGGAAACGTCGACGAGATTCATCCGACACTGTCACGCGATCATTCCAGCCCTGCACAAACCGAGCACGCTGACGTTCCCATTCGGCCGACCCCGGCTTCATCGCAAACATCTCGCGAAGGAAGTTGTCCGGAGCAGTATTCTCATCCAGCCGTCGAACCAGATACGCCATCGCACTCAGGAAATCGTCGCGACGAACAGCCGGAGCATACAGTAGCAAGCTCCCCGCCGTGTCACGAACCGCTCGTGCCTGATGATTCGCCATCCCTTCGAGCATTTCGATCTCGACGGAGTCCTGCACTCCATGCATCTCCCGCAGTGTCAGAGCCAGCGCAACGTCGAACAGATTGTGACTGGCAACGCCAAGTCGAACGGCCCTGATGCTGTCCGGCTGGCAGCCATACTCTAGCAGTCGCCGGAAATTGGCATCCGTATCGGCCTTGGTCATGTAAGGTGCCTGATGCCAGCCATGCTGTTCCGCCTCAACAGCCTCCATCGCCAGATTCGCGCCTTTCACGAGACGAATCTTGATGCGAGCACCGCTGTTCGAAACGCGCCGCTTCGCCCATTCTGTCAATTGCCGCTGTGCCGCTGCAGAATCCGGCAGGTAGGCCTGCAGAACGATTCCCGCCGAAAGACTCAGAAACTCCGGCTCGTCAAGAACTTCACAGAACGCTGCGATCGTCAGAGCCAGGTCGCGATACTCTTCCATATCCAGATTAACGAATTTCCCTTTCAGCGATGCCGCGCGATACAGGGTTCTCAGGCGAGACTTGATTTCGACCAGTGTCTCATCCCATGCCACCAGGCTGATCTGACTGAAGATGGCAGAGATCTTTACGGAGATGTAGTTGACCGCAGGATTGGACAGATGGTCAAGCACCGCAGAAAGACGATGTTCCGCTTCCTGTTCGCCAAGGACCGCTTCACCCAGATGATTCAGGTTGATGCGAAATCCCTCGGCAGCGCGGCGATTCAAGTACTGATTTAAATCGTCCTTCTCGCCCGACAGAATCACGCGAGCACTGTCGGCTCTCATTCGGTCTGCCACGGCCGGCATTACCGTTTCCGGAATCAACTTGCTCGCGACCGCACCAGCGCTGATCAGTAGTCGATCGGTCACAGACAGGTATCGAGGAACACCATACGACTTCAGCAGTCCTCGCCATCGTTCCGCCACGACGGCGTTGTTGTGGCTTCGAAAGACTTCATCCACCATTGCAAACGTGAAGGCTTTGCCAGCCGGATCGTTCATCATCCTCGCCAGCTTCGCCGCGTCTTTGCGTTCCATCGAAGACTGCTGACGAAGAGCCGTTGAAAGGAGACGTTCGGCAAGAACCACTGCACGCTGGCCGATCTCGTTTTCATTGACTGAAGCCACGGGAATTTCCTTTTGCGGAACAGCTAGCGGCAGGGCGCAAGCCCTCCGGTTTGTGCTCGCCTTTGGTTTGTGCTCGCCCTTAGTTTGGTCAACACCGGAGGGCTCGCGCCCTTCCGCTGCTTCGATGTGGTGGGAAATTTGATGAGCGAAGCGTACGACAGAAGTCAGAGAGAATCGTGGTGTTATTCTGAATTGTCGATGCGGAAAAAATACAAAACGGTACGATGCGACAAGCGAACGTGATTCACCATGGCTCAGTGAGTGTTTATGGCTGCCCGTCCGACATCCAAACGGCTTCCCAGTCAGCGTGAGCAGATTCTGCGATCTGCTCCGGGGCTCGATGTCATGGAGACTCTGTTTGACACGATCGGTGACATTTTGTTCTGTGCGAAAGACCGTTCACGGCGATATGTCGCTGCCAACGATGCCTTCGTTCGGCGTGCCGGATTTCAACATCGAACGCAGCTGCTTGGGCGAACTGCGTCGGAGATCTTCCCGGCTGTTCTGGCCGCCGGATATGAACAGCAGGATGACGAAGTGTTTTCCAAAGGCACAACTCTGCGTGACCGCCTGGAAATGATCACTCAGGCCGACGGAGGTGTCGGCTGGTTTGTGTCTCAAAAAGTTCCCGTCCGTTCTGCTTCCGGAGATGTGATCGCACTCGCAGGAATTTCGCGTGACCTGGATACACCAGCATCGCGTGGAGCGGAACTTGGTACGCTGGCAGGCGTTCTGGAGACTCTGCATCGCGATTGCAGCAAACCGCTTCGAATCGAACAGCTTGCAAAGAGCAGCGGGCTCTCCTGGAGCCAGTTTGAACGGCGAGTCAGACGCATCACCGGCCTGACACCTCGTCAGATTCTGACGAAAGCTCGCATCGAACAAGCCGCTCAGGCACTGCGAGCCACAGACGAGCCACTGCTTTCGATCGCACTGGGATGCGGGTTCTATGATCAGGCCGCGTTCAGCCGACAGTTCCGAAGCGCAACAGGAATGGCGCCTGGGGAATATCGGCGGGCCTTTCGTAAAGCCGAGTAAAGAGCTGCTCTATCGGCATTCAGCGTCATTTGTTTGCGATTCGGGCCCTTCGTTCCTCACGCCGAGGGTTTGCTGGTTCTTGATTATTCCTTGTTTGTTATGGAATCGCAGGAGTCGCAGGAATCGCACGCGGCGGGCTCACGCCGCACCGCTCGCCACCTTCTCTTCTGGCAAGGGGGTGTCAGTTCAACTCCGTCAGTGCTGAACCACTTTTCGCAGCACGATCATGCCGACGACACCCAGAATCAGATTCGGGATCCACATGGCCCACCAGGGATCGACCGTTCCGTTCTTCGACAGATTCA
Source organism: Planctomycetaceae bacterium (assembly GCA_016795145.1). Classification (GTDB taxonomy): domain Bacteria; phylum Planctomycetota; class Planctomycetia; order Planctomycetales; family Planctomycetaceae; genus SXXK01. The sequence goes on from JAEUII010000116.1 coordinate 29,369, forward strand.
TCATCAGAAACATAACGGGATAATACACCAGCAGGATGGGCAGGAAGCACATGATGAAGCTGGTGATGAACTGTCGGCGAGCCTGAAACATGGAGAACGGACCGCCGACAAAGGCAAAGAACAGACAGCTTGCGGACATCGAAAAGCGGCTGTAAATCTCAGCCCGAAATCGACGCTCATCCTCAAGGGCCTTCTTCTTTTCATGCATCATTTTTGCCATCGATGCACCCGTCAGTTCAGAAAAGTCTCCGGTAAGAAGCATCGCGATGGCTTCCTGGTTTACCTGAACGTCTTTCGTCTTTTGAAGCTCGATCGATTCGGCGATCCGAGTCTTCAGGGTCGACAGTGTCAGGTGCCTGGCCTTAGCCTTGCCGATTTGTTCCGGTAGCGGAAATGACAGTTCGGTACGTCCAAGTTCAGCTTCAGAATCACTTCCCGCCCTTGATCCCTGAGCATCCTTCAGTGTCAGTCGAATTTCTTTGCGTTCCAGATCAAAACGAATACGAGCCTCTCTGGCACGCACACTGATCTGCTGATGATTTGAGGCACGGTACTGGAACGTGGCATCGATCAGGGTTCGATTGCGCACATCATGCACGGTAATCGAATAGCCCTTGTTGGCATCGCTGTAATGATGCTGACTTGTCAGGACATCAAGGAAGATGTCTTCAATCGCCTGAGTGACGATGCGTTCGATATTGTCGACGGCCCAGGGAATCGCAAAGTTCGTCAGGCCAAAGGAGCCGACGGTAAGAATGGCACCAAGCAGAAACGCAGGAGCCAGCAACTGGTTGGCACTGACACCGGCAGCCTTGGCGGCAATGACCTCCAGGTCACCGGAGATGCGACCGTAGACAACACACACGGCCAGCAGCAGAGTCGCGGGAATCGTGAAGGGCAGCATGCTGGGAACAACAAAGGGCATGATTTGCAGAATCTGCACCATCCCCAAACCACGCTCCGTGGCTTCGCGAAACAATCCCACGAAGACAAGCATGATCGTCAGCACAACAACCAAAAGGCTGAAGACTCTGACAAGCTCGCCAAAGATGTATCGCTGAAGAAGCTTCACTGACGTCCTTCCGTGGACTCTTGCGATGCAACAAAAAACGCCGACAGTTCGTCGGCGTTTTCCTGCCGCTCCGAAGGAGCGAGATTAGTGAATTCAGCCAAATTCGGCAATCCCGATCTGATTCTGGCAACCACAGCCCACGTGTTGCCGGTCCACCGGTTTCGCCGAACAGCCGACCGCTTAGCGGACTGACAGTTTGAGGTCCAAAGTGGTGCTTCCGCCGTCGGGAACAGTGATTTTCAGGCCGGAGGTTTTGGCGTTGATGTATTTTCGCGGAACCAGGTAAATGGTCTCCTTGTCCGGATCTTCCGCCTTATCCTTGTCGGCCCCTGGTGGGGCAATTTCCGACAGGCTCATCGCACTATCCGGTGTCGGAGCAGCAGCGCCTGGTCCTGAGATCTTGATCACTGAAACAAAATGTTCGCCCACTGGTGCTCCATCACCTTCCTCGTAACTGGTAATGGCAAAGCGGCCTTCGAGGTCCGTTGTTCCAAAACAAGGACGTCCACCATTCACGGGCTCAAATGTCACCGTGGCGCCTTCAACCGGATTTCCGTCGAGAGTCACAATGCCCGACGCTTTCGCTATGTCGGGGCGGTCGCCTTTTGAGCAGCCCATCGGAAACGCGAAAAGGCACAGGGCCAGAAGAGTACAACGAGACATTACAGGTTCCATCTCAGGAAAAACATACAGGCATTGGATCAAAAAGACCCCTGCCGAATCGGACAGGGGTCAATCGCTCGCGACAAGCAGGCTCGAATCATTCACCTGGAACGGTGACGACCTGGCCGTCTGCTTTGGCACCAAGTCGGTTGTAGGTCGTGTGATCAATATTCTCTGAGATGAATCGCACGGCGCCGTCGCCCAGAAGGAACTGTGCACCGCCCGTGTGGCGTGATCGGAAGCCAAACTCATCCGTCCAGTTGTTGACCCAGTTACAACCCGTGTTCGCAGCTTCAACACAGGTGTTCAGATTGATGGGGTAAATCGTTGATGCCATCCCCTGTCCGTTATTGGCTTGCAACCAGCCCTGTCGCATGTGATTACTGCACTCTGGCCGCACTTCTCCGATGTAGATCGTATTGGAAAGTCCATCGGGGCAGTCTTTCATGGAGTCGCTTCGGCCATTTCGGTGAAAGGGACCGGACACTCCGCTTGCGTGTGTATCCCCCATCCTGTAGCCAAGATACTTGTCCGGACAGGTTGGTGACTGGGCCGGATTGCCGCCTGTGGGGCTTCCAGCGTTTGATGCTCCCTTGCTGCCAGCATAATTCTGAACTGTACTGACATTGTTGAAGCGGTTCCCGGCTGTGTCCGACGGGCAAACGAAACCAGGAACGAAGAACACCTGACGCATCAGTCGCCCATCCGGCAATGTGGCGTCATTGACGTTATAGGATGGTGCTGGCGGGCTGTTGAACGGGATCTGATTAAACATGTTTGACTGCTCAACATACGGCAGCAGGTGAGTCAGCAGGCTCCCTTGCTGGTACGTTCGTCCGCCGTTGACATTGTTCCAGAAAGAACCCGGTGGAAACTTGTTGAACACATCGTGATAGTTGTGAAGAGCAATCCCCAGCTGGTGCAGATTATTCTTACACTGTGTTCGCCGAGCAGCCTCACGAGCCTGCTGCACGGCAGGAAGCAGAAGGGCCACAAGAATGGCGATAATGGCAATGACCACCAGCAGCTCAATCAGGGTGAACCCTGACTTACGCGTTCTTTGACTTCGCAGGCTCATCAACTCACTCCGGGAAAGAAAAGGATTAAACTGGATGGAGCGTATTTCGCCCGTCAGTTCATGTCAACGTTTGAGCAAAGTTGCTGACAGTTTACGCAAATCTCCTGTTTAACAGAGACATGTGTGCAGACATTATGGCGTGGCACTCGGTGTAGAACAGCCAGTGGTCGCTGCGACCTTCGACTAACCTCTACGGCAGAAACAGGAATTCATTGCTGTTCATCAGCGACCGACAAACAACCGCCAGGCCATACTTTTCAGCCGCCTCGCCAAGGATTCTTACCTCATCCTCCGACGGAGCTCGTCCCAGCGTGTTTCGGTACACAAACAGGAGCTGCTTCTGAAGATCCTCGCCGGCTTCACGTCGAGCCCTCTGTTCCAGCTTCTCCGCACGTTGAATCACAAACGGACTGTTGAACAGATTCAGAGCCTGCAGGGCGGTGGTTGAGCGACTTCGTTTCGGCATTGACTGTCCTGCATCCGGACAATCGAAGGCTCCGAAGACGGGGACAGGTTCCATTCGAACATGATGAGCGTAAATCATCCGTCGCAGCTCTTCCTCGGTGAAGTCTTCCACCGGAGGAAAGCCATCGAGCCCTCCCTTGGCTTTGAAAAAGTTAAAGCCCGGGCCGCCTGCCTTCAGATTCAGTTCCCCCGTCACAAACAAGAGGCTGTCGCGAATCGCTTCACTCTCCAGCCGTCGCGAAGCAAATCGCCAGAGCCATTCATTGTTGCCGTCTGCGGCAGCAGCCTGCTGACGAATGGCAGAAGATTGCCGGTACGTGGACGAGGTCATCATCAGACGATGCATGTGCTTAATCGACCAGCCACTTCGAATGAACTCCGCAGCCAGCCAGTCCAATAACTCAGGATGCGACGGTGCATCTCCGTTGATCCCAAAGTCATTCGGAGTCTCCACGATGCCGCGACCAAAATGATGCTGCCACAGTCGATTCACGAAGACTCGCGCGGTCAGTGGATTGGAGGGCGATGAAAGCCAGTTCGCTAATTCTCTCCGTCGAGTCTGCTCGTCGGTCAACTCGGGCGACATCACGTTCGAAGTGGAACCTGGCTGAGAAAGTGCCTCAGCATTCGGGCCTGTCTGAAACACCGCGGGCAACGTTGGCTTCGTTTCCGAGACCTTCTGTTCCGGATCACCTCGTCGCAGCAAAAACGTCTGATCCGGTGCATGAAAAACACCCGCAAAGACCATGCGTGGCGCGAGAAGTTCTGTCTGAGTCTTCTTCAATAGATGCAGCTCATTCGCAAGACCTGCCACTTCATCCTCGGACTGTGACGGTGCATCGCGCAGCAGGGCCTGAATGGGATCCCATGGTGTCTCAGGGGGAACTCGATCCTGACTGCTGGCCACGGTCGTCCATGTTTGGCCATCCATCGATACAGCAATCTCGTAACGAACTGGCAGACGATCAGCGAACTTTCCTTCACGATCGCGCGCCCATTCGATGTGGTCGATTTCCAGCGGCTCTGGAAACTCCAGCTGCACCCATCCTCGTCCTCGTTCATTGGAGATCCAGCTTTGACTGTTGCCATACAGCCCGTCGTTGATGTGCTTCAGTTGATGAATGCCGATGTCAGAATAGTTGCCAGACGAAGTCGGTTTGACACCTCGGCTTGCCAGGGCCAGGTTCTCCGGCGGAGCCGTGGGGCCGAACACTTCCAGTTCGTCAATGCACGGTTCGTATCGATCATTCTCACTGGTTGCTGTCGTCGTGAGGCGAACATAACGAGCGGCGATTTTCGGAAAATGTTCGGATGTCTGCCGAGCATTCACGGGGGCACGAAGCCTGGGAAGTATTCCCTGATCACCGGACGTCGATTCCTGAAGAACCAGAACATCGGCCGTGATGCCAGTGCCGGTATCTCCACCACGCAGCACAATCTTCGACGATGGCTGCAACTGGACAGGCCCAACATCCTGAAGGCCACTCCAAAGCGGCACCTGCTCCGTCATGCCTTCCTTGATGCCGGCCTGGTAGTACTGATCAACACTCGCCAGCTGTTCCTGATCGGATTTCGTGGCGAGATCTCCGTCGCGGTCAAGAATGTATCGAGCGTCTCGAGTATGGACTCCGCTGCCGTGCGCCCCCCACGAAAGCCACAACCGAAATGTTCCTTCAACATTCGGAGACCATACCGCCACATCTTCGCCCGGAACATTGTTCCACCACGTGTAGCGACCTGCACTGAGATTAGCCTGACGATCGCGACTGCCAGGATCGTTTCGATACCCGGGCTTAGTCCCTTCCGGGTTCTGTCCAGGACCGTTCGGCGTCTTCAGGAACTGAACGTACCGAGTATCCTCTTCATCCATAATGAGTGTTCTGGCAACAGTCGCCAGCGGCACGGTGTCTCGCAATCGCTTCTGCAGCTCATCGATCCGAGGCTGCAGTTCCTGAGCTTTGACTTTGCGCTGCTGAAGCCCCGGATCCACCAGGGGACGATCGCCGTAATCGATCCCGGAGAAGTATGCCTGAAGACAGTAGTAGTCCTGCTGAGTAATCGGGTCGAACTTGTGATCGTGGCATCGAGCGCAGCCGATCGTCATTCCCAGAATCGCACTGCTGGTGCCAACGATGATCTCATCGAGTGCATCCTGACGAGCCAGTCGCTTCGATGCATCATCCGCGCCGATTTGACCAGGCAGCAGAACGGCCGACGCGACAAGGAAACCCGTTGCAGCATCTTCACCATAAAGATCCCCGGCGATCTGTTCCCGGACAAACTGATCGTACGGACGATCTTCGTTCAGCGCGCGGATCACATAGTCGCGGTATGGCCAGGCATTGTCGCGCGAGGTGTTGACTTCAAACCCATGAGTATCCGCATAACGGACGACATCAAGCCAGTGCTGAGCCCATCGTTCACCGTAGCGAGGACTGGCGAGCAGTGAATCGACAAGCTGCGGCCACGCCTGTGGGTCACGCAAATTTGCAAACGCATCAACGTCTTCCGGCCGCGGAGGCAATCCGGTCAGATCAAGAAACGCACGTCGAACGAGCGTCGTCGAAGCGGCTTCAGGATTCGGTTCCAGCCGGTGTTCTCGCAGTGACTTCAGAATGAACGCATCAATCGGGTTCCTGACAAACTGTCGAGCTGCGACGTCTGCTTCCGAAAAGCTCGGAGGTTCAGCGGTTGAAAGCGGCTGGAAGGACCAGTGCTTGAGACGAGGATCCACCAGAGCTTCTCGGTCATAATCAGACTCCGGCCAGTCCGCACCAGAATCGATCCATTCCCTGAGCACTCGAATTTCATCGGCTGTCAGTCGATCACCTTCCGGTGGCATCTGAATATCCGGATCGTTGGATTCGACTCGCTGAATCAGTGGACTCTCATTGCTCTTTCCGGGAACCACAACGGAGCCGCCATCGCCACCCCGAAACACACCATGGCGAGCATCAAGACGCAATGACGCCTTCTGTTCCTTAGGCCCATGGCAGGCCCCACATTTTTGCTTCAGCAGCGGCCGAATCACTTGCTCAATACTGTCGTCAGTGAAAGTCGCTGCGGCGGCGAGTTGCGGCCAAATGATGGCCAGTGCCAACGACAGGACGAACAAGCGGATGTGAGTCATGAAAGACTCCCGGAGGGCGGGGAACGGAGGGCTGTTGTTTTCCTGCGAAAACTGCAGAAAAAGGGGATTTGATCATGGTAGCGAACAGACGCTTAATCAAGAACCGTCTCTCATGTTCGCGGCAATTCGCAAAAAGCCCGTGAATCGGCAGAACCCGTAGCAGCCAACCGCCGAAACCGATACGCTCCGTGGGAAAATCCGTTCGAGTCATGATGCTCAGAACACATTGGATCGGAAGAAATGTTTTTGGAACAGCTGTGTGTCATTCCTATCCTGGACGCTCCGTGGTTCAGTCCAGTTTTCACGATCGCCGTTACGGTCGTTGTGCTGATCGCGCTGATGCTGGAGAAACCAGCGGATCTGGTCTTCATGGCAGCGATTCTGGTGCTGTCACTTTCTGGTGTCATCAAGACTGAAGAAGCTTTTAGCGGGTTCATCAGCAGCTCATTGCTGATGGTCGCCGCTTTGTTTGTCGTGACGGCTGGATTAAAGGAAACCGGGGTTGTTGACGCTGTTGGTACGCGCATTCTGGGACCCGTCAACTCGGAACTCGGCGGACTTCTTGTCATTGGACTTTTTGCAGTCGGAACCTCCGCCTTCCTGAATAACACGCCCATCGTGGCGATGCTGATCCCGGTCGTGATTTCGTGGTGTCGCAAGCATCACGTGGCACCTTCAAAGCTCCTGATCCCTCTGTCGTTCATGACAATTCTTGGCGGCTGCTGTTCCCGCATCGGGACCAGCACGAATCTTGTCGTTGACGGTCTGTTGCGGAAAAACAATCTTCAGGAAATGGGGTTCTTTGAAATTGGATATGCCGGTGTTCCCTGCGCCATCATTGGTGGCATCTACATGATGACCATCGGTCGCAAGCTGCTTCCTGAACGCAAAGAGCTGATGGAACAGCTGGGCGATGCACGTCGTGAATACCTGGTCGAGATGGTCGTTACTCCGGCTTGCCGCCTGGTGGCTCAAAGCGTTGAAGCGGCTGGCCTGCGAAGACTGCCGGGCCTGTTCCTGATCGAAATCGACCGTCGAGGTACCGTGATTGCCCCGGTGAGCCCCGACACTGTTCTTGAAGCCAATGACCGACTGGTGTTCACGGGAGTTGTCAGCACGATTGTTGACCTGAAGAAGATTCCCGGACTGGAGCCTGCGTCAGAAACTGCAGATCCGCAGGCCGCGGAACAGCGACGTCGACGCCTTTGCGAAGCGGTCGTCAGCCGATCATCACCGCTGATTGGCCAAACGGTCCGCGATGCTCAGTTCCGAACTCACTACAACGCAGCGATCGTCGCGATTCATCGAAACGGGGAACGTCTGACGACAAAAATCGGTGACGTCAAACTCGAATCAGGCGACACTTTGCTGCTTCAGACCGGCCCCAACTTCGCTCAGGCTCATCGCAACAATCCGGACTTTTATCTGGTCAGCGACGTCGAAGGTTCGCAGCCAGTCCGGCATGAGCGATGGTGGGTTGCGATTGTCATCTTCGCGGGCCTTCTGGGAACAATGTTCTTCGCCAAAAGCGACACCGCGATGCTCGGAGCATTTGTCGCCGGCGGTTTGATGGTGCTGACTCGCTGCATGTCCGCCGCAGATGCTCGTCAGTCCGTCGAGTGGCCCGTGTTGATCGCCATCGGTGCTTCGTTCGGCCTGGGGTCAGCCCTGGAGAAATCCGGGGCCGCAGAGATGCTGGCGAGTTGGCTCGTTGCTGTCACTCAACCGCTTGGCCCTTACGCAACGCTGGCAGCGATTTACTTTGTCACCATGGTTCTGAATGAACTGATCACCAACAACGGCGCGGCCGCACTGGCGTTTCCATTCTGTCTGAAGACCGCTGCACTGCTGCACCTGGACTCTCGCCCCTTCGTCATGGCAGTCGCTCTGGCGGCATCGTTCGCGTTTGCATCGCCCGTCGGCTATCAGACTCACATGATGGTCTTCGGCCCGGGCGGTTACCGCTTCAGCGACTTCGTCAAAGTCGGTGTTCCACTGAACGTGCTGCTCTGGATCGCCTGTGTCATCCTGATCCCGCTCATCTGGCCGTTTGCGATTCCGGTACCGTAATACCTCACCTGGAAATTTCGCCAGCGTTTGACACGATGTGGCAGAGTTCTCCGGCAGAGCGATGAAGGGTGCCGTCATTCCCGCGCAGGCAGAAATGACGGTCCACCCCAAATCCGGGTTTGGCAAACCTCCAGCCGGTTCATTGAACCAGTTCGATTTCACCTGGCCGCCAGCTCTTGTCAAAAAATGGCTCGAGCGGACTGTAGAGACGCAGGATGACGAACCACCCTTTGCCGGGCGTCGTTTGAATCCAGTTGCCTCGCCCGACACCAGTCGGCTGCTTCGGACCAAAATACACTGTCGTGACGCCAGACGAGTCCGCCACCGCAGCCGGTGATGGATAGTTCTGGCTGCCAGCACGAGGATAGCCCTGTGGCGTCGCCAGCATCGATCGAGACTGATTGTCATACAGTGTCAGGGACCAGAACTTCGCCTCGGGGATACCTTTTGGCAGCGTCACCTTATAGGTCTTTGAACCATCAAAGAACTGCTTGTTGGCATCCTGGAACGCAAGAAGATACTGGGATCCGATCCCTGGCAATCGCATCGCCATTGCAGGTGTGATGCCTGTGATCCCGTAAAAGAATGCTGATCGCGCGTCGAGTGTCCTGTACCCGGTCGCTGGAAACGGCTTCACCCCCTCGCCGGTGATCACAGGGATTGGCGTTTCAAAATCGTGACCGCTGACAAACAGGAAGTTCGACCACGCTGAGCCAGGGTAGTAGTACCAGTCCGGTGATCGCGGAGCCATAAAGAGACTGCGCGAGGTCGCATTGCCGACGGCAACCGCATCGGTGAGGATTTTTCGCATGCGTGCGTCGGGTGCGAATGGCTTGCCTTTGACAATCCCGATCGCAGCGATGGGACCCATTAACTCCGGGTCGATCGCGGTTGCAGGCTCCTGCTGCACGACCTCATTCAGCAATTCAAAATAGCTGAAATCGTTTGGCGGGATCGTATTGATTACCTTGCCGCTTCCTTCGTGGAATACCGTTTCCGGTGGAGGTGAAATCTGAGCAAGCCTGGTTTTGCCGCTCAAGAACCCGGCGATACTCGTACCGACTCCGCCAGCTCCATATGGATAGATTTTCGTAAACTTCCGGATCGCTTCCGCCGCCGGTGCGGGGTTGTCGTTCTCCATAAACATGCGGCCGAGAATCAGGACACGGTTTGTTCTTGACCGTGCCACATAGAACCCACCTTCAGGTTCAGGACCGTCATATCCTGGCGGCAGGACGAGGTACTTTCCTCCAGTGCCCCGGTCTGGTCCCGGCGTTCCGAAATCGGTGACCCAGCGCCACCACATGTCATCCAGTGTTCCAAGAGCGTTGGGCGGGGTCTCAAGTACCATCGGCCCCTTTGTCAGGTCGAGGATACCCACGAAATATACGGTGTCAGCATTTGCTGTCAGGAACAGCGACTTTGCATCCATCAATCGGGAGAACACCAGAATCTCGTTGTCCTTTACTCCGATGTCGAGGAATCCCTTTCGGATTGCTGCCGCATTCACACCCTGCATCGTGTTCACAAACGCTTCGAATGCGTGCGTGTAGTCAAGGTTGTCGTAGACCTTGTCGAGCGTTGCTTGATTCGGTGCTCCGTCCGTAAATTCCAGCTTGCCAATCGGGCTGTCAGCGCTGTCCGGTGTTCGGATCGAAGTTGGAATCTCGGAGTTCGTCTGAGCGTTTGCTACGCTGTTCAGAACAAGCGCGGGGATGGCAACGAGGAATGCCAGACACCTGACATGTCGCTTCATCGATTCTTCTCCATTCTGGTTATTGTTGACTCTGATTCTTGTTGACGGCTCGATTGTACCGGGGCCATCACGAACACGACTCGACGACTACGAGCCGACAGATCGAGGTTAGCAGATGTTGTCAGTAGAATGGACTGAACGACTTCGTAGCGCGCAAGAAAAAAGGCCGATCGGATCGAACTCAATCCGATGGCCTTTTTCAGGCGAACGAGGTTCTCAGGCGCTCGTTCACAGTGGTTGACTCGTTTCTCAGGCGAGTCATCCGTCTCTCTCAATAGCACTGCTTTCTCAAGGCAGTGTCGGGCTCCAGGATCTCACTCCGAGCCCTCATCTCTCTCGACAGAAACAAAAAGCAACCACCGTGCCAAAAGGTCTGAAACAGTTTTTCAGACGAAGCAACGCATCGACTCAAGTCTAATTACCAATGGTACTTACGACTTGAGCATTTGTTTCGACAAGAATTCTACAGTGCCGAAACTCAGCCGGTTTTGCAGAAATTACAACGAGATCTCGATGTAGAAATTACAAGACTGGAACTTCTGACATCGAAATCAGCAGCGGTTCTCGGCGTTCCGTGCAGCCATGCGGCCATGGGCTCGCTGATAAACGTCGACATACCGGGAGGCACTTCGATTCCAGGACCAGTCCTGTGCCATCCCGTTCTGAACAAGTCGGTCCCAGACCGGTTTGTTGCGGTAGGTCTCCACGGCACGCTCAACCGTCTGAGCAAACACGTCACGCTGATAGTCGGTGAACACGAACCCGGTAGCGGCATTCAGCGACGCAGGATCACCATTCAGATTCGTCACCGAATCCGCGAGACCTCCCACCTTCCGAACGACCGGAACTGTTCCATACCGCAAACTGTACATCTGGTTGAGTCCGCAGGGTTCAAACCGGCTGGGCATCAGGAAGATGTCCGATCCCCCTTCAATCTGGTGGGCCAGTGATTCATCGAAGCCGATCTCGGCCGCAACCTTCTGCGGATATCGCTGAGCCAGCTCCTTGAGCTGCCCTTCGTAGTGAGGATCGCCGGTGCCAAGGAATACCAGCTGTAAGTCCTGCTTCAGCAGTCGCTCGGCGGAGCCCATCACAAGGTCAAACCCCTTCTGGTCGGCCATACGGGAGACCATTCCCAGAACCGGCACGTCCTGACGCACTGGCAGCTTGAGTCTCTCCTGCAGGTGAGCTTTGCATTTTGGCTTTCCTGTGGAACGAGTCGCCGCAGAATAAGGCGAAGGCAGCAGTGAGTCTTTCTCCGGATTCCACACGTCGTCATCAATGCCATTCAGGATGCCGACGAGATCATTGCGACGATGATTCAACAGACCTTCCAGCCCGTATCCTCCGTCCGACGTACAAATCTCTTTCGCGTAGGTTGGGCTGACGGTTGTGATTTGATCCGCAAAGGCGATCCCGGTCTTGAGCAGATTCAAATCACCCCAAGCTTCCATGTGATGAAAGTTGAAATAGCGCCAGTCCATTCCTGTCAGCGGCATGTCCAGATGCCAGAAGCGTCCCTGGTACGCCATGTTATGCAGAGTCATCACAGTGGCGGTGTTCTCGAAGCCCGGACTGCCTGCGTACTGACTGTGGATCAGTGCGGGAACCAGGCCTGTCTGCCAGTCATTGCAGTGAATCACGTCCGGACGCAGCACCATTCTGCGGCAGATTTCAGGAATGACTCGGCTGAAGAAACAGAACCGTTCGCAGTTGTCGACGTATCCGTGTCCATGTTCCTGATACAGCTGACGTCGGTCGAAGAAATCCGGCTGTCGAACCAGCAGGACCCTCACCTGAGTTCCCGGAAGTGTCGACCAGTTCACAGAACACGTAATCGGCCGACCGTTCATGGTCAGCGTCAGCTTCAGACCTGTGTCGTAGATCGGAGGCAGGCCCTTTGCTGACTGCCTCAGGAGGTAGTAATCCGGGACAATCAAAACGACATCATGACCCAGCTGGTCGAGTGATTTGGCGAGTGCTCCGGTCACATCGGCGAGCCCCCCGGTTTTTGAAAACGGCACGGCTTCAGACGACGCAAGCACAATTCGCATGGGACGAGTTCTTCGCGCTTCAAACATGGGAGCGTCTCAACAACGAAGTGCCTCATGGGCGCTTCGAGCTAGTGGTTTGTCACATCAACAATTTGGGTTGAGCCGTCATTCCCGACGCAGGCGGGAACCCTGCTTTCAACGTTCTGGATTCCCGCCTGCGTAGGAATAACGAACCCCTCTTCGTTATTCTGACGGAGCAGCCATGATCACACGAACGACCCTCGAATGGCAAATGGAATTAGACGCATTCAACGCTGACAAAAGGGTATCGTTCTTCAGCCCTTTCGACCTCGGTCCTCGATCAGTTTCAGTCGAAATCTGTAGCGATCAGAAAACACAGGGACTCTGAGATGACAAATCCGATTGTGGCAAACATTCTGAGCCTGAGGCGCTAGCCGACTCCCATGATCTCCATCCTCGTTTTCAGTTTTCAGCTTTCAGCAGGCGGTCTTCATCCCGCCGCCATGGGCTTGCCCCATCTTTCTTCCATCTTTTCCCCCTCGCCCCGCCTCGGGGAGAGGGGTCGGGGGTGAGGGGCTTCAGCTTTCAGTTCTTAGTTTTCAGCTCGTCTGCCAAGTGTCACAGAACGAGTGCCGATGGGTAAAGAGATGTGGGGCAAAAGATTGGTTGACTCTCCTGTGTTTCATTCGCGTGGATTCGCGTCCATTCGTGGTTCCAAATGCGAAATTCACAAAAGGAATCGCATACCGCGAAGCTGATAAAACAACGGGCCCCAAACAACGGGGCCAGCCACTTTGACGGATCACGATATGTCGACGCATAAGTGCTGTTGAGGAACCGCGAATGAACGCGAATTTACGCGAATGGCTTCAGAACCAGAGGCCGGCGAGCGACTGAGCGTCAGCTCGCGAACCGTTCGCTCCAGTCGGGCAAGCCGACTGTGGACGGGAGAATCAGGCCCCGATGGGCTTGCCCCACCTTTCTTCCATCTTTTCCCACTCTCCCCTCGCCCCGCCTCGGGGAGAGGGGCCGGGGGTGAGGGGCTTTCAGTTTTCAGTTCTTAGTTTTCAGCTCGTCTCCCCAGTGTCACAGAACGAGTGCCGGTGGGTAAAGAGATGTGGCAGAAGATTGGTTGACTCTCCTGTGTTTCATTCGCGTGGATTCGCGTCCATTCGCGGTTCCAAATGCGAAATTCACAAAAGGAATCGCATACCGCGAAGCTGACGCATCCCGCACGCCAAAACACTGGGGTGCAGATGGTTGGAAACCGCGGATGCACGCGGATTGACGCGGATAAGCTGTACCGGGCCAGGCGAATAAATGGCCCGTAGGACCAAATGAACCTCATGCGGAAAGAAGTCGAAACTCTCACGAAAAGACTAGACTTCGGTGCGTTTCCGCCGCCTTACAAAGGTGGATGGCCCCTGTTTTCATGCAAGAGCCGCCGAGACAGGCGAAAGTGCAGCGACGAGATCGTCGTAGTCGCTCACGGCCGCTGCGCCTGTTGCCAGACTCGAACCTCTTCCGCCAGTTCTTTGCCGAAGGTGAGTTCAATGAAACTCAGGCGAACCTCGTTTTCCGAGTATTCAGGGTGACGCCTGCGAATGGCCTCAAACGCCATCCGCCGCACCTGACCTGACCAGGCACAGGTCCGTCGCAGTCGTTCGTGAGGAGACATCTGACGCAGACACTCCAACTGGACCGCAAGGGCCTCGTCAGAAGTGTCTGAAATGTCAGCGGGCATCTTCATTGCTTTTCAACAAAACAGACAATTCGAGAGTGTTCCTCACGGGCTTCGAGTGCTGGGCTCCAATTAATCTCGTGGAAGAATTTTCAACAGAGATCGCGATCGTACCGGCGGAATGCTACGGGGACTGTCACTAAACGCAGGGTCTGGTCCACGAGTGCCGTTAAAAATGATCGCCTTCAACGAAAAACGCCCGGAGCCCAAATGTCGGGGCCGGGCGTTTAGATTGAGGGTCATTCTGGTTTGTCAAAATGACCAAAGCTCCCCGGAAGGAACTCTCTTCATGACACCCCGAAAAATGTCAAGCCCGATTCTTGATAATAACGAGTGTGCCAGTTGATGGTAGTCAGGGAGCAAAGCAGTTGCGACGCCGAGAATTTACTCATGCGGAAAGAAGAGAAACTCCCACGAAAAGACTCGACTTCGGCGCGTTTCCGCCACCTTACAAGGGTGGATGGCCCCTGTTTCCCGGCCTTAGGTTAATTCTAGCCACGCTGCTAGCGGCAGCGGCGACAAAGAAGCTAGTAGATAGCGCAGAGATTCTGCACGGAAGCGGCCTTCTCAGCAACTCTTGGTTGTTGTCGATCGTGATTTCCATAGAAATCTTCTCTGCACTGGTATTGCTCCTCTGCCGAACGTATGCTGCATGGGCGCTGGCAATCACACTCTTTTTCGTATTCTGCATCGCATCACTCACTGCGGTCGTGACCATGCAAGACTGTGACTGTTTCTCGAAGACAGTTTCGCCATCTTCAATGCTGACAATCGATGTCATGGCACTGGTAGGCTTGGGCTTTGCAAAGCCACATCGCCCCCCCAAGGGACAAGCAATCAGACAGGTTTCGATCGTCCTCCTCTCTTTAATTATTTTCGCGATAATGGCGGCACCTGCTATCCGCTATGGCCTAAAGAGGAGTAGCGAGAGACAAATAATTCTGACCGCTACTGAAACACTCTACAAGAAATGGCCGATTGTAAGTGAAAAACATCCAACTCTTTCAGTTCTTACAAAAGGGAAGTGGATGCTGGTTGTTGTACGACAGAATTGTAGGCATTGCAAAGATTTCATCGATGAGTTCTTTGAAAACCCCTCACGCCACAAAGAAGGCGAGCGTACGGCTATTTTTGTCGCCGACGGAACGACTTGGCATTTCGCTTTGGATAAGGTGTCGTTGCAGCTGACTGATGGCAAAACGATTCGCTTTTTAGAGGAACCATTTGTCATCGGTCCAGCCGTCTTCCTTCTTGCAGACGGCGTCGTGTATCAAGCGCAAGATGGCGATAGCGCGACCGCTTTGCTCAATCAGCATCTTGATTCTCCGTGATGTGGTAAAGGTAGATCGTTCCGCCAATGAATTCTGTAGGCTGCAATCTCTGAAAATATGTGTAGTCACTGCCATTAGAGTCGGAGCAAATTAGGCCATGAACGAGGTTCACGCTAAGAGCATACCAGCCGGGTTGCAGTTGTGGAGCTGACCCGTCTCGCTGCCGCTTCGGAACAGGAACGGAAACAATTCCTATATACTCCGGTGGGTTCAAGCGGCCCCCGAAATACGCCAAATAAAGAGGTTGACATTTGGCATTCCGGTCAGTCCATGCTTTGAGGCGAAGAAGGTCTTGCCCCCAATCGGCGCTGCTATCAAGGAGCCACTTTTCTTTTGATCTCGCTCCTCCAGCCAACAAATTCATGTAGCTGTGAACACTAGGGTAGTTAACGGCTGTTTCGGCAATTGAAGCAAAGAGCAGTGCATAAATGCAGGCCCGTTTTGCAAACGACTCGGCAGACAGCGCGAAGAATCTTGACGACAGAAAGAGTATCGCCACACATGATGGAAGCGCATATCGATAGTGCTTGCTGAATCCGATTTCGCTGCTGATCAAAATGAAATATGCTCCCGCAAACAACATCATGACCCATTCTTCGAATGCTACTTCACGCTTTGAATGTAAAAGCGACAAAGAAGCAAAGAATGCGGCGATTATGCTGGCAATCGTGGACTTTGCCAGCCACGCAACGGCATAATAGTGATACCACCCACCAAGACGCTGAACGCCGAATAGATAGGAGTACTTCTTTCTCTCGAAGTCGTGCTTCTGAACATCCAGCCCCCTCAAAAAGTTTTTTGGGAGCGGAATTGGAATGTCTTCAAAGACAGTCCCGACAAATCGATTCCCCGATTCGCCGTCCGCTGGGAAATCGCCGCGCAGAGCAGATGAAGTAAATTCGAAGTCACCCAACCGAGTAAGTGATCCTTCAAATGAATAGCCCAAATTGAGTATGAACAGCGCTACTAAGGTAAGCAGCACGATACCTGCGGCTCTACGTCTTAGGGGAATGATTGGCATGCCAAATTTTCTGCGGACAATAGCGAAATCGCTCAGGGTTGATACAAGTATAAAGAACGGCACTAGCAGGATCAGTGTAGATTTGGCCAGAATTGAGATTCCAATAGCGATACCTAGACCAATCGCGTCTGTAGTGTCCGCTTTCTGCATCCACCGGCCGGACACCCAAATAGTTGCCATAGCCGCAATAGCACTTCCCATGTCCGGCGTAATCGACGCTGACCACGTTAATACGTCAGGGGACGACGCATACAGTACCAGAGTCATGACGCCGGCGTCGTGGCCGTAGTGCTTACGTCCCCAAGAATAGATGATGAAACACCCAAAGCAAGATATTGGGAGCAATAGGAGCCTTCCTATCGAGACGGCGGTAAATAGTCGGCTGCCATTTTTTTTCAGAAAATCTCTCCCAACAAGGAACTCACTCCTTGCAGCGAGACTATGCGTATCCGCATGCTGCCAGTCGCTTCTAATTCCGCATAGGTAACATGAGAGAGATGCAAGTGAGCGAATAAGCGGAGGGTTCACTCTATAGAGATCGTATTGGCCAAACTCCCAATGGTGGAGGCCGGAAACCAGATGCGCACACTCATCGATGTTTGGACTGTTCTCCATGTCGAGTACTGCAACCGCACAAACATGAATCACGATTATCAGAAGGACTGCGATTGGGAGAGCTTTTCGAGGCTTTGACAAAGTGCTCATTCATATTCCTCATCGAGGTTCGCAGGTTCAGAATCTAGCCGTAAAGGCTTCGCTTTTGCCTCGGTAAGGAGATCTAGCGGCCCTACAGACTTACTTCATTCTCTGACCGACATCGTACAATACACTGTTGCTGGAGACCACTTCCGAACCCCTCGGCAATTCAACGACTAATTGGCCGCGCAATTGCCTAGGCAATCAGGCTGGCAAAATCTGTTCTGCTTTCAATGCGCCGTAAGATCTATACCTCTTCCATCGTGTGGACTGGCTTTGACATGAAATAAAGCGGAAAACCTACGCACCCCGCCACTTTCATGGGCCGGACTTAGTTCTCTTTAGGAAAAAGAAGAGCACGACCAGAAGGCAGAGACCCAGATTCATCACCAGAATCATAAGTCTACTAGCGTTTCGATTTTCTGGCTCTCGGCCGTCGACGATCGCTTCAGCTAAGACCTTCTCATCATAAGGGCTCTTGCCCCAGATAAAATTTCTAGAGGGATTCTTTCGCCTATCCTCTACGCTTACCCCCGATCGTATGCCCAAAGACTCGTATCCGAAAAGTGACTCATCAACTTCAAAATCTCCAAATTTGACCGATGTCAGCACAAATGTTTTCAGGGAGACGGCACTCCCCTCGGTGGTTACAACTTGATACTCTTTAGGAAAGTGTAGTCCATCTGCCAGCTTCTGCATTTTAGACACCGAAGATACGGAGCGATCCGGAGTCTCATAGGTCATTTGGACGGGCCAGAAACCGTGTTCTTCATCAAAGCGGATAGTACATTTTGGACCAATGTACTTCGTCTTCCAGTCTTCGGACGGAACACTTTCTATGTATATAGAAGTCCCCTCTCGCCATATCGAAATCCTTGGGTACGGCTCCCTATGCAGACCTTGCTCCACCACGGCAAGAAGTCCCTCATCGAAGTAAGACTGCGTCATTAACTCCCCCACATTGATGAACGGAAACTCGAATTTACTAACTGCTGGTCCATTCAGAAACCAATCGAGAGAGGAGTTACAATTCCCAATTGTCAGGAAATTCCCGGAAAGAGCGTAAAATGTATTTCCATTAGAAACTGTCAACTGCAGATCTTCTCGATCGATACCCCATTCGGATCGTAGCTTGAGACCGTCAATCAGCAGACGGAATTTCAGATCTCCGGGGATTACATGACCAGAAACGTCTAGGCGATCAATCAGATGGCGACCTTCGTCCAGATGCGCCTGCCGGAGCGGCTTTAGCAAATCTAGAAATGCCGCCTTGTCGGCTTCTACGTTTGAAAATAGTCGCTTCGGAGCTGATACCTCTGCGGTTTGCAGTGCTTGACACTTTGCTGATTGTATTGAAAGGCTTAGGAAGAAAAGAAATAGCGTGAAGGGGTGCCTTCTTCGAAGTAGCAGCGGGATGCTCGACGCAGCCGACCTTGGTGCCTTTCGGTACCCAAGAAAAGGACACGCCGATTCAGCACTCTTTACTCGTAGGTTCATAGCTTCACTCATTCTGTTTGTGAATTGGGTAATACCAAGCGTTGTGAAGAACGGCGTCTAATGTAGCCGACAGGCAATTCCGTCGTACATATCGGGGCTGAAAACGGGGCCATCCATCTGTCGTTTGACACAGTTTGTCAGTTCTGCAACACTCGGTCAAGTGATTTGCGTTCCTTCAGGTTCAGAGTTTGGTGACGGTTTTCAGAGCAGCAATTTGAGGAGACAGCGGCGATGGCTCGGAGGAATCGGCGGGATGTGTTGGTGGATGGGGAGGTTCAGATTGTCCACTGCGTCAATCGATGCGTGCGGCGGGCGTTTCTTTGTGGGAAGGACAGTGTCTCGGGGAAGAACTACGACCACCGCCGAGAACTGATTCGGCAGCGGCTGGAGTTTCTGGCGGGGATCATGGGCATTGAGGTGCTGGGCTATGCGGTGATGAGCAACCATTTTCACTGCATCCTGAGATCTCGGCATGACATTGTGCAGACATGGTCTGACGAACAGATCGCCTTCAAATGGTGGATGCTCTGCCCGGTTCGCAAGAACAAAGACGGCA
>JAEUII010000149.1 GCA_016795145.1 Planctomycetaceae bacterium
TATTCGCAGTAGTCGTTTTTTCAAGAACTCGCCCGGTGAATGTGCCTTCTCTAACAGAAGGGCACCCGAAAGCAAAAAGAAGAGTGGAACACAAATTCGCGAAATGGATGCAAAGATGACCGACGCAGTCCACTCAACGAAGTTCTCTCTGTGGATTACCTGCCTGAAAGGAGTAAACGCATCTGTGGCATGGACGCATGCGACAAGTGTTGTAGCAACGGCACGCACAACATCGCTCCAAGGGACCCTTGGAGGGAGGCTTGGGCGAGGATTCACTCTCACTTTGATTGTCCCCGTTTTCATTCGATCGACTGAATTCAATCCTCGTCTCTGAAATCCAATGACGGCCTAAAATCACTTGCGAGACAGCAAGGCTGTATTGAACCTATCACATCAAGACGGAGAATCTACGCGAGATGCCTTCCACTTCTTGATTCAAGAAATACCAAGTGGTACAACTCCGAGTACTGCCGAGCAATTCTCTCGGCGTCAAACCTCGTCCGATTTTCTCTGCCTGCTGCGATCAACTGCTCGCGATACACCGCATCGCGGATCACTCGAAGGAATCCGGCACGAATCGATTGAGTGTCAAGTGGATCTACCAGACACGCACCGGCGCCGGCGACCTCTGGCATGGACGAACAGTTTGACGTCACGCAAACCCGCTCGATGCATTGTGCTTCAACAATCGGCATCCCAAAGCCTTCTTCGGTCGAAACAAACGCCACAATGTCGGCTTCCCGATAGCGTTCCAGGATTTCCTCATCGGAAAGACGCCCAAAGGACTGATATCGAAGTTTCGTATCCTCCAGTGCCGCCATCAATTCAGCATCGATCGGTCCGACGATATCCAATTCAACTTCGAGCCCAGCCAGCGATTTAACGAGGCGAACAACATTCTTGTTAGGCTTGGTCCCGATCTGCAGAACCCTTGGGCAGCATTGATTGAATCGTCGTGGATCTGGCTGAAACTGTGAAGACACACACACGGGAATTACGTGTATGCGATCCGCCGGAAACCTGACCTCTCTCAGTAAGGCCTCCTTGGTGCTGTGTGAAATCGCGGTTATTCGTGTAACCCTGCGAGCAGGAATCCCGAACCATAACAGTTTGACAACCCACCGTCGCCACCCGATTAGCCGGGAGAGTACCTGGCAGTCCAAGATCGTAAGGATAGTCCTCTTCCGCGGCAGGAGCAATGTTACATAATTGATATCTCCAGTCACGTGATACACGTCAGCGCGGAGTGTCCACGCAGAAAGCATATTCCAGACCCGGCCAATGAGACCTCGACTCAATGCTGGAACATGGCAACTCGTCACGGAGACAAATCGGGAGATCTGCGATTGGATTCCGTTGAAATACCGCTCTACGCTGAACTGCGTTGCGGATGGGAGTCGCCGGATCTGAACGACATTTAGAGAGTTCTCTTTCACCGTCGAAATCCGTTGTTTCAGTAAAGGGATGAGAGGCTCTATAAACTCGAAATAATCAACGACATTGCGAGAACGAGGAACTTGCGGGTTGTGGCAGGAAGCGCTAATCCAAGTCTACGGAAGCAATTCGACGCGACTTAAAATGAAGATGTGTCAAATAATGCCCAGCGAAGGCGACGATGGCGCCTTTGAATAACTGATTGAGTACGATCAATAACTCTGTCTCAGCCTTCATCGCTTGGTAGAATATTAGCGGAATCCAGAAGAAGAATGTAGGATGACTAATGCAATATCTTAGAACCCCATAGTAGATTGTCGCAAACACCGCCCCAAACAAAATCATGAACAGAATTCCACCGTCCACATCGAAATTCGCATAGGCTTCTCCCAGTGGACTTATACCCATCGAGGTAGCCTCTGAGATCTCTAGACCGGTAAAGCGGCGGAAGTTCTCACGGCCGCCGGCCGTCTTTTTCTCGGACCAAATGAACCTTGGCAACGCCGAAGCAAGAACAGCATCCTTCACAGTCTCGCCCTCAGCAAACGCCTCGTTCTCCGGGACGTTACTCATGACTGCCGACACAATCCATCCCTGATTGAGTCGGGAAATTGTAGTTGACATAACGTCATTGTCCCACGCTCTTCCCGTAGGGATGACATATTCATATGCCAAGGCCAACAGGGACTGAGGTGTTCCACGCTTGAGGTTATACCGGTACTCTGCTTTGACGGCTTGAATCGAAAAAAGAGCGAATGATGCGAGCATCAGAATCGTTAGTTTAAATAGAAACGGCCATTTTTTCTGGGCAAACCAATAGCAGAACATGATCGCCAGCCAAAGGATCAAGTCATGAAACATCCCCGTCCCGAGAGACGACATAAACAGTTGCGTGCAGGAAATCGCGGCCAAGATGAGTCTTAATGGGCTAAGTGAGAACAGGAAATACAATGCTCCAATATAACGAAGTTGTGAGATGAGATGGAAAAAGAATGCAAGTCCCGATTCTCCTGATCTGGCTGCCAAGATTGCCGCGGAATTTGCAACAATATTCAAGATGACTCCAATTGAGAAGAACTGCCTGCGATTCACACCCGCTAACATACTCTGCTGATGCACTGAGGCGCCTGTGGCCAGCATTACAGCTACAAAGAATGCCGTGGCCGGCAATGCAAAACCGAAGTACAACTGTTGTGGGACATACATCGTATAGCGTGCTACGGCAATGGGGTAATTGTAGCTCAATATCGGCCCTACTAACCACTGCAAAGTTGCGATCAGACAAGTCAGCTGAAGCAGCGGTACCCCCTTGTCAAGCTGCTTCTGAAACTCAAAGGCCACGACTCCTGTAATTCCGAGGACCAGCGCCTCATTTGAGATCACCTGCATCGCCCCAAGGGCGCCACAGATGACGACAAAAATCAATCCAACCATCGATGCGCTGCGTCGCTGAACGGCAGCCTTGAGGATGGCTTTGAAGCGTGATCGTTTTGATGAGGGGGTGTTCATGATGATTAAGACGCGGTTCGTCGGTCGATATGGAGGTTTGCCCTCCCCCGGCCCGCAAACGGGCCGGGAAGAGGGGCAAGCAACTCATACTAGTCGGCTCAGTCCAGCTTGGGTACTTGCGTTTGGCAGATCAATCCTTCGCGATCGGTAACGCAGTGGTTATGTGCTCTGTGTTGATTTTTCGGGGAGTCACTCCATGTTGTCAAAAAAACACAGGTTTCGATTTTGCCACATCATCGGCGCTGCTGCGCAAATAGAATCGTCTGAATCGCTCGCCAGAAACGACAGTCGTTAGGCTCACGCTGTCGGAGTGGAACCTACAAGCCAGGTTGAAGAACTTGGGATCACCAACCCGTCATTCACGCGTAGGCGGGAACCAAGTACGTTGAGAACCGCGGTTGGACGCGAATCTACGCGAATGAAGCACAGAAGGTTGTCAACTTGTCTCGTACAATTCCGGGCCTTTGGCCCAGCCATTTACCTAGTTTGGGCCACTCGGCGCCACTCGGCCCAGGTTCCTGATTTGCCATGAATCCAAAGCCCCAACGAGCAACGCGGTGAACGATTCTGTAGTGGAAAGGCGCAAGCCGTCCGGTGAATTCATCACACAGACTGACTAACTGATTAACCGGAGGGCTCGCGCCCTGCCGCTAGTAGCGACGATTCGCGTCTGCGATTCCACCTTGCATTTTTCAATACTCAATTTGCAATAACCCTTGCGCTGCGACGCTCCGAGGCGTGCGAGGTTCGCCTGACGGCGAAAGTCCTTTCCGGCAGAAAGGACCTACTCTGCTACGGAAAAGCCGAGGCTCTTGAGAATATGGGCCAACACAGCTCGGTTGCTGAACATGCCAGAAGTCACGCGCTGGTACCCTGCCTCGGAGATCGCTTTCAACTTTTCGGGTTGAGCGAGCAAACCGCGGATCTTGACTGCCAGCTCTTCAAAGTCTTGAAAGAAGATCGCGCTGGAATCATCGAAGTAACGCGTCGTCTCCAGATTGGATTCCGTGGCCAGCACCGTACCGCAGGCCGGCATTTCGAAAGTTCGCGTTGTGTGCAACTCGGGAAATCGCTTGGTCACGAGTCCAAGTCCGATCGAGGCTCGTGACAATACGTCCGCGTAATGATCACCGAAGACTGCCGAACCCTCGAAATGCAGCAGCTCGCTTTTGCTTCGTGCGAGAAACGCCTCCCACCCTTGTCCGCCAATTCTCACAGGAATGCCTGCGTCGATCAGGGTCCGAACGCAGCGTTCGCGGTTCGGTTCACAGAGTCCGATCAGAACAGCCTCCGGGCGTTTCTCGTGAAATTGACATCGAGGATAGTGCAGATTCTG
>JAEUII010000158.1 GCA_016795145.1 Planctomycetaceae bacterium
GAAAGGACTTTCGCCGCCAGGCGAACCTGTTCTTGCATGAACATGATGCCAAAGCTGTTCCATTGCGGGACACGCACCGTTGATGCCGTTGTTCCACGTTCACCATCTGTGGCAATGACGCCGTGGAATTTTGTCGTCGACTAACCTCAATTGAAAAACTAGGCAATCGTGAATATCGATTGCCGACTGAGGCAGAATGGGAATATGCATGCCGTGGTGGCACTAGTACCGACCATTATGGTACAGCAGCCGGTTATCAGTTGGGTGATGTTGCTTGGTATAGAGGGAACTCTGGCCTAAAGAACCAACCGGTGGGCCTAAAGCTGCCAAACGCATGGGGGCTATACGATATGCATGGAAACGTCTGGGAGTGGAGTCTGGATGGCTTTCAGTTGTATAAACAAGGCGCCGAATCCACGAATCCCAAGGGGGAAATGGGACTGCAGGTTCCAAGAGTGATTCGCGGTGGTGGCGCGGGCGGAGATTTTGCAAGTCCTTATGAAGAATGTCGATCTGCTCATAGGCACGTGCGTCAAATTGGCGATGCCGGTACCAATCTGGGATTTCGAATTTTACTTGAGGTCAGCAAGGGCGACGAGGAGTAGCTGTTTCGGCGGATTCGAATTTGATGGAACCCGCAATCCGGGGCGTCTCGATCGACTTTTTCGAAGGGATAGCCGAGCAGAGTTGTCATACGAGATGAAGCTACGAACGCTCTTGGAATGTGCGGAACCAGCAGAGGCGTCCCTTTCAGCTATCATGGTGATTCCCTATCGCATACGCAACAATCTGTTCCATGGTGGAAAATGTACCTTCGAACTCTACAGCCAGAATGAACTGTTTCATCATGTGAACGAAATCCTCTGCAAGTTTCATGACGATGTTTCAAGAGGCGGAGTCGTCCGTCGCATAAACGTCTTGGACAGATGAGAAGGTTGAGTGGACGCGATCGGTAGTCTATCAACGATTTGTTTCACATCATTGGTGCAATTACTGGATCAAACTCGTGGATCTCCGCGTTTCTGCAGAGGAAATCAGTAATGCCGCGACTTGTTTGGTCTTAGCTCAATAGGCAGCAAGTAGGCAAGTACTTCGAGTACTTTGTGAAGATGGAACTTACCATGCCTCGGCAGTCCGTTTCAGTGCGTCATGATACGCGAAAGGTTGAACAGTGAGCGGGCGAATTTATCTCTTGGGCGACGATGACAAGCTGATTCCCATGGAGGAAGCGAAGTATGACACAGAGAGGTTGCTGCAGGAGCTTCTCGCAAAGTATCCAGACTTGCTGGCAGGCGAGCAGATGAATCCGGAAGAACCAAGGCGATGGTTGCTCGTGACTCGGGAGATGTCGGTTCCCGATGAGGATGAAGGGGCTGGGCGTTGGTCTGTCGACCATTTGTTTCTTGATCAGGATGCAATCCCAACGCTGGTGGAGGTGAAGAGGAGTACTGACACTCGGATTCGCCGTGAAGTCGTCGGGCAAATGCTCGACTATGCAGCCAATGCGGTGGTTTACTGGCCAGTCGAACAGATTCAGAGCAAGTTTCAATGGCGGTGTGAAAGTGAAGGCGGAGATCCGGAAGAGGAGCTGGCTGGATTTCTGAGAGGCAGCTGTGCCCCTGACGATTTTTGGGTCAAC
The DNA here is from genome assembly GCA_016795145.1 of Planctomycetaceae bacterium. Lineage (GTDB taxonomy): Bacteria > Planctomycetota > Planctomycetia > Planctomycetales > Planctomycetaceae > SXXK01. Next base: position 1,640 of record JAEUII010000158.1, read on the forward strand.
GTAAAGACAAATCTACAAGCCGGTCGAGTTCGACTGGTTTTTGTGTCGGACGTAATACCAACGGAATTGCGGCGCGTGGTTGAGTTCCTGAACGCACAAATGGACCCTGCGGAGGTTCTCGCGATTGAAGTCAGGCAATTTGTGGGCGACCGGATGAAGACACTTGTTCCCAGAGTATTGGGCCAAACAGAATCGGCTCGTCAGAAAAGGTCGGCAACTACATCAACCGATTTCGGCATCGAAGCATCTGAGTTTTTGAGGCAAGTTGATGAAGGGCGTTCTAAGGACGAAGCAAACACAATCCGTAGACTGATTGATTGGGCGCGAAACGCTGGACTCAGAGACAATTTCAACCAACGGGCAAAAGGTTCATCATTTACTCCGGCACTCGATCACGATGGGGGGCGAGTATTCCCTGTTTCAGTGCAGCAAAAGGGAATGGTAGTGATTCAGCTGAGATGGCTTAAAGATCACGAACCATTTGTCAGCATCCCCAAACGCAATGAACTTCTGCGACGCCTGCAAGAGCTTCCTGAATTGAGAACAACTGACTCTAGTCTGGAAGGCTATCCAAAGATACCAGTGTCAGTGTTGAAGGATGAGGCTCAGTTTCAGAAACTGAAGGCGATCTTGGATTGGATTGTCGAAGAGATCCGAACATCAGACGTTATGGATATATCGCAGGATGCAGTGGTTCGCGCCGAAGAGTGATTCGCGTCGGATGATGCACTGAGTTGACGCAAGAGATACAGGAATTTGATGCGATGAGTGATTCTCTGATCCGTCCTTTCTCGATCAAGATCTTCTTGCCAGCCGGTGATCCTGATGGACTTCGGTTGATTGAGAGATCTCTGTGGACCGGTGTGGGTGTTGTGTTCAATCGCAGTGACTACAAGACGGTCGCAAGTCGTTTAGAGTTTCAGCGGACTGGGGTCTACGTCTTGATTGGTCCCAGTGAAGACAGTTCGCTTCCAACCATTTATGTGGGCGAAGGAGATCCGGTCAAGCCCCGGCTGGATAGCCACCACAGCAACAAGGACTTTTGGACATGGGCAGTGTTCTTCACGACAAAAGACAACAGTTTGAACAAAGCGCACGTCCAGTATTTGGAGTCACGTCTTCACCAATTGGCAAGGGACGCCAAGCAATCTCGACTTGATAATCTACAGTCCCCAACCCCTCCGACTCTCACCGAAGCAGAACAAGCAGATATGGAAGGGTTCCTTCAGGAGGTTCTTCACGGAATTTAGTGGCAGAGCGATGAATTGACTGGTTTTTCGAGATGAGGAGAATGGAGCTCAGAAAGGTGGTCTGAGCGTGGACAGTTTGAAGTCGCATTATCGGTTGTTGTTGGGTTTGGACAAGACGTGG
>JAEUII010000203.1 GCA_016795145.1 Planctomycetaceae bacterium
GATTGTTGAACTCAAAGAGGTCGTCCGACTGGCACCAAACGATTTCCGCCCGCATTACCTGCTGGCGATCATGTATTCGGACTTCGAGCAACATACGGACGCGATTCAGCAGGCCACGGACGCACTCACCAAAGGAGCGACGGAGAATGTTCGCAAGGACCTTCTTCTCGTCACAGCCCGCTCTCAGATCGCCTTGCTGCAGTTTGATGAGGCACTCGAAAAACTTGAACAGGTTCCTGCGTGCGGCGAAGAAGCTCTCCTCAGAGCACGCTGCCTGATCGCAAAAGGCGACGCAACAACCGTCCCGTCGCTAATCGAACGGGCAAAACAGGAACTCGGCGAAACTCCGGAACTCGCACTGCTGGAATGTGATTTCCTCGAACAGGAAAACCATCCGGAAGAAGCCGCAACTCGGCTAGATGCAACGCTCCAGAAATTCTCGACGAACGCTGAACTGCTTTATCGATCATCCCTGTTGCACAAACAACTTGGCCACAACGACCTCGCCGCACAACGACTTGCAGACTGGGAAGTCTACCGTGATCTGTCGACAGAGTTGACCCTGCTGAACCTCAAGGCCATTCAGGCACCGTTTGACGCTGAGGTTCGCGATCGTCTGGCCGAGATTTGCACAAAGCTGAACAAGCCGGAATTAGCAACCATGTGGCGGGAAGCCGCGAATGCCTGTCGCGAAAAAAGCCGACAGCAGGGGAAGTCCACGACGGACTCCAGCAATAAAGCAGAGTGATTCGAAAGTCCGCTTCCGATACGACTTCACCAGCGTCGCCGATCTTCCATCCGCTGGTGCTTTGCTATTCCAGTTCCTTTAGGCGTCTTCGATGCAGCTCAGCCTGCTGCCGCGAAGCGTCCGTTGCCGGTTCGACTGATTCAAAATACTGAAGCAGGATCTCATGCACTTTTCGGTTATCCGGGGTCTTGTCGAGCACTGACTGGAGCATGACGATCCCGTCAGACGGGTCGCGAAATCTCAACATCAGCTCACCAGCTTCGATCCGAGGTTCATCATTGGCCGGATCCGCCTTCACGGTATCTCGCAGCTGATTTAGTCGGGTGATTGCCTTGCGAACTTCTTCATGTCTCGCAAATTCCTGATCCGCCAGTTCAGTCTTTCCAAGCTGTCGATGACACTGCGCCAGAAGGAACAATGCGTCGTCGGCCCACGGCTTCAGCTGAACTGCTTTTGACAGACTTGGTTCTGCCTTCTCAAACAAACCCTCCTCGAAATCCAGTCGCCCCAAAGCAATCAGCAGTTCAGCATCTACTGATCCCGATGCGATCGCATCTTCAAGGACTTTGCGTGAATCAGCAAAGTCCCCGACAGCCTTCAGGCATTCCGCTAAACCACTCACTGCTCTCGCTTTCAAGTCGCTGGCAGCAAGACATTCTCGAAACAGCGGCATTGCCTCACGGTGTCGATGAGTATCAATCAGCAATTCTGCAAGCCAGAGTTTCGGTTCCAGCCACTTCGGGCTCAGCTCAACCGCCTTTGAAAAATCAGCTTCAGCCTTCGTCAGAGAATTCTCGAGTGTATGGATCCGGCCGAGCACGTAATGGGGAAACGGATCGTCAGGAAAATCCTGCATCATAGCGTTGACGAGGGTCTGAGCCTCTGGGTACCGCTGATTGCGCAGATAGCCAATCACGAACGAGACGCAGACATCCCGATTGTCCAGAGTCGGATCGGTCAGCAGCGAGGACAAGTGAACCTGAGCTTCCCTGAGACCACCGCTCTGAGCATTGAACAGTTGAAGCTCCTTTTCAATCCGAACCGAACTAACACCTTTCTCTTTTGCCCTCGCGATCGACGATGCAAACTTCTCCGGATCGCCCAGTCGCCGACTAATGCGACAGTGTGCCAGCACCACATCCTCGGAACGCGCCCACGGAACGTCAGCAAGACGGGCCCAGTATTCCGCGTCACTCAAATCCTGAAGGACCAGACGATGATTAGCCTGTCGCACGCAAAATGCCGGCCAGAATGCTCCGAGTCCAAGGAGTGCACACAGAGACGCAATGACCGCCCGTTTCAGGACTAACCGCGCCCGGCGGGGCCGTTGACTGGTGCCAGGAGTCGCTGAAGGCGCACTGGAAAGCAATTGGTTGCCGTCATCGGCCACGTTACAATTCCCTGCAGTCAAACTGCTGTCCGAACTCACCATCCGATTCCGCTGGTGATGGTACGGCGTTTCGTAACGATGGTCAACATGCGACAACTTCGTGAACGATCGTGGGATTTCTCTGCTGCCGACGGCAACATCACCACACTTGCTTCAGGCAGAATCGCCGCTGCAGTTTCCCGGACACTGCGCCCAGCCGTAAAGCTCGCGATGACATTCGCAGCACTCCTGCAGCCTGGCTGTGATCGCTCTGCAGAGTCACCAAAGCCCACGGCGAATCCAAAAGAATCTGCCAAAGACACCCCGGAACTTGCAGCGTCAATCCAAACCTTTTGTGGCGCCTGCCACGCTGTCCCATCCCCCGACAGTTTTCCTCGCGATGACTGGTATGAAGAGGTTCGCCGTGGCTTCAACTTTTACTATGCCTCCGGCCGTACAGATCTAAAGGTCCCTGTGCAATCCGATGTGGTCAATTGGTTCCAGTCACGCGCACAACCAACACTGCGTTCTTGTGAGCAGCAGCTGGATCCTTCACCTCTGGCGTTTGAAGAACGGTCGATTTCCAGCAAGCGTCTGACGTCAGCCGCGACATCGTTTGTGGAAGTAGATTATTCAAAGGACAACTCCGCACCGCAGATTTGGTGCAGCGACATGTTCTACGGTGTGGTTCATCGATTCGATGCCGTTGGATCAGAAACGCTGGAGGTCACAGATTCTCTTCAGAACCCTGCCGCCGCGCGACGAGTTGATCTGGATGCCGATGGAACGATGGATTTGCTGGTGGCTGAGATGGGTAGTCCGGTTCCCGAAGACCACGAATTCGGAAAGGTGTATTGGTTTCGCAACGTCGAAAGCAAACAAAGCCCCGTCGTGATTCTCGAAAACGTCGGGCGAGTTGCGGATGTCCGTCCAGCAGACTTCGACGGCGACGGTGACCTTGATCTGGTTGTTGCTGAATTCGGCTGGCACGAGACCGGAGGTATCCACTATCTGCAGCAGGAGAAAACGCCGGATGGATCCATCACATGGAAAGCAACTCGGCTTGATGCTCGCCCAGGCACGATTCACGTCCCGGTGACAGACATCAACAACGACGGTCGACCTGACTTCGTGGCGCTGATCAGTCAGGAACACGAAGTTATCGAAGCCTTTCTGAACCTTGAAGCCGGCTTTAAGAAGGTGCGACTCTGGTCGGCCCCTGATCCGTCATACGGCTCAAGCGGCATTGACCTCGTAGATTTCGATCAGGACGGAGATCTCGACATTCTTTACACAAACGGCGACACGTTTGATTCCCGAATGATCAAGCCGTATCACGGAGTCTGGCTGGTCAGCAATCTTGGCGAGCTGAAGTTTGAAGCAAAGAAAATTGCCGAACTGCCTGGCGTGCATCGCGCGCTGCCGACAGACCTGGATAAGGACGGCGACCTCGATATCGTCGCTGCAGCACTGCTACCCTTACAGTCGATCAGAGGGCTCGATCCAGCAAACGTCCAGGACATCATTTGGCTTGAACAAAAGCCAGATCAATCCTTCGCGCGGCATTTGGTTCATTCCGGCACGCCTCAGCATGCAGCGATGAGCCTCTCTGATCTCGATGCTGATGGCCAGGCGGAGATCATTGTCGGCTGCTTCGATGAGACTCGCAAAGAGCCAACGCCAGTCATCCAAATCTACAAGGTGCAGGGTACGGCGAAGCAATAGACGAACGGCCTATTTGAATTCGGCAATCACACGACTCGCTGCGTCTGCAGGACCTTCCACAATTGTTGCATGCCTTTTGACTGGGATGCTGATCCCGGTATCAGATTTCCCGGAAGGCCATTGAATATTGACGGTGACAGCATCAGCCCCGGCATCGGCGGCGATCAAAAAGTACTCCGGCTGGGAACTTCCAAAACTGCCTCCTCCCTTGACCAGTCGCATCTGAGGCCGATCCCCCTTTGTACGAACAATCGCCCCAACGGGTTCTCTCGACGATGTGTTACCAATCAGCCGAATCGCAATCCAGTCTTTTTCAGCGGGTGAGTTATTCGCGAGCATGATGGCGGGCTGATTCGTGTGCTGAACGGCCAGGTCCATATCGCCATCCAAATCAAAGTCAGACGTGATCGCCCCGCGTCCCATATGCGGCTGGCGAAACCACGGCCCCGTCGACTCGGCGAGGTTCTGGAACCTCTTGCCGTTCTGATTCTCCAGCATGAGCGGAACCTGATTCAGTGGAGCGTCCTGGGGATATCGAATCACGTGGCCGTTCGATACGAACACATCCTCATCACCGTCCCGATCAAAGTCCTGGGCTACCGTTCCCCAGCCAACATACATCCCGCCAATCGCACTGATCCCAACGCGCTGACTCACGTGCCTGAAAATCAGATTGCCGGAACTCTGGTACAGCGCATTGGTTTCTCTTTCATAGTTGACCACCCACAAGTCAGGGCGTTCGTCGAGGTTGTAGTCAAAGAGTTCAACCCCCATGCTTCCGTCGGGAACACCTGACGCACTGAGGCACGCACCACTGGTCACCGAAACGTCATTCAAAGTTCCTGTGCCGGTGTTCTCATAAAGGAAGTTACTAACTGTGTCGTTCGTGACGTAGATGTCATTGTCACCATCGAGGTCGATGTCAGACAGAAGCACGCCTAATCCCTTGCCGGCCTCTGACAGTCCCATGGAGACCGTTGCATCTTCGAACGTGCCATCGCCTCGACTGAGGTACAGGACATCCTTGAGTCCTTCGTAACTTCGAGGCGGGCAAATCTCGCGGCCGTTCTCCGGGCCACCCTTGCAAAACGGATCGTTCTCCCACGACCAGTTGACGTAGTGAGCGACATACAAGTCGGGAATCTGATCACCGTTCAGATCTCCCCAGGCGGCACTGCTGCTCCATTTCGAATCTGTCAGCCCACACGACGAATCGAGCTTTCGGAAAGTCCCGTCGCCCTGATTATGGAACAGCTCAATTCCGCCATAACCAGTGACCAGGAAATCCGGGAACCCATCGCCATCAAAGTCCGTCCTGGCAATCCCATGACTGTAGAACGAATTTGACGTCACACCAGAGGTGCTGCTGACATCCATCCATTTCCAGTCTGCTGTCCGGCGAAACAAACCCGTCGGCGCTGGAAGGATCTCCTTGTCGCGGTACTTTCCACCTCCTGCCAGGCAGACATCGTCGAAACCGTCCCGGTCAAAATCGATCGGTGCCAGGCCACCACCGAGAGACTCCAGGATTGAGAAGTAACCGGACTCTTCACCATTCTGATACTGAAAAGCGACCCCGCTTTCTGCCGTCCGATCGACGAACTGAAATCTTCCGTCCGTTCCACTCGTCGCAGTGCCGTCACCTTTGTCTTTGGTCTTTTCATCGCCTGCGCTCGGTGCAGGAGTTTTGGTCCCTCCTGGCTCCGACGGTTCGCAGCCAACAACCATACTGGAGGCAAGAACTGCAACGGCCATCCAGAATTTGAGTCGGCGAGATTCGGTGCCCGGCGAGCGGTCCGGCGCTTGAGCAGGCACGCCGGCGCGGCACGATGGTGGGATGGAACCAGTCTTAGAACAGTTCATTGGGGAACTTTCATTCACCGTAGAATCCGTCAGGTCAGGATGAAGCCAGACGTCGGTTATCAAAGCGGAGTCCGCACGGTAAGATACTGATCCTGCCAGCGAATTTGAACAAGTTGAGAACAGAACAGTGAATCAGACACCTTCAAAACTTATACAAGTTCTTTCGGCCGTTCTGCTTTCAACACTGACGCTCGCAACAACCGGGTGCGAGGAGCCCGTGGAAACTCCAACGAAGCTTCCAATGGGAATGAACGGCACTCTGAATACGCCGTTCATTACTCCGGCGTTGACAAATCCCAAGTATGATTCGCGGAAGGACTGCAAGCTCAGTGACGATGAACCAGTGATCGGTGTTGTCGTGAAAGAAAGGCCAATCGCATTTTCCTGCAAAGCGCTGTCCGGAATGAGGACTCATGTGGTCACCGACAAACTGGATGGCCAGGACTTCGCCGTCACCTATTGTGACCAGACTGATTGTGCTCGAGTCTTGAAGCCAAAGTCGGACAAAGACCCAATGGATGTCAAAACCGGCGGCTTCATGTCCGGCTCGATGCACTTGATGGTCGCCGGAAAAATGTACAGCCACCTCGACAAGTCGATCCCGCTTGACGACATCGAGTTTCAGCGAACGACCCTTGGCGAATGGGTGAAACAACACCCTGAATCCACGGTCTACTGGAACCCGAACCCATAATCGCGGGCCAGTCAACACTTTGGGTGGCGTTCTGTTTGCGGAGCAAACAACGACTTAGTCGCGGTTCGCTCTGCGAACCAGGCGTTTGTCTGCCGCATAGCGCAATCAGCCTTGCTGCCGTGGCAATTGCCGTTCTGTTCGCAGAGTTAACAACGCCCCCAGTCATTGAAGATTTCAGTGAACCGTTTGAGACGCGCGAGACCTTAATGCTCCTTGAACGCGTGACAAGCGTTCTGTTTGCGGAGCAAACAACGACTCAGTCGCGGTTCGCTCTGCGAACCAGGCGTTTGTCTACCGCATAGCGCAATCAGCCTTGCTGGCGTGGCAATTGCCGTTCTGTTCGCAGAGTCAACAACGCCCGATTGCAGCAAAATATTGATCTTCCAGAAAACTGGGACTCGACCTAAGATCAAATTCCCTTCCGGTCTTCACGACCAACTGCAGGATTCTGCAGCCCTTTCTTCAGTTCACGTCATCTTCTCCCTTCAATTCACTCCCGGTTTTCCGCGGTTTTTTACTCAAATTCCAGCAGTTCACCGGTTGTCACTTCATCATTTTCCATCATCACTTCCTGGCGTCATTTACTGGTATTTCCGGTCAGTACGTGAGAGTTCCAAAGCTGTTGCGCTTTGGTACTGCGCGGGCTTCGGCAATCAGACATCATGAATCCTGAACGTTCTGTTCATGTCCCCGTCATGCCTCGCGAAGTCATGCAATCGCTGCAGCTCGCGCCGGGATTGACGGTGCTTGACGGGACCGCAGGAGCAGGTGGACACAGTGCGTTAATACTCAAATCCATTGGTTCGAACGGGACATTGATTAGTACAGATCGTGATCCATTCATGCTGCAGCTGGCTTCAAAAAAAGTCGCTGGACCGAACTGCCATCTGGTTCGCTCCAGTTACATCGGGGCCAAAGAGATCCTGCAGCAATTGAACATCTCGACTGTCGATCGAGTCCTTCTGGATCTCGGGCTGTCATCCGATCAGCTTGCAGACCGGGAGCGTGGATTTGGTTTTGATGCCGGCGGTCCGCTGGATATGCGATTCAACAGTTCCGAAGGACAACCCGTTTCTGAACTCCTGAAGACACAGTCAGAAGAAGGGCTGAAACGGATCTTTGAAGACTACGGCGAAGAACCTGCTGCCGCCCGGATTGCGGCGGAGATTGTTCGCCGACGACAAAACTCAACTCCCGTAGAAACCACCGAAGACCTCGAAGACTGTGTTGCCAGAGCCACAGGAATGTCGCGAACCAGCGGCGGTCGAAACTCAGCAACTCGAGTCTTTCAGGCACTTCGAATTGCAGTGAACGATGAACTTCGACATGTGGAGATCATGCTGAACGACATTCTCCCGACCATCATGGCTCCGGGAGGTATCGCCGTCATCCTGACCTTTCACTCACTTGAAGATCGCATAGTGAAGAGTGCATTCAAAGGACACCAGCAATGGCAGGTTCTGACAAAAACACCAGTGGAAGCAACTCCCGCCGAGATTCGGCTCAACCCGCGCAGCCGGTCGGCGAAGTTGAGAGCAGCGAAGTGGCAGGGCAACTGATGAGCAGCCTTCAGACCGCTGAGAAGTCCCGAAAAACTCCAAGTCATGAAGCACGGCTTGGCATTCTGGTCATCACCATTCTGGTGTTTGCTTTCGGCTTCCTCGTGTACCACAAGATGGATATGCACCAGCGCAAGCTGACGGAGGCGGCGATCAATCCAGGGGTGCCGGCGTCGAGTACGCAAAACGCCGGTGATGCGACTTTCGCCGAGTTCACTGCCAGTTCTGGCGCGACCGAGACGACAAACGGCGATCCGCTGATTCAGGCGACGCAGCTTAGCGATGGTTCCCCATTCGCCGACGGTGCCGTCGGTGAGGCTGGAGCGGAGTTTGCAAACGCGGGCGGATCAACAACGTCAGGTCAGACTGAGACTTTCATCGCAATGAACGAGCCAGTGTCTGCAGACCCTGGTTTTGCTGAGGCTCCGCCGACTGATTCGTTCTCAGGTTCGGAGACGGCAACGGCGGAGAACACGAGCGGTAACAAATCCACAGCCGATGTTCCTGAGTTTCAGTTTTCCGAACCGTCCGAACCCTCAGCAACTGAGGCGACCGAGCCAGTTCAACAAACACCTGCCACCAGCACAACGGATGTCAAGGGCGATGCATTTCCGGAACCAGTGATCGAAGTTCCATCCGAAGCAACCGTCGCAACAGCGGAAACAGCCGGTCGAGAAGATGCACCAACACTTCAGTTCACGCCATCCGACGACGGCAAAGAAACAGAGCAGACTGCGACACTGGTTCCACAGCCCGAAGAGAATCCATTTGGCGCCGAGCCAGTGATCACCGCCGAAAGTGGGGCATCAGCGTCCCCAGCGGCTGCAGCCCCTGAAGAAAATCCATTCGGCAGTGAATCGACACCTAGAATCGAACCGAAGGCAGAAACTCCGGAACCCGTTATGGAGTTGCCGGCGGAACAGCCACAAGACGCTTTTGCAAAGTCAGACTCGGACGTTGCGATGCCACGGATTGAAACAGGAAACACGGTCGCTGACAGCAATCAAGCACTCGAAGAACCAGCTGAATCAGCGGCGGCCAAAACGGACAACGTAACTCCGTTCCCTGCAATCGCAGACAATGCGTTCGCCGAGGAACAGGAACCGGCAAAGACCGAAACGACGACTCAGGAACCTGTCCTGATCGCCATGGCGGACCCACAGGAAGGCAGTCCATTCTCTGGTGGTTTCGCACCCGACGAAGATTCACAGCCAGCCACGAAGGCTCCTGCAGCCGAGCCTGTTTTCGAAAAGCCATCATTCGGGCAGTCGTCCGGATTCAACGCGGTGACAAATCCGTCCGGCAAATCGAAGAACCAGGTGGTGCGAAATGCGGCCGGTTCAGGAGCGGACGGAAAATTCAGCCTTGCCGCATTCAACTATCAGAATGAAGCAGTGCAGAGTGCCCCCGATGATGGCTCAACTTACGACTCGGTCGTAGTTCAGCAGGGCGATAACTATTCGAAGATCTCAAAACGCGTTTACGGAACTGTCCGATACTTCTCCGCCCTCGCTGTCTTCAACCAGCATCGCATTTCGGATCCGAAGAAAATGCGACCGGGGATGATTGTGCTGACTCCTGAAGCCTCGGTTCTCGAAGAGCGATATCCTCAACTGTTCATTGATTCAAAACCAAAAGTTGCAGAGCCCGCTGGCTTCCTTGTGATGGACGATGGTTCGCCTGCCTATCGAGTTGGTGAGCGGGAAACGCTGTCGCAAATCTCGGAGCGATTCCTTGGCCGGTCTGCCCGATGGGTTGAGATTTATCGGCTCAATCAATCCGTTGTGACTGACCCGAACAAACTGAAAGCTGGCATCATTCTGGCTCTTCCGGAAGACGCAACCGAAGTCAATATCACGCCATAATCGCATCGGAACCGATATCCCGGATAAGGGGTGTCGCCCCGTGGAGATCAACGAAACCCCGCCGAGCCCTGAGTTCGACGGGGCTTTTTGTTGTGGTCGGGGGAAGTTCCGTGTTCTTTCGGTTTTCAGCAGGACTGTTGCTTGTTGTTCTGGTTTCGATGTCCAGCATCTGGCTCGAAAAGCAGACGATGGAACTGCGTCGACTGACCAGCGTCCAGTACTACCAGACAGACCTGCTTCTGGAACTGCTGGTGCGCCTGCGTCTGGAATCTCAGCAACTGACCGCTCCGTCAGAGTTCTCCACAGACGCGGTCGAATCACTGACCGCGACTCGCCCTTCAAAGCAGAACAAGCCTCAGTCGCTTCCGCGTGAAGCCGAAAACTCCACGGAGCCCGTGCAACCACTTCCGCTTCTCCGTCTTCAGCAACCGTTTCATCCGAAAGGGATTGACTGATGACGAATGAGACCGAAGTCGTGCCATTGAAAGAGGCCGCGAGCACGCCGGAGACTGTGCCTTTTCTTGAAACGACGGGGACGACTGAAACGACTGCGTCCATCGCCGAGAGGGCTTCCCACGCGCCTGTTTATCGTTCGTGGCGTGCGGGACTTCTTTCGGTTGTCATCGTTGCGACCTGGATCGTCATCCTGGGACGACTGATCCATCTCCAGGGAGCACAACGATCACTCATGAATGATCGCGTGGCCAGACAGAGCCTGTTCAGCGAGGTCATCCCAGCGCGGCCTGGCGAGATTCTGGACCGCAACGGGCATGTGCTCGCTATGACCGTGATGTGCGACAGCCTCTACGCGGTCCCCTGTGAGATCGACAATCTCTGGGCGTTCTCGTGGCAGGTCAGTTCCAGCCTGAATCTGAATGCAGATGAACTGTACGAGCGATTGCTTCAGAACCGCGACAAACAATTTCTGTGGATCAAGCGGCGTCTTGATGAACCTCAGGTCGCTGCATTCCGCGAACTGAAACTTCCCAAAGAATGGTGGGGCCTTCGGCGCGAATACCTGCGTCGTTATCCTCAGGGTTCGTTCGGTTCGCATGTCCTTGGCATTCGAGATATCGACAACGAGGGACGTGGTGGTCTGGAACAAGGTCTGAACGTCAGCATTCGAGGTGAAGACGGTCGGCGAGTGATGACTCGGGACGCTCGCGGAATTGTGATGGAGGTGGCTGCAGAACAGTCAAGACCTCCGGAACATGGCCAGTCGGTGATTTCCACGCTGGATCTGATGACTCAGATTCGCACTGAAGAACACCTCGACCAGTTGATGGAGCAATGGAAGCCCCTCGGCGCCTGCGCGATCGTGATGGAACCTCGGTCCGGGGAAATCCTGGCGATGGCTTCACGGCCCACCTTTCGCCACGATGCCCTGGTGAATCTGGAACCGGCGGCGTGGAAGAACCTGGCGATTTCCGCCGTGTTTGAGCCTGGCTCCACATTCAAACCCTTCATCGTGGGATGGGCACTGGAACAGCAGAAACTCCAACGTGACGAGATGATTGACTGCAGCTTCGGAGCGTACCGAATGGGCCCGCGAATTCTGCATGATCACCATTCTTACGGAGCACTCAGTGTTGAAGATGTTCTGGTCAAATCCAGCAACATTGGTATGGCACGCATTGCCGAACGCATCGGGCTAGAATCTCTCTATGAAGCCACCTGCAGCTTTGGATTCGGTCGTCGAACGGGGATCGAACTTCCCGGCGAACTTCCTGGGATCGTCCAGCCGTTCAAGCGATGGAACATCTATTCTCTGGGTTCAGTTCCGATGGGACAGGAACTCGCCGTGACTCCACTGCAGCTCATCACAGCCCATGCAGCGATCGCCAATGGAGGAAAGTTGATTCGCCCGCGGCTCGTCCGATCCACCGATGAAACTTCGGAGAACCTCGTTGCAGCGACCGTGGATGTGGAAACACCATTGCTGAGTCCCGAGAACTGCGACTGGCTTCTTCAGCATCCGATGAAGGGAGTGGTTGAACGAGGCACCGGCAAGTCGGCTCGAACACCCGGCATTTCGATGTTCGGAAAAACCGGGACCGCTCAGAAACTGGATCCCGATACAGGAACCTATTCCGACCACGCGTGGGTTCTGTCATTCATCTGCGGTGCTCCCGCTGAGAACCCGGAAGTCATCGTGCTCGTGATGGTGGATGAGCCATCAGAAAAAGGCGTCCAGTACGGCGGCACCGTTGCGGCTCCTACCGCCGCCAAAATCCTGCAGTCAGCCCTCGAACGCCGTCCCTACTGGGGCCTGTGAGCAGTGATGCGTACCTGGACTTCCCCACACTTCATAACCCGAAACGTCAGTGAGGGATCACCAAGCCGCCAGGCCATCCATACTCATCCCTCGCTGACGCGTCGGGTTGAGATCAACCAACAACCAACCAAGAACTAAGAACTAACAACCAAGAACTAACAACGTTCCTATTCCAACCCTTTTCGGAACGCATCGGCCGGCAGATCACGTCCGGTTAGATGGCGGAACTGAAGGTTGAGATTCGTCGCAAACACAGCCGCTGGATCAATGTAGCGTGCTCCACGCGCCCTTGCCTCTTCAGCAAACGGGGAGTCCTTCAGCCCAACGCTGAGATCGACAACAACCTGGCGTTCACGAATGATCGAAGGATTCAGCTGCCCTTTGTTCTGACCACATGGCATTGCGAAATCCGCAATGACGACGGTATCTGTTCGCAGATCAAAGACAGCATTCCATGATGAATGGCGCACGCCGGCTTCTCGAGCCATCGTGGCTGCTCGGTTGTCGGACGTCCCCGCAAGACTCACCGCTCCGCCCTTGTCAGAAAAGAACTTTGCCGCACCACGAGCCATCGTGGAGGTGCCCAGAACCGTGACGGCTCCACGCCCGACCCATTCGTCCGAACCAGTAACGGCTTTGCCAGCTTCTTCAACCGCCTGAAACAGAGTACTTACTCCCTTCCAGCCGGAAGAGCCTTCCATCAATACATCAATGCGTTCGGATAAGGTGCAGAGTTCATCCATGGAAGACACCATGCCCGTCAGGTCACCGCAGTAGTCGGGATCAACAAGCAGGCCGTTGATCTTCATTTTCTCCAGCATCTTCGGGAACCTGGTCAGATCACCTGGCAGCAGAGGCAGGCAGCGAATCGGCTTCTCCATACTCTGAAACGCGGCGTTCAATACTCGCGATGCAATGTTCTCACCGTCGCCCTGACCGACGATGCCAAGGAAGCGGGTCTTGTTGCCGATCTCGTCCCAGTGATAGTCTTCTTTCAACTGCCAAACAGTTGGCTGCTTTGGAAACGCCTCCATGCCTCGTTCGAGTGCAGCGTAGATCCAGGGCGAACCATACTTTCGACCAAGCAGAGAAAACGTCAGCCCTGACCTCCCCAGGCCGAGTCCAACAATCGGTACTTCTCGAGGCTGCGTTGCGGCGGCCAGAAGTGGCCATGCGGCATCCATGTCTTCCGTCAGCCACGTAAACTTCACAACGTCCGCTTTAGCCTTCAGACAGTTATTGTAGACCTCATCGAACTTTGATACCGGACGATTGAGACTCGTATAGGAGATCACTCGCTTCGTATTGCCGAATCGCGGAATCCCGCCGGCGATGTCCAGGTCCAGCTCCACATATGCAGGACCGGCAACGATCGCTTCACGAAGCAGCGAGATGCGTTCCGTCTCGCTTCCCTTCCATTTGCCTCCGTCTTTTTCACTTCGGCACGACACCAGAATCGGCTTATCAACCATCTTGATCAGTTCACCGACATTGGGTTCGTTGATGAAGTGATCAAGACAAAGTTCAATCAGGTCACAATGCCGACTTGCGTTCAGAAGATCCGCAGGTGCAAGAGTTCTGGAGGTCGGTGTGACGGTGATGCAGATCATTTCCGCGGCCTTCTTTTCTGCGGACGGTGGGATCAAGCCTCATGAGCGAAGGTGCTTACCTCGCATGGGGCAATGTGTGTTCAGGTGCCCAATTGTGGCACACAACTCCATCGAAGCAAAGCTGCCCCTGCTTAACATTTATTTTCAAAATCTGACCGCCCAAAGCGCATGAAAAAAGGCTGTCGGTTTCGACAGCCTTTCTTGTGGAATCTGGAGCCGGGGCCGAACTACTCGACCTTGTCCGTTCCCTCATAAAGAGAAGATGTGGAGCCCATCGATACGGGCTGTTCCGGCTTGCGTCTCATGTACTTGCCGGAAACGCTTCCCAAACTGTCTGGGCGAAGCGTTGCACCGGACTTTTCTCCAAAGGTTGGGTGAACGTATTCGCTCAAACCACCATTTGGCAGAACCGCCGGGAACTTGCGAGTTGGTGACCAGGCCAGGCTCTTGCGAGAATAGCCGATGTAGTCAAGAAACCGAGACAACGACAACAGGTACACACCGTTATCCGTGGCAACCTGTTCCATACGGTCCTTGACTCGTCGAATCTTGTTGTTCAGCTCTCGCTGTACTGTGTCTTCAGTGTTCTCATCACCAAGGTCAGCAATCAGAACGAAGCGGGTTGATGAGGTGATTCGCTTTTCAATGTCGGCTTCTGTCAGCTCTGTCCCGTCAGCGGCCAGGATCTGAGCTTCATCGTTAACTTCCAGTGCCAGTCGAGCACTGTTGGATCGCAGAATTCGATGGAACTCTTCACGGTCACTACCTGGATTTCCGTCGAAGTCCAGCTTTCCGACAACCGCAATCTCCAGAGCCTGTCCTGGTGAAAAGATTGGGGAATAAATCGGATCACCGCTTCCCATTGGCATGCCGAGCTTCTGGTTAACGATTTCAACCTTCGCCTGAGATGGCCCAAGGATTTCTGTGACGACAATCTTGCCCTTGATGTCTTTGTCGCTCTGGCTAAGACCCACGCCTGAGTTCGATGGCATGTAGACGGAGAACGACGTTCCGATTCGAAGGCTATCACGGGTTCCAAGGTCAATGGTTGCCGTCAGAGTATTCTGGTCAACTGAAACAAGCTGTCCGGCAGGTCGCTCGAAGTTGATGTTCTCCAGGTTGAACTTGGCTGCTCGCAGTCGCTTCAATGTCTGTCGTTGACGTTCGATGTCGGCCGTCAGTGATTCAACCTGACGTTCCTTTTCTTCGCGGAACGTTGAGAACTCTGACTGAACTGTCATCAACTGATTCTTCAGATCGTCGATCTGCTTTTCACGCTGGCTCAGCTGTTCACCGTGTTCTCGTTCCTTGTCCGTCAGCTCCTGCTCTTTTGCTTTCAGGGCTTCCTGAGAAGCTGTCAGAGCATTTGCATGGCTGGCAACAGCAGCAGCAAGTTCAGCGGCCTTGGCCTGAAGCTGATTGTCACGGTCACGAGCAGACGCGTTTGCAGAATTTCGCTGAGTCGACAGTTCTTCGACCGCTGCGTTCATCGTGTCCGGGACAACAGTTCCGTTGCCCGCAACAACGACCAGTCGCTCTTTGCCCTTGGTCACAACGTCGTCAGCTTCAGGTTCTGGTCGGCCAATGAACGTCTTCAGAGCATTCGTGTCGTCCAGTTGGTTGCGAGTCGTCGTTTCGGCGTCGGTTTTCGCCTTGGTCGCGACGGCGAGGTCACTTCGCAGTTTGGAAGCGTCCGCCCAGCTCATATACCAGAGCACCGCAAATGCGACGGTCAACAGCACGAAGATGGACAGAGAAATCACCAAACCGTTGCTGTCTTTGGAAGCCATGGAAGGACCTCAAAATGCGACCTGTTCGTCGCGGCCTGCGGTACCGGAGCGGCAGTCCGCTCCACTTGCTTTCGTAACGCTGAAAAACCGGGAAACTCCGGCAATTATTGATGAAGATAACGGTCGGAGGGGGGGAGTCAAGAAGTTCTTGGCCCCCCCGGCTTTTCAGTTCAGAAAGGCGTCGGCGATTCGGAATTGCCGCCATGGTTGCCAAAATGCAACGTCCGAACGGCAGAGAATCCCATCTCTCTATCTTCGAACCAGGGGACAGCGCAAATTTGGACAGATCCAGAGAGATAGGGATAGGCCTGAAATTCAGTGAAAACCACCAGTGCGAGTCAGTCCGGTTATGAGGGATCTTCGGTTTGCTGGTGCTGCGGGAATCGCTGTTCCACGACTTCGGACCGCGGATCTGCGGCAGTTCCTTGACCGACTGGAATCCCCTTCCAATAATCCTGCCCCTCCAGAAACAAGTGTTATCCCACAAGCCGCCTTACTGTGTGCGGAGCCAATCCAGGATGAAGACCGACGAAGTTAGAGAGTTTCGGACTCTGCTTAAGCTCCTCCAGGCTCGTCTGCGAGGCGATGTGGAACAACTCAAAGAGGAAGCGTTTTCCGGGTCCGAATCCGGAAACGACCAGCGATCGTCAAACCATATGGCGGAAATGGGTTCCGACGCCTGGGACCTGGAGTTTTCGCTGCAACTGGTCGAAAGCGATCAGGGAGTCCTCGAAGAGATCTCCCATGCTCTCAAGAAGATCGATGCGGGCAATTACGGCCTGTGTGAGCTGTGCATCGAACAGGGCAAACCGGAAGCAAAAGCTCGCATTGCCAAGGCTCGGCTTCAGGCGATACCTTATGCGCGAAACTGCATCGAATGTGAACGACAGAAGGAAAAACGTCGCTGATGGATCGCTATCCCCGAGGCCGATTGTGGCTCTTTGCCGCACTCACAATTCTGACGCTCGGCCTCGACCTGGGCAGCAAAGAATATGCGTTCGCAAAGCTGGGGGTTTTCCAGCGGTCCGGCTGGCTGTTTGACACCGCCGGAGTGCGATTCGAGTTTCAAACCAGCCTGAATCGAGGCGCTCTGTGGGGCCTTGGCCAGGGCTATGCTCTTTGGTTCGCCGGCTTGAGTGTCCTCGCCTTTGTTGGCATTGTGTACTGGCTGTTCGTCCACGGTGCTGCCCGCTCAGCCTGGCTGACCGTGGCTCTGGGATTCGTCTCCGGCGGAACACTCGGCAATCTCTACGACCGACTCGGATTGCATGGAGTTGCCTTCCCTGGTGAAGGCCGCACAGCCCTCGCCGTGCGAGACTTTCTGCACTTCCAGTTCGGCTCCTTCGACTGGGCCAATTTCAATCTCGCCGATTCATTTTTGGTGACAGGTGCGATCATGCTCATGATCCACTCATTCCGCGAAGACACCAAACAAGCCAGCGCGACCGTCGCCGATTCCAACACCGAATCCTCACCCGCCGCCTCCGCTTGAAGTTGCGAAGTTGCCTTGAGCTGCAAAGCATCCCCAACCTCCCCACCCAGACCTCCGTCTGGGAGGGGTCGAGCGAGCGCCAGCACGCTCGGGGGCGGGCCGCGATTCCGACGCTCGGGCAGGCACCCACGAACCGACTTCTGACTGTGCCAAACAGCGCGCTTCCGTGCGGCTCGACCTTTCGAGCGTGACAACAATGAACGAACCGATCTGTTTATCGATCCGGCATAACGCTTGCTCTCTCTCGTCGCGGCACGTGTGAGTCTTCTCTGTCGCCAGTCGGTGAGCAGCGGACTTCCGTCGTATGAATCGGGAGGGTTCGGTCATGAGTGTCCAAAACTGCAGCGTGTTCCGTCGAGTCCTGGTGGCGTCTGATTTCTCACCCTCATCGGCAACCGCGATTCGACAGGCAATCTGGCTGGCTCGTCGATGCGGAATCTCCGTTTCGTTCGCTCATTGTCTGGAACACCTGCGTCGAGCGGCTCATTCGCTCACGTTTAAGGCCAAGATCGATCTGCTGTCGGCTGAAGGAGATCTGTTCCAGCGAGAGATTCGGCAGGAGTCCGATCGAAAGCTTCGCCAGCAGATCCATGACGCTGGCGCAGATGACTTACCTCTCCCGATTGAAACTCTTCTGGGTGAACCGGTCATTGAGCTGACTCACGCGGTTCAGCAGGAAGGCTATGATCTGGTCATGGTGGGATCTCACGGTG
>JAEUII010000422.1 GCA_016795145.1 Planctomycetaceae bacterium
AACTCACGCCATAGCCAATCGTCGAAAGCAGCACGACGGCAATGATTGGCCAGATCCACAATTGCTTCTTCAGGAACACGCCAGCTCGAGAAATGGTTTGCCCCATGCGCGATCCGGCAAAAGTCACGTGAGCGCCATTGCGGCGACCACCCTGATTGCCTCGACGAAACGGATTCCACACGGCGACGATTCCTGACTGGTGAGTTGGCGCGAACGCGAATGCGACCACGAAACGACCTGAGCCCAATTAAGATACGGTGCTCTAGTGTGCAGGCTTTTCGTCCAGTGGGAAACAACCAGACTCATCAAAGCGCCTTGGTCGTATGTTGCGATTTCGAAACACGCCGGAAAAACGCTCGTTTCGGGCCGCTCCAGACGAGGGTTAGAAGGCGACAGGCATTGTGATCACACGCCGTGCGACTTTCCGGACAACGGTGTGCCGCGCAGGTCCATGACCCGAAGCCGTTCTATGAAATGGCTCGTCTCTGCTGACTGATCGGGCCAGTCTGAAATGGGATTGTTCCTGATGACGAGTGACTCCAGGGACGGGAACGGAGATGGGGTCGCCAGTCTCTGCAGGGACGACAACTGACAGGAAGTCAGGTCGAGATGTCGCAGTTGGGACCATGTGTATTTCGTCAGGGCAGAAATTCCGTCGCCGGCCAATGCGTTACCTCGAAGAACAATCTCTGTCATTCGTCCGGCTAGTCGATTCAGCCCCGCCCCGCCTTCCATTCGCACAAGTTGCTCGGCAAGGTTCTGACCTGTGATTGCACAGTAACCAGCGTTCAAACTGTCAATCTGAGTCATAGGGAGGACTGAGAACGCCGCGCTTCCGACGGGGTTACCTGAGACATCAAGCGATGTCAGATTGACTGCGAGCGTCATGGAAACATTGAGTCGGCACAACGTGTCCGCATCAATCTGTCCGGCACTGATGTCGAGTGATACGATCTGCTCTGGAAATGTCAACGTGCGAAACTGAGCTTCACTCAGCTCACGAACGGATCGGAGATTCAGATGCTGCAGCGCTGGCGTGAGTTCCAGAAGCCTCTCCCAGTTTCGATGGTAGTCGACGGCACTGATTCGAATCCGTTCCAGCAGTCCTCGTTCAAAGCTGTGAAATGAAAGGCCACGAACCCCCAGTTCTCTGAGTGGCTGTAGCCATAGGTCCGCATACGATTCCAGCAATTCGCGTTCGCGGTTCATCCGTTCCGACCGCCCTGGTGTTCCAGGAGCCATCTCGCTCAGTTCGCATTGAACCCGAATAAGCTCTCCCCGGGGATCTCCACAGTCTTCAAGGTAGTCGGCGTAAATCAGTCGAGGAGTTAGATCGTCTGGTGTACGCCGGATTTCGTCGACAAAAGTTGCTTCTTCATTCATGGTGGGACCTGGTTGCAGGGTGTTGGTTGACCTGACAGGATACTTACGGAGTGCAACACCGAGAAGGAAGCACCGGTTTGCTTCGGCACTATTGACGACATCCCGCGAGAAAGCTGATTCGATGAGCCGCTATGATCATATGAGTACCTTTGGTGGGAAGCCTGTTGTCCTGTTCGAATCAGGAATGGAGATCGATCCCGAAAAGTGCTATCGCATTGCATGGTCCTGGGACAGAGAGGACTTTTCATTTCAGGAGATGGTCGCCGAGTTTGTGGGTGCTGATGCGGCTGCGGAGGTGACTGCTCTTGTTACAGGAGCCTATTCCGAAGAAATGTACGAAGAGAACATGAACACGGTTCTCGAGCCACTCGTGGCGGCGGCGGGGCAGTTTCCCGGTTTGACGCACCTGTTTATTGGCGACATCATTTCAGAAGAAAACGAGATTTCATGGATTCAGCAATCGGACCTCTCGCCGCTTTGGACAGCATTCCCTCGGCTTCGAACACTGGGAATGCGTGGCGGAAATGGACTGACCCTTGGGGCCATCGTGCATGATCAGCTCCGAACCCTGATCATCGAAACTGGCGGACTTTCTCGGTCGGTCATTGCTGAAATTGCAGCGGCAAGACTCCCTGAACTTCAGCATCTGGAGATCTGGACGGGATCGAACGGATATGGGGCTGATTCGACAGTCGATGATGTGAAACCTCTCTTTGAAAGGTCGCTGTTTCCAAAGCTGAAGACGCTGGCGATTCGGAACTGTGAGTATGCGGATCAGCTTCCGGCACTTGCGGCGACGGCTTCGATACTTGGCCAGCTTGACGTTCTGGATTTCTCAATGGGGGCCATGAGTGACGCAGGAGCGGATTTGTTATTGGCCAATCGTCAGGCCTTTGCGTCGCTGAAGAAACTGGATCTCAGCGAGAACATGCTGACCGCGAAGAAACTCGCAGAACTCAAGTCGATGCCATGTCCCGTCGTGGATGCTCAGCAGCGCGAGGGCTGGGTTAGCCGAGACGGAAGTGTGCGTCGCTATCCAGCGGTCGGCGAATAGTGCCCAGCCTTTGTATTATCGGCAACCCGGAAAATCGTCGCGTTACCTTCTGTTCGGAAGATGCGCGGCGACTGGGGTGGCAGGTCCGAATCGTTCCGTGGATCGAGCTGTTGAACACCTCGGAAGAGACCTGGGCTTCACGCATTGCCGCATCAATAATCCGTATTGAATCTCCCGGTGAAAACTCCGCAGTCGAACGATGCCTGATTTCTCGAGGTGCCAACGCGACATCTGCTGATGCCTGTCTGCAGTTTAGCGGCGAGTATGGGCGAATAGAGTCCATGGCAGATTGGTTTGCGGGGTTCTGTCATGTGCTCGAAGCTTTGGCACGATCTAACAGGGACGAGCAACATGGTCGCTGGATGAACCATCCGGACGACATCATGGTGATGTTTGACAAAGCACGATGTCAGCAGTTGCTTAGGATTGCTGAAATTCCCGTGCCGCAGGTCTACGGCTTCATTGAGTCGTGGTCAGGTCTTGTCCAGCTGATGGAAAACGCTGGTGTTCATCGAGTCTTTGTGAAGCCACCCCATAGTTCGTCCGCTTCAGGTGTCATCGCACTTCAGAGACTCGGCACTCGCTGGGTTGCACAGACTAGTGTTGAAGTCGTTTGTTCCGGCGAAGCAGTCAGGCTTTACAACTCGCTGGATGTGAAGCGGTACGATGATCCTGAGACGATCTCGCGGATCGTCGATGAACTGGGCAAATCCGGTCTTCACGTTGAAAAATGGATTCCGAAGGCCGGTTTCGCAGGAAGAACGTTTGATCTTCGTGTCCTTGTTGTTGCAGGCCAGACGCGACACACGGTAGTTCGGACAAGTGTCACGCCAATGACAAACCTCCATCTCGGGAATGCCCGTGGTGACCTCGATGCGTTGCGAGATCTCATTCCTGAAGTTTACTGGAATGCAGCGATGGAAACCTGCCAGCGCGCGGCGCTGTGCTTTCCCGGAAGTCTGTACACCGGAATCGACCTGCTTTTCACTCCCGGATTTCGAAGCCACTGTGTCCTGGAAGCCAACGCCTTTGGAGATCTTTTGCCAGGTATAATGAGTCGCGGTGAGTCGACGTATGAAGCGGAGCTGAAGGCGAGCGCGGAGCACCCAAGCAGGAGTGCGCCTCCTGGTCGTTCACACTTCAGATAGAGGAAACACCATCGACATTTTCGGCGTCGTGCTACGGTCCTTGCCCCCAGCGCTACACGAGCTCTGCTGCAAGCAGCTCCGCAAGATTCTCAAACGACGTGCACTCGTTCGGAGTCTTGTCGTTGTGGAATGTGATCGAGGGCAGAGGCTGCCGAAGGGAAACCTGAATGGGCATGGCCTGCTGGAAATCCTGAGGCTCAGTGCGCTTCCAGGCGAACATCAGGCTGTGCGTCGTACTTCGGCGAGCGTGTTCTTCCGCCCGCCTTGGAATGTCAGAAACTGTCGCTTCGGAAATCGTCACGGTGCCGTTTTGAATCTGCTCCTCCAGAATCATCGCGAGCAATTCACTCTCCTGCTGCAAAGGCGAGCGGGCTCCGTCGCGTACGAGCAAGTATTCAATCGTCAGTGCATCGTGGCTAAGCCACTCGATCAGTTTTCGAATGAGTGCGACCTGCATGCCCAGTGCCATGATCAGCCGCTGGCATGGGTTCACGTCATCCTTGATTCGGCATTCCGTCAGATCAGGAAAGAGGACGAACTGGATCGTTCGTCGTCGTCGCAAAAACTGATTCTCATCGCGTGAGTAATAAAGCAGCTCGGATCGGACGAACTTGATCTCAAACAAATCCGGACGTTGAGCTTCCTCCTTTTCCATGAAGGCAAGCTGAGAATGCAGCAGGCTCTCAATGCTGCCTCTCGTGGAGATCGACGTGAAGCCGCCGACGGGATACATGTCCTCCTCAAGAATATGAGTTGGGACGTTGCGAGCGCGAGAGGATGCTCGGGGAACACGACGCGGCAGAGTGGCACCAATCGCCTCCGCCGTGCGAAGAATCTGTCGCAGGGCCAGTCGCTGACCAAACTCAATCAACGCGGTGCCTTTTTCCAGCTCGAAAACGTCTTCGGTTGAGAGAACCTGTCCTGTTGTGCGAATGCGGGTGATCAGGTCATCGTAGCCTTGATTCAATAATGGCATCAGCCCCTCTGTCTGAAGCGATTCGGTTCCCTGCTTCAACAGTTCTTCCGGCGACTGTCCCTGCAGATTGCGAGCAATCGCCGGGCTGAGCAGGACACCAGTCATCCCGGTTCGCTCACAAATCCGAGCGATCATCCAGGCGATGGCTTTGATGCGGTCGTCGGTCGGGTAACGACTGATGGCCACGCTGGCTCGTTCAAATGTGCTGTCCGCGTAGAGCTTCCCGAGTACATAATCTTCGTAGGCCCGCACTTTCTCCGGAGGAAGATCATTAACGATCGGGCTTCGGTCACCGACGGACGACCGTTCATTCATCACCAGACGAATGACATCCGCGATGAAGCCGGTCGGAGGAATATTGTGGTCCGTCGCCGCAAGACAAAGCGCGCAGTGCAGCGGTGCGCGGATTGAGTCCGAATTGGTGGGACTCAATCGCTGCAGCCACAGACCCTGCGTCAGGTAACGCCGGGCTGCGTCAGAATCGCGAAGCTGAACGGTTGTCACAAACGGACCTTGCTCAATCTGGGTGAGGAAAAATGAGTGTTCTCAGAAGCCAAGCAGGTTCGGGATCTTCTCGGCCAGCAGATCCATTTCCTGATGAGTTTCGCCGAGATACGACAGCAGTCGAAGGTCATCGAGGCTGATGGTACCGCCCGAAAACAGCCATGAACGGACTCGCAGGAGTTTGTAGAGCTTCACCAGTTTTCGGTCGCTGATGAAGATTCGATCTTCGCGAACCAGCGTCTTGACGAGTCGTTCGAATTCTCTGAAGACCTCATCGGGGAAGAACTGGCGCCGATCTGCGCCGGCTTCACCGGAGGCATCCTGCTGGCCGAACTGACACGTGAGATAACGTCCAGCTTTCAGAAGATCGTCCAGTGTCGCGAGTCCTTCCTTCCACGGCTTCTGGTTCAGGTTCTTAAAGACTTCAGAACGAATGCCCGCATCAATCAGCTCGGTGAAGTGATCGTCCTGCACAGATCGGCTGATGGCCTTCAGGACGAATCGGTCCTTCAGCGCGCCGAGTTCTCCCTGTTCCGGAACTTCGTTCGTGGCGGCAAAGAGAATTCGCAGGTTGACCGGCTCTGGCTTGCCGTCCTGGTAGAACTTTCGTTCGTTGATGATGGTCAGCAGGATGTTCAGAATTGCTGAGTTGGACTTGAAGATTTCATCAAGGAACGCCATTCGTGCTGAAGGGAGTTTCCCTTCTTCACGACGCACGTAACGTCCATCTCGAAGCTCGTTGATATCGATCGGGCCGATGATTTCAGACGGTTCACTGAATCGAGTCAGCATGTATTCGAAGTAGTCTTCTTCGCTGACTCCAATGGCATCCCGGAACTTCAGGACCAGATCCGATTTGGCCGTTCCCGGAGGACCGACAAGAAGCAGTGGTTCCTGAGCCACGGCTGCGACGACCATCAGATCGATCAGTTCCTGTTTCTTCACGAAGAAGCGACTGAGCGAAGTTCGAAAACGATTCAGGCGCTTTCGGATATCTTCTGCTTCTTCACGGAGCTGATCGAAGCTCCAGTCTTCCTTTGGTAACTCACGTCGTTGTGACGTCATGACAAATTCCGTTCTATGTATCAGTGTCGGTATCAGTGTGCGTCAAAGTTTCTGTTGTCTATTCAAGGTCCCAGAGCACGAGGTTTTGGTCACCATCTCCGCCGGCGGCAACGATGGTTCCATCGGGAGAAGCCTCCACGGCCGTGACTCGGCCGATACCCCAGTCAAACTGCTCAACCTCCTGCTCTCGTTCCACGTTCCAGATGCGAGTGCTTCCGTCCTGACCCCCCGTGATGATGGTATTCACGTCCGGGCCGAACGTCGCGGCGTAGATGAATGACTTGTGGCCGGCCAGCGTCTTGAAGCCATGCATACCTTTCGAAAGGTAGCCAACGAGGAGCTGACTTCCTTCCGCAAAGGCGTACGAAGTCCCGCACCGAGACAAGATGATTCGTTCCGCCTGCATTGAGCGGTTCATGACTTCCTGATGTCGCCACGGCTTCTCTGCATTGTTGCATTGGCGGATGGCGCCATCACGAGTCACGAACAGGAGTTTTTTGTCGTCCGGTGTCAGCACAATCGACTCGATGTTGATCGCGGTTGACGTCTTGTGGACATCTTCACTGTCCGGCTGTTCCAGGTTCCACCGAAACCACTGATTTCGGCAATAGCTGATCAGAACATTTGATTGATGATACGCGACGACGCGCGAGGCATTTGGTGGGACGTAGACGCTTCCCCGGTCTCTTGTCGAGCGTTCGGGGAGGGGTTCGTTTGGAAGATGTCGGACTTCCAGATTGTTCTGAAGATCCCAAACCTGTACTGCATTGTGGCTGACTCCTGTTGCCAGAAATCGTCCTCCTGCAGCAAAGGTTAATGACATGATTCGCGAAGGAAACGTCTCCAGCAACTCAGCGTCCGCGGACGTATTCAGATCCCAGAGCAGGACGGAACTAAAGGGCTCCCCGGACTTGCGATGAAACATGACGGCCGCGAGATAGCATCCGTCCGGCGACCAGGCCAGCTTTCGGATCAGGCACAAACCGGATTCCTTCGGCCGCTGCAGTAACGTCAGCATCGGCAACCTCCGGTGTGGTGATCAGGATTGATGATTTCAGCCGTCGTCATCGCGTTGCTCTACTCCATCAACTTTCGAACATCGCGATGAATGCGCCGACGGATCAGGAACTCCTCATCATCCAGCCAGCGCTGACTGTTTCGGTCCATCGTGAAGCCATCACTGATGATGGTGTGGACGAGAGCTTCAACGATGTCCAGTTGCTTCAGCGAATAATGAGAACTGACGGTCTGACCGTCTCGCACGCCTGTCAGATTTTTAAACAGGTCCTGCAGCCGTTCGGTCGCTTCGTGCAGCGGAGCCTGTCCGACGGCGGTGATGTAGGAGATCGCCAGGTCTGTCTGTTTCTTTGCCCCGACATGTCCTTCCTTAACGAGTGCGCCACCCAGAAGAAGGTCGCGTGCCACATCAATGTCCTTCCAGCCTCGATCCTGGCCGAAATAGAACCAGGCACCGGCCATCTGCAGCAGAATCCGCAGCCGTTCAGTATCGGTCGCAGCTCCCTTGCGGGATTCGCGAACGATCTTGCTCATCGCATCCAGCAGGAAGGAAATCTCATTCTTCATTCCCAGCTTGCGAAGAGAACGGAAGGAATGTGTCAGCAGGCTTTCGAGTGCTTCAAGAATGGTGACATCGGCTGACGACAGAGAACTCAGCAAACGTGTCATGCCAGTGAAGCAGTCCTGGACTGCAGCAGTCTGGTCGTAATGGGCGCCGATTTGCAGTCCTTTCTCCAGCAGCTGAGCCTTCTGAATGGGATCGCTGAGTTGCTTTTCAAGTGCCGGAAGAATGGTCAGCAGTCCTCTGGCAAAGCCTTCACCAAGCCGCGTTGAAAGCTCCAGTGCAGTCGTCACCACCTGAGCCCGGTCAGACGGCGACAACTTTCGTTCCAGCAGTCCGTTGATCTTTGCGGCGAGCGCGGTGCGATCATTTTCAACGAACAGATCTGCAAGGATCTTCTGCAGATCATTCTCCGATCGTCGTCGCCATTCGCGATAGGGATCCAGCTTTTCCACGGGTTCAAGGATGCTGGAGTGCTGTCGCAGGCGATCGACTTTGTAGCGATCCAGCCGGTCCATTTGCTCCAGCCGTTCCATCATTTTTGCGGGGAATGGGCTGCTAAGCGGTGTTCCGTTCGAAACGGATTCAATCCTGTGCCGGTACGCTTCAAACAGCCAGCGGTGAATTGGATCGATGTTCCGCTTCTTTGTGCCAGGTGCACTGCGTGGCACTAAAGCCTGATCGGCCGAATGAATCAGCTCCGTCGCGACGCTTGATTCCCCCAGCTTTGCAAATGCAAAAGCAAACGTCAGATCGATGTAATGAAGAGTCGTGTCGCTTGCGATTCCAAGATTCGTGATGCTCCACTCGCGAACAGATTCATGGAGCTCGCGAACCTTTTCTCGCACCTGCCGAATTCGCTCACCAGACTGACCGATGCCTGTGCGAAGAAACGAAGGCATGTCGCGATCAGCCACAAGGCCATGGTCGTACATGCGTTCAAGGATTCGGTCCCTTGCGCGAGCCAGCATCAGCACGTCGTGGTTGAGTCGTGCGAGCGTTGTCCATGCCATCCAGCAGGCACGAACAGACAAAGCGGATTCCTGTCGTTCCAGAAACTTCACAAGGTCCGGCATTTGTTCGCGGATCAGCTTCTGTCCCTGTTCCGTGGCACTAGCCCAGACAATCCATGACGCAGCCTGTGCCGATTCTGCAGGTGACGGTGCAGTCGATCGGCAGAGCGACTTCAGTTCCTTAGCCGAAACCTGGTCGTTTGGATCCAGCAGTCCGAGTCCACCAAGTCGCTTTGCTCCGAGCACATCAATGCGGAACCAGTGTTCAACCAGTTCCGGCTGGATGCTGTCTTCCTCCCAGAACTGATGCTGTCGGCAGATTGACGCATCGGCAAATCGCGCGAGATCGGCGTTCAGTTCTGCCATTTCGTTCCACAGACCAGCGCGCCCGGAGTCTTCCAGCGGAACATCCATATCGACAAAACGCTGCTCGACTTCCGCAAGTCGCTGCCGCAAAGCCACCATCTCCGGATCTTCGGCCTCTGTCTGGTTGCGACGGAATCGACCGATAAACCGCTCGAGCATCGACTTGCCGGATTCCTGTGTCGACGGTGCGGACGTGTCGCTGCTGGCCTTTTCGTCCTTTGAGCGGCGAGTCTTCTTTTCTGCTTTCGCTTCAGCCTTTTGCGGGAGCGATGTTTCAGTCCGACAGATAAAGTCATCGAATTCAAACTGATGCGATCGTCGCCATGCGGTCAGGACTTCCTGATCTCTGTCCAGAATGTAATCCACCCAGTTGCTTAACGGCAGAAATGCAGAGTCAGGAATGCTTCGAACGACGAACGAGGTGGCGTCATGTTCCGTGACAGGCAGTGCAGTGCGATCTGTACCGTTCGCTGAAGTTTCGACGCGGGTGCTTTGCGGACCGGGTGCCAGCCAGACAAGTCGCGAATCATCCGATGCCAGCAGTGCCCGAATTGCATCACGGCGCAGCGGAGGATGCAGGCGGAGGCCTTTGGGAACAAACAGGTTCGGGATCTTCAAAAACGTCCGGCAGGGCAGTCCGTCAAACACCAGAATGGGCGGCGCTGTGCGTCCTGGTCGGATGCGAATTACGACGGTCGGATTGTTGCTGTCGGTTGTTTCAGCTACAGCAAAAGCCAGTCGCTCAAGAACCTGATCACTGCTTGCCTGGACAAATCGATCCAGTTGGCCGATGGCGTCCGAAGTCAGAACGAAGACTTCCGCGTCGTCCGTGCCTGAACTTCGAGCCAGACGCAGCGGAACTTTCAGGCGAGCCACGTCGCCTCGATTCTGCAACGCTTCGGCCGCTTCCGGCAGAGCAAACTCCATGATGCTGTAAACATCCTGGAACGGTTCTTCCTTCAGGGCTGTCCACTCACCATCCGCGCTGATGAGCAGATTCTGGCCGGGAGAAGGAGCGATTCCTGAAGCCAGAGGATGCAGCCAGCCCGCTTCGGTCCAGATGCGAGGCTGTCGCTCGATGTACGCTCTGACGCGTCGCTCACCGGTCGATGTGTCGGCTGACCTCAGGATGGAATACAAAGGCGCGCCGATGACTCGAAGCAGGATGACTGTCTTTCCAGCCGCCTCAACTTTTCGGAACGACTGTCGATCATTTCCCTGGCGGAGGATCTCATTCACGAGTTCCGGGAAGAGTGATTCCTCCGAAAACTCAAACAGTACCTGCGTACGGTCTCCCACGTGACCGAACTGGGAGTCCTTTCTGAGAGGCACCGCCTGCAGCCACGATTTTCGTGAACTGAACTTCAGGTGCTTCGGGCCTTTGCCTCGATGGACGGTGACTCCCCAGGATTTGAGCGTCGCGGAAAGTGCGGCTGGAACGCTGCCATCCGCCTGAATCCAGAGAGACGCATCGGCATCGGCCGCCAGTTCCATCGGAGCTGTCACCGTTGCTTCCGGAATCCTGCCGCTTCGTATCGCAAGACAAAGAGTATCAGCGTCCGGAAACTGAAGCAGCATGTTGCTCTCTGATGGATGCGATGTTCAATCGAAGATAAAGGAATGTCCGATGACCTGGTGGAGCAAAGGCCGGGTCGATGGTTCTTACGACACTGCTCTTTGTGTATCTTTCCGCGAGGTTTTCCGGTCGCCAGTGAGTGTATACAACAGTCTGCAGTGCGTCACACCACTGAGGCACCTGCACGTCGTACAGATTCGTGAGAGTACTTCACATGCCTGCTGATTCCAATGGATCCGGCTTCCTCGCGGAAGTCCTGGCCGATCCGGACAACGATGTTCCTCGCCTGATTTATGCGGACTGGCTGGAAGAGCAGGGTAGTGCGCGCGGCGAGTTTATTCGTCTTCAGTGTGAGCTTCATACCATCGACTCGCGGCATCCCCAGTGGCTGGATCTGAAGTATCGCAGCGAGGAACTTCTGAAGGCTCACGGTCAGGAATGGGCGGACGAACTTCAGCAGGATGTTCGTAAGTGCGAATATCAGCGAGGCTTCATCGACACGGTCACTGTGCTTGCTCGAACACTGCTGAAGAACGGTGAGTCGCTGCTGACGTCGTTTCCGGTCCGTTGGATCCGGCTGAACTACATGAAGGGAACGGCCGCCCGATGGGCCGACTGCACAGCGCTGCAGCACGTTCGCTTTCTTGATCTGTCGTATCTGAAAATTGGCGAGGACGATCTGCTGGGGTTCCTTCAGTCTCCTCATCTGAAGAGCCTGCAAGGTCTGAAGATTGGCGGTGCCGAACAGCCACAGTCGGAGCGAGTGGCTCAGGCCGTTTGTCAGCCCGGGATCGCGGCAAATCTTGAACATCTGGAGATCGAAGGGTACGACGGTGCCGTGGAGCGAATTCTCTCGCAGGCAACGCGACTGGGCGGATTTCCTCGACTAAAACACGTGCGGCTGACTCCGGGCTATGGTGATCGGTACGAAGATCTGGGAACCGTCACAACGTCTCCGCTTGAGTCATTGGTGATTGCTGGCAGTCTGAATGTCGCAAACTGTGAAGCACTCAGCAGGATTCCTCTGCAACAGCTTCGAAAGCTGACTCTGAATTCCTTTCCGCTGTCCGGCCTGAAGAAACTTGCCGAGGCCGGTGCTCTGGAGTCGCTTGAAGAACTGACTCTGGGAGATCCCGAGTCGACCGCACGCAGCGCGAAGGAGTTGTTCTTTCACAAGCGACTGCAGCATTGTCGCATGCTGGATCTGTCGTTCCATAATCACATGTTTGCCAGAGCAGACATGGGCGAGTTCATCAGTCTGATGGCCCGACATACTCCGCTTCAGAATCTGACGACGCTGCGACTTCGATCTTTGCAGCCGGGCTATCTGGCGAAGCTCGCGACATCCCCGAATCTGGCGAACGTTCAGGACCTGAGTGTTCTGCAGTCTTCGATCGCCGAAGACGACCTGATGGCACTTCGCAGTGGTCCGTGGCGTGAATCACTTCGACGCCTGGAGTTCGTCAGAATGGGCTTACCAGCGAAGACAATTCGCCAGTTCTCGAAGGGCGTCTTTCCGAACCTGGTCCACTTTGCATTGAATTCTCAGTTTGACTTTGAGGTCGACAGAAGTGGTGTGGAAGACGCTGTTCTTGAGTTGCTGATGCTGAACGCTATGCCGAATCTGCAGTCGTTGCACCTTGTCTCGCTGGGCCTGACGGAAGATACGCTCAAGGTGATTGCCGGTTCAGACAACTGCCGCGAGCTTCGCGTGCTGAACTTCGATGAGAACCGAGGATCCAACGATGCAATGGTGGCTGTCCTTGAGTCACCGAATCTCCCGCATCTTCATCGCTTCTCCCTGAAAGACTGCAAGGGCCTTCGTCGATCGGAGAAGTTTGTTGAAAAGTATGGTGACAGACTTCGCTATTGATGATAGGGAGAAGCCAATCCCTATTGTCTACGACGAACTCTGTTTTGATGAGGGATTTCGTGCAGACATCATTGTTGCCGGCGTGGTGATCCTTGAGTTGAAATCAGTTGTGCAAGTTCAGCCGGTTCATAAGAAGCAATTGTTGACATATCTGCGGCTGACCGACAGACGACTGGGCTATCTGATTAACTTCGGTGCCGAGTTGATTAAAGAAGGGTTGTCACGCGTTTCGAATGGAGCGACCGACTGGAAATCAGAAAGTGCACCCGAAGGGTCGGATCTCCAAGGTGACCAAACCTGAGTCATCTGCTCTTTGCGTCTCCGCGTCTTCGCGTGCAACCCCGCTGCTGTCCCGGTGCGAAGCGAGTGATGAGAATCTCACGCGAAGGCACGAAGTGACAGGTTGTGAGGTTTCTTCTCTTTGCGTCTCCGCGTCTTCGCGTGCCAACCTCGTTGCTGTCCCGGTGCGATGCCCAGGAGGTGAATCGTCGGATTATTTACAAACTCGTTCGTGAAGCTGCGTTACTTCGCACTGGCGACGCCAACCCAATCCTGAATTGCACGGACGCGTGGAGTCGGCTGTTCTCGCAGAGCTTCCAGAGCATGAACGACAGCGGAGCAGCCTGGCAGAGTAGTCACGCAGGGAATTCCGTGTGTGACGGAGGCTGCTCGGATGCGTCCTTCGTCCGTTCGTGCACCCTTACCGCTTGGAGTATTGAAGATCAGATGGATCTCACCGTTCGCCATGTGGTCCAGAAGGTTTGGTCGACCTTCCTGCACCTTGCGAACCGTCTCCACTTCAATGCCGGCTTCCTGGAAGACTCGGGCTGTTCCGCTTGTGCAGACGATCTGGTAGCCCATCTTCTTCAGTTTGCGAACCGGTTCGATCATGCGCTGCTTATGGCCAGACGCCATGCTGATGAACACCTTGCCGCTGGCTGGCAGTTTTGAGCCGGCTGCGATCTGTGACTTCGCGAACGCCAGAGGAAACTCGGCGTCAATGCCCATGACTTCGCCGGTCGAACGCATCTCAGGGCCGAGCACAATGTCGACACCCATGAAGCGATTGAACGGGAAGACGCTTTCTTTGACCGATGTGTATTCCGGAACAATCTCTTCCATGTATCCCTGAGACTTCAAGGAGTATCCGGCCATCACTTTGGCAGCGACTTTGGCCAGAGACCGACCGATGGCCTTTGAAACGAACGGTGAAGTTCGGCTGGCTCGCGGATTCACTTCCAGGATGTAGACCGTGTACTGATCACCATCAAGCTTCACAGCGAACTGAATATTCATCAGGCCTCGCACCTGAAGTGCTTTGGCTAGTGAATGTGTTGCCTCACGAATCTCGTTCACGACATCGACGGGAAGTGAATATGGCGGAAGGGCACACGCGGAGTCGCCGGAATGCACGCCGGCTTCTTCGATGTGTTCCATCACGCCGCCGATGACAGTGGTTTCGCCGTCGGAGATTGCGTCGACGTCCACTTCGATTGCGTCTTCAAGGAACTTGTCGATCAGCACCGGTTTGTCGGGCGACACGTCCACGGCTTCAGACATGTATCGCTCAAGACTTGGCTGGTCGTAGCAGATCTCCATGGCTCGCCCGCCCAGAACGTAACTCGGGCGAACAAGAACTGGATAGCCAATTCGATTGGCGGCCGTTCGAGCACCTTCGGTGTTCGTTGCGATGCCGTTTGGCGGCTGGTGAAGTTCCAGTCGTTCCAGGATGGCCTGGAAGCGAGCACGGTCTTCCGCCGCATCGATCATGTCGGGGCTGGTGCCGATGATATTCACGCCGGCTGCTTCGAGACCTCGAGCAAGGTTCAGTGGAGTCTGGCCGCCGAACTGCACGATGACGCCGTCGGGCTTCATTCGGTCGCAGATATTCAGAACGTCTTCTGTCGTCAGAGGTTCGAAGAACAGATGATCGGACGTGTCATAGTCCGTCGAAACCGTTTCCGGATTCGAGTTCACCATGATGCTCTCGATGCCAAGTTCTCGCAGAGCAAACGCGGCCTGACAGCAGCAGTAGTCGAATTCAATCCCCTGACCGATTCGGTTTGGACCACCGCCAAGAATCATGATGCGGCGAGTGCCCGGAGCCTTTGCTGGCGTTTCATCTTCCTGTTCGTAGGTCGAATAGTAGTAAGGTGTGTAGGCTTCGAATTCCGCCGCACACGTATCGACCTGCTTAAACGTCGCTTCAATTCCGAAAGACTTGCGACGTTCGCGAACTTCCATCTGCGAACAGTCCCACCACCATGCCAGCTGAGCGTCAGAGAATCCGTTCTGTTTGGCTTTACGGATCAAAGCGGCTGAGGCATCTTCAAGACGTCCGGCAGCGCGGATTTCGTCTTCCAGCTGAACGATCTGTTCCAGATTGCGCAGGAACCAGGGATCGATGTCGGTCAGCTCGTGAATCTTCTCAAGGGACATCCCGTATTTCAATGCATAGCGCAGATAGAAGACTCGATCTGCGTTCGGGACCGCCAGCTTCGACTGAATCTCGTCCTTGGTCGGCTGACGTTCGGTTCCCCAAAGATCCTTCTTGCCGCCGCCGAGCCCGAAGTGACCGATCTCGAGACCTCGCAGCGCCTTCTGGAATGACTCACGGAATGTTCGTCCGATCGCCATCGTCTCGCCGACTGACTTCATCTGTACGGTCAGCGTTGGATCAGCTTCCGGGAACTTCTCAAAGGTCCAGCGAGGAATCTTGGTGACAACGTAGTCGATCGTTGGCTCGAAACAGGCCAGAGTTTCGCGAGTAATGTCGTTCGGGATTTCGTCAAGGCGATAACCGACCGCCAGCTTTGCCGCGATCTTTGCGATTGGAAATCCGGTTGCCTTGGACGCCAGAGCTGATGAGCGGCTGACGCGAGGATTCATTTCGATCACGGTCATACGACCGGTATCGGGATTGATCGCAAATTGAACGTTAGAGCCACCAGTTTCGACGCCGATCGCGCGCATAACCGCGATCGTGGCATCTCGCATCTTCTGATACTCTTTGTCGGTCAGAGTCTGAGCCGGCGCCACGGTGATCGAGTCACCCGTGTGAACTCCCATCGGGTCGAAGTTCTCGATCGCACAGATGATCACAACGTTGTCTGCGTTGTCTCTCATCACTTCCATCTCGTACTCTTTCCAGCCGAGAATGGATTCTTCCAGCAGAACCTCGTTGATTGGTGACAGCGCCAGTCCGCGACGGACCTTGTCTTCGAATTCTTCGATGTTGTACGCAATTCCGCCGCCGGTTCCGCCCAGGGTAAAGCTGGCGCGAATAATGATCGGAAGACCGATCTCTTTCACGGCTTCGCGAGCTTCCTCCATCGTATGAACGGTGAAGCTGCGCGGAACATCCAGACCGATACTCAGCATGATCTGCTTGAACGTGTCGCGTTCTTCAGCTCGCTTGATCACGTCTTCGCGAGCCCCAATCATCTCCACGCCGTACTTTGCCAGAACGCCATTGCGAGCCAGATCCATCGCGGTGTTCAGACCGGTCTGTCCACCCAGCGTTGGCAGCAGTGCGTCCGGACGCTCCTGTCGGATGATCTCTTCGACATACTGCCAGGTGATCGGTTCGATGTAGGTCCGGTCGGCGGTTTCCGGATCGGTCATGATGGTTGCTGGATTGGAATTCACCAGCACGACTTCGTAGCCCTCTTCGCGTAGGGCTTTGCAGGCCTGAGTTCCAGAGTAGTCAAATTCACAGGCCTGGCCGATCACAATAGGACCGGAACCGATAATCAGGATCTTCTTAATATCGTTGCGACGTGGCACCGTGAGGTCCTTCCTGGTCAGCTTTACACCCCTGCGTCCCCTGCGCGTACCGCGTTCGCAGAAATTTCTCGGAGTTTTTCCGAAGCACGAGGCAGCCGCTGGGTCGCTGGGGCGTGGAGTGCGCAAAATTTGGAGCAGGTTACCAGGATTTTCCCGTGGTTCAAGAATTCAGGACGCTGCAGTTCCTCACGTTGGGCAGGATAGGCCCATTTTCCCTTGGAATCTCATTTCTGAAGATTTCCACGCCCTTCTTTTCGCACGTCAGTTCTGCTTTGAGGTAGTGGATCTTGCTAAAGATCCCTTCAGCCGAAGCACGTTTTGCAACGTCCAGGCCCCGAATTTCGGAACTCTAGCGAGTTCCACTACGTTCCGGAGTCTTCGAGCCAAGAAGTCAGTTTGGCGTAGTGGATCTTGCCAAAGATCCCCGAGTCTCAGCCCCTATCGCAAGATCCACGCCCCGATCTTCAAAGCCGGACGGAGCACTGGCATTTTTCCGCATTCAGTTGTCCACTACATTGCCGCCGCTTCGAAAAGGTCTGGTCGGATGAGCTCGGCACTCGCCGTCTGCGACACACCAGTTTGATCGTCACCCCGAAACGAATCCCTTGAAACGCATCGCCTTTGTCATCCCAACGCTCGATCAGTCCGGGGCCGAACGCCAGCTGACTCTGTTGGCGACGGCACTTGCCTCAGAAGGTCATTCGGTCTGTGTGATCGCCCTGAACCGCGGCGGCCATTACCAGAAGGAACTTGAACGAGCTGGGATTCCCGTTCACGTCCTCGGGAAGCGTTTCCGATTTGATGTGCTGACATGGGTCAGGCTCCGGCGAGTTCTTGCGGAGTTTCAGCCTCAAATCGTGCAGTCATTTCTGTTCGCTGCGAACACGTATGTTCGATTGCCGGGAATCCTGCCGGCCGGATGCAAGTGCGTGATCTCCGAACGCTGTGTCGATTCGTGGAAGAGCGGCTGGCAGTTGGCATTGGATCGAAAGCTCTGGAGTCGCTCCGTCGCTGTTACGGCGAATTCTGAAAGTGTTGCAAACTTCTATCACTCGGTCGTTGGCATCCCACGAGACCGGTTGCACGTCATTCCGAACGCCGTCGTTCCCCCTTTGCCGATCTTCACTCGTGATGAGGCACGCTCACAACTGGGGTTCAGCAGCGAGCACAAGGTTGTCGGATTCATCGGTCGCCTGGCACCTCAGAAACGTCTTCGAGACCTCGTGTGGGGCTTCCAGCTGCTGCAACAGATTATTCCGGAGGTCCGGCTGGCAGTGATCGGCCAGGGGCCGGAACGTGAAGCGATGACCAGCATGGCCGTCAACTTTGGCTGTCGCGAGAAGATCGTGTTCGCCGGACACCGCGACGATGCGTCTTCGCTTCTTGTTGGGATGGATGCCTTCGTGCTGCCCAGTGAGTTCGAAGGAATGTCCAACAGCCTGATGGAAGCAATGAGTCTCGGCCTGCCATGTGTCGTCAGTGACATCGATGCGAATCGCGAACTGATCCAGCACGAAGTCAACGGCCTGGTCTTTCCTCTTGGCCAATGCCCCGAGCTCACAAAGTCACTCGTTCGCTTGTTCCGCGACCCCGAACTCTCCACCCGCCTCGGCCTCGCCGCCAGCGAACGCATGAAGCAGGATCATTCGGTGGAACAGCTGGTGACTCTGCATCGCAACTTGTACGAATCATTGTAGGTTCTTTCTGCCGGAAAGAACTTTCGCCGTCAGGCGAACCGTTTTCTATAGCGCGGCATACCGGAACAGTGAGCCACGTTCACCCGCGAGAGATTGGTACGTCATCAGGTCGCTGGTCGCGGCGGGGCCGCGAAGTGCTGCTCGGCAAGCAGCACCTACGGTAGGTTCTTTCTGCCGGAAAGGAAGTCGACTGGGTAGCACGTACGAAGTGCGTGTGCCGCAGGCGCCGGAAGCTGAGGGGCATGTGATATTGAGCCTGAGGCGCTAGCCGATTTTTTCGATCAGATCGGCTAGCGCCTCAGGCTCAGAGCAGCACCTACAGAAACGACTG
This sequence comes from Planctomycetaceae bacterium, assembly GCA_016795145.1. Classification (GTDB taxonomy): domain Bacteria; phylum Planctomycetota; class Planctomycetia; order Planctomycetales; family Planctomycetaceae; genus SXXK01. The sequence goes on from JAEUII010000422.1 coordinate 18,352, forward strand.
AGGAAAGTCGGTCTACAATGGCATCAGCGGATCATCGCATCCGGCAGTTCGGATTTCACGCCTTCGTCGAGCGGCATTTTG
>JAEUII010000229.1 GCA_016795145.1 Planctomycetaceae bacterium
AAAAGCGTTAGGTGAAGACGGCCGAGGGCGGCCATCCTACGGCTGGGTCGCGGCTGTCAACTGGTTTTCCATCCAGTCGCTGCCGCTGCGCCAGGCCCAGCGGCCGAGAGACATTGATGGCAGGCCGAGTGAGGCGGTTCCTCGTTCGCCGCAGAAGAGATTCGGCGCTTCTTCCGCTGGAATCTGCACGACGGCCGTAAAGCGATGTTCGGTCAGCCGCAGAGAAGACTCACCCCTCTTTCGGGCTTCATCCTGCACGACAGGAAGTTCGCCACCATTGATCGCCGCTAAGGCTTCGTGAGGAATCGAGCGACTCGCGCGAGGATTCACACGCTTCAAAACACCAGTGATACTTCCACGCGTTCCGATTCGAACTCGAACTGGCTGCCCGACATGCTGAAGGGCTTCAGGCAGTTCGCGCTGTCCGATCGACAGCTGAAGTTCTTTGTCATTCGGCAATCCAATCGACATCAAATCTTTGCCCGCTGGTGCAAAAGTGCCAACAAGTTCTTTCAATCGGGTTCCAACAACGATGCCGTCGCGTGATGCTCGAAGGTCCAGGCCTTCCAGTTCTCTCTGAGATTCCAGAAGCTGTCGATGAAGAGATACCAGGTTTCCATCGGCAATGCTGAGTGCTCCAGAGTCATGTTCGTTCGACGCTGTTTGCCGGCGAAGTTCTTCCTGGGCAATCCGATGAACCAGATCCAGGTGTCGCGCGGTCACATCGTCGTTTCGCAGGGTCAGAAGTCGATCTCCTTTCGACACACTTTGACCGTTCTCCACAAGAATCTGTTCAATGAAACCAGCAGTCTCGGCGCGCACTGTTTCACCGTCTGTAAAGTCCACCACTCCTGGAGCGGACATCATCACGGGAGCTGGAAGACAGGTCACCGCAAGCACGACCAATGAGACAAATGCTCCGCCTATCAGAGAACCTCGGAACAATCGTTCGGGTCGCTGACGCCAGAGTTCACCGCACTGCTTCAGAATCCGGAACAGCGGGCGAGCAAACCACAGAAAGATCCCGAGTCCTGCCAGAAGCAAACCTGCACCATGGAACAACACCGAAGCAGCGATCAGCATCGACAAAGACACCATCAGCTTCCACAGCGCTGACGCCACACCGTAGCTCAGCAAAACCCACCAGCGATGCCCGACCGCCTGAGGCCGGCTGTTTTGTTCTCCCAGCAGGATCTTTCTTACGACGGACTGAAGCACTTCCATCGACTGGCTGGCGAGATTCGGAATCTGCAGCAGGTCAGAACAGATGAAGTATCCGTCGAACTTCATCAGCGGATTCAGGTTGAACAGAAGAGTCGACAGGCTGGCCATCAGGATGACGTTCTGAAGCCAGAACTGCAGTTCCGCAGAATCAGTCTGCGTCCACAGAATCATGCAGACGGACGCGATGACCAGCTCTGAAAACATGCCGGCAATGGCAACATGAATTCGCTGCCATCGGGACGTAAACGCCCAGCTGGAACTGGCGTCGACGTAGGCCATCGGTGTGAAGAATGCGAAGATCACTCCGGTATCACGAACAGCTCCGCCATAACGCTGACAGACCAGTCCGTGCGCGGTTTCGTGAATGAACTTCAGGCTGATCCATGCGAGCAGCAGCCAGAACCAGTTGTCTCGTGAGATGACAGTTGCAGATGCCGAATGGAACAGCGACCAGTGTGATCGCAGCAGGACCCCGGCGATTGAAAACAGGATCAATGAACACAGCATAGACGCAGGCGAAAACAACCAGCCGACGAGCGGCTGCAGAGTCTTCAGAAACGCTTCCGGGCGTCCAAAAGGAATCTTAATCCAGAACGGATTCAGCTTCGTGAAAATCGTCGAGGCGCTGGATTGACGACGTGCGGCTGTCGAGGCACCGGAGGACGCAGTCTCTTCATCCACCAGTGATGCAAGACCATGTTCCAGCAGCCATGAATAAAGCGACATGGCTTGCCGTTGATTCAGCGCGGATGAGCCAAGCTTCTGTGCGGAGACTGCCAGTGCTTCCGCGAAACTTGTTCGTCCATCCAGCAGTGACAGGAACGTGTATTCCGCAAAGCCGACTCGATAGAATTCGGTCGTTGTGCTGACTTCCAGGTGATACCACGTTTCGCCGCCGTAACACTGCGGAAGGAATCGCAGGTCATCGCGCAGTCGCAGTTTTGTGCGACTGAGTTCGACTGTGGAGATGTCAGGCAAGCCCTGCATATCACCACCCCAGCCAGCCGACGATCCAGGCCGTTGGCTTGTGGAACAAATTCCAGCCAAGCGGACGACGGCGAGTCATCACTTTCGCGGAGCCTCGCATGCCTGGTCGCAGACCTGCCGGCTGCTCATCGAGTTCTGCTTCCGCAACAAAGACATTTTCACCATCTCGAATCTCTGCTCGAGGATGAATACGGCGAATGCGAGCTGACAAAACAGTGTCCGGTGCAGCATCCATTTGAATTCGAACGGTCATGCCTTCGGTCACATGACGGATGTCTTCTTCGGGAATGCAGACTTCGACGGTCATTGCATCCAGCGGAGCAATCTCGAACAGCGTCTGGCCCATTTCCAGCGGCACGCCTTCGGCTTCGCGATGATCGCCCGTCACGACGACACCTTCGACGGGGCTGCGAATTTCCAGACTGGTATCGCGATGCTTCAGCAGAGACTCCCTCTGTTCCAGTCGCTGAATCTCATGGCCGGAGATCTCGGCATTACCAAACTCGCGGCTGCTAAGCTGAGTATTTCGTTCCTTGGTGGCCTTGTTTAACGTCGCCTGAATTTCTGCCAGCTCCCATCGAATTTCGCGTCCATCCATTTGAGCCAGCAATTGATCTTTCTCAACAACATCGCCAGGCTCAACGAGACATTCCGCCAGCGGTCCGTCAAACGGAGCAGCAACGAAGTGACGTTCAACAGGCTGAAGTTCCGCATCACCACGGACGCTGTAAGTGACAGGCAACAGCAGGATAGTCGCAGCCGCGCCAATGACCCAGGCGGCCACATGCATACGAGACACCGTGAGGGCTCGACGCAGCTGCCGAAGATTATGCAGCCACTGACTGTCCGCCAGTTTCTGAAGCACGTGCAAACAACTACCAAGCGCGCCGGAACCGGCACGCAGAAATCTCTCTGCCGTCGCCACTCGTCCGTCTGCATCCGCAAAAATCAGCAGCAGACATCCCGCTGGCTGACCGTCTTCAGACAACAGCGGCATGGAGACGAGAGTGCTGCCGCCAAGGCTCTCTGAATATTGTTCGTGCGACATCAGAGCGTGGCGATTCTGCCGGTCGGCGACGGGCCAAACCGCACTGAATCCTCGAACAACAGATTCCTGAAGCACGGCTTCGATCTGACGAGTTTCATCACTGAGCCGGTCGACAATCTGACCGCTGGAGATGGCCGCCACTCGGCATTCTGACAGGCCGCGCCGACATAGTCCCACGACGGCCGTTGTTGCTCCCAGATGTGACTGAAGACTATCGGCAAGTCGCTGACTTGCGGAATGAACATCACCGGCCGATTGCACTCGACTGACCAGTTCGATCAGTGCTGCAACGGTGGCTGCTTCATCACTTGAGTGTCGGCCGGAAAACTGAAGTCCCCATTCACTCAGGACCGGCATCAGGCAAACCAGCGCGCTGGCTGTGGATGGATTCAACGCGGGCGGCGAAGTCATTGACTCGGTCCCGCTCGACGCTGCTTCCGTTGGGTCACCGTAACGATCTTCCGCCAGCAGCAAACAGTGGCCTGCGATTGCCGGGATCGGAAGTGCCGCCAGGACCATGCGAGCCTGTGAGTCGACAGTCGCGGTTTGCAGAGTCAACGTGCTGACTGACTGAGTGGCAAGGCGTCCCAGTTGTTCGGTGAACGATTCCGACAGCCCTGCTGAAGGACAGAGGAGTCCGTCAATTCGCGATGGCTGTCCGGCAGAGGCTGGCGGACTGAACCAAAACGCCATAGCCGATGGTGCAAGGACTGTTAATGCGTCAGCGGTCGCTGTTTGCAGCTGGCTGATGCTGGATGCAGACAGGATCGCCGCTCGCCGCTCGTCGGTCAGCATGCTTCGACTATTAACGGAAGCAGCAGCCGATGGAGATACGGAATTGGAAATCGTCGGCGAAGGAATCGCTTTGACCATCGTGTCAGGTGTTGTTGTCATCACGCCGCTCCCTGGCTGGAATGGCCTCAACCGGTGGATTCTGGGACTCGTCGGAGCTCCCATGGTTTCTGGTGGCAAATGAAGTCTGGCGACCTCCACGAGATCTGTTGCTGCTATCAGCCCTTTTCACGTCGAGCCACTGGTGTTGATTCCTGTGTCGCCTTTGGCTGTTGTTCGGAGAGAGATTCGAGCAGCAGTTCTGCTGGTTCACCGCTCTGGAACTGCCGATCTTCATTGGCAACACGAACCTTCACGCGAACAGACGAATTCGACGCATCCGGCGTTGGTGCAACGAACTCAACGATGCCTGAAGCCTTCTGTTTTTCGGTTCCGATCAGGAGATTGACTGTTTCCTTCTCAGACACTTCGTTTCGATGCATCAGCGGCACTGAGAAGACGATCAGCAACTGGTCGAGCTGAACGATGCGAGCGATGGTTGGGTCCGAAGGAGAAACGAATTCGCCCGGGTCCCGAGCCAGCTCCGTCACGATTCCGTCAATCGGAGCGCGGACGATTCTCTGTTCCAGCTGAGATTCAATGCGCTGAGATTCCAGCTGCTTGATTTCCAGATCTTCGCGAACCGACTGAGTTCGCGCTTCGGCGACTTTCAGTTCGGTTTCGATACGGTCTACTTCCTGCTGGCTGGCGTGATCGCGGCCTCGGAGTTCCTTCAGTTTCTCCAGTTCGCGCTGCTTCATCAGCACGTCTGCTTCGGCGGACTTCAGCATCCCTTCAACGCTCATGCTGCGCTTGGCAACCTGCAGCGAAGCCTGAAGAACTTCGTCATCAAGAACCGCAAGGACGTCGCCCTGATGAACGATCTGTCCTTCGGTCACCTTCAGTTCAGAGAGTGTTCCCATTTCGGCGGCCGCCACGGAGATGTCTCGGTACGGTTCTGTGAAGGCCTGAATTGCACCTTTGCTTCGGGATGATCTGGCAGGCGCAGAAACGTGAGTGGATTCGCTGACACGAACTTTGGGTTCAGGCTGATGAGCTTCCGCGGCCTTTGGAGTTACAGGCTCCTTTTCCGTGGCTGGCTGGCTGGCCATCGTCGGCTCTGCAGACGCATCGGTTTGGTCTGCCGGTTCAGGCACATTTCCTTCCGTGGTCGAAGCGTCGTCCTGACCTGCTGTAGTCTTCACTCCTGTCGGCTGAGCCACCAGACTTTGGCCTGGATCCGACATGTAGTAGTACGATGCAAATGCAACGACGACGGGAACAAGAGCGAGGATGGCGGAGTACTTCCGAGACAGCATGAGACACCTTTGAGTCAAACAAGGTCGGTCGGAGCAGGTTGACAAAATGCAACAAGTCCTCAGGGACCGTAGTTCAGGAACGCAACATCCGCGGCGGGAATCCCGTCGCGGGACATGTCTCCAAAGGCTGGCTGGAGATTTGTGACGGTCGAATCGGTTATAGCGACGCGGCGGAGCGCCGTTTGTAGCGGCATGGCGCAAGCCATCCGGTGAGTCCCTCGTGGGCGTTTACCGGACGGCTCACGCCGTTCCGCTACGAATCGTTGACGACGGTCACACGGATTCGCGATACTCTGCGAGCCATGGCTCAAGACGCTCGACGAATGCGCGGTCAGGCTTACTGCTACGTTTGAGTCGTGTTTCTTCGTCAATGCGACCATTCAGGAGGACTCGTCCGCATGAAATTCACTCGATACAGCTGGTTACTGATTGCCGCGTTCGCAGTGGGATGTCAGGACGCTGCTCCTTCAGCCCCGCAAACTCAAACGCCCGCTCAGCAGAAAGACACCGCGGAGCCGAAATTCGATCTGAGCGAACCTCCGGTGCCGTCGGACGGGGCGGAAAAGTCAGCGGAGACCACAGGGGGCGAGCCAGCCTCAGAACCCGCCGGGGAAACCAAATCTGCGGATGATTCATCTGCCAGTACATCGCCAAAGTAATGAAACGCCATCGAGTCATGATGGCCATCGGCGGAATGCACGGTGGCGGATCTGAACGCCAGCTTGTGCTTCTGCTGAAGCATCTGGATCGTTCCCGGTTTGAACCGCATCTCTATCTTGTGTACCGCACCGGGCCACTGCTTGAACAGATTCCGGACGACGTACAGATTCACTCGTTCGATCAGCGAGTCACCCAATCACGGTTCTACCTTCCGGGTTTGATGCATCAAAGGCGAGTCAACGATTATGCTCGCTGCCTGCAGGAGAACCAGATCGATGTCAGCTATGACCGCACGTTTCTGATGACGCTGATCTCCGCGGCCGGTGCACAGAAAGTCGGAGTCCCGAATGTCTCAACGGTCGTGACAAATCCCGAGATCGGTTTTGCACCTGTTGCCGGTCGCTTCCAGTGGTTCAAGCGACGACTCCTGCACCGGCTCTACAACCGTTCGTTTCGAGTCCTCGCAGTTTCGAATGGTGCGCGCGAGTCGGCAATTCGGTTCTACGGAATCCAGCCAGATCGCATCGTGACGCATTACAACGGTGTCGACCTTGATGCGATCGACAAGGCTGCTCAGACGCCGCTCGATAATGAGTGGTGGAATCTGTCGCATGATCAGGACGGACGGCCCGTGTTTCGCATCGTGTCGGCAGGACGGCTAAATCACGAGAAGGGTTTTCATGTACTGATCGAGGCCGTTCATGATCTCTGTCAGAAACTGCCTCAGGTGGCCTTTCGCCTGGCGATTCTTGGCGATGGTCCGCACCGTGAATCACTGCAATTCCTGATCAGGCGGTTGAGCCTGCAGAATCGAATGGGGCAACAGGATGTCGTTCGACTAGTTGGCTTTCAAACAAATGCGCCTGCATGGTACCGCTCAGCAAATGCCTTTGTTCTGGCGTCGTTGATGGAAGGCATGCCCAACGTGTTGCTGGAAGCGATGGCCTGCGGAACGCCCGTGATCTCGACCGATTGCCAGTCTGGCCCGGCCGAGATCCTGCAGAACGGTGAGTATGGGACTCTGGTTCCCGTGAACGATGCTGCCTCCATCAGCCGTGCCGTGGAATCGATTGTGTTGCAGCCGGAGTCCGCTCGAAGCCTGGCCAGCGCTGCTCAGAACTTCGCACGAACACGCTGGTCGATTCGAGCCGCAGCGGAGCAGCTGGAGCATCATCTGGAAGAAGCCGCGGCTTCCCACAAGCGTCAGTAGGATGGCCGCCCTCGGCCGTCAGCGTTTCGCCGCTCACCACGGTCCACGTTTGCTTGACTCACACCAGACAGATTTTGAACGAACGGCATTCGAAAGAACGTTGCAAAGAACAAGACGGCCGAGGGCGGCCATCCTACTCGCATGTGCAGCAAAATGTCCCCCACTCACGCGAAGCGAAGGGAGGGGTCGAGCGAGCGCCAGCAAGCTCGGGGGCGGGCTAACGACCACTTCGCTGACAGAACTTTTCCATCAGGCTCAGTGTCTCGTCGCTGACGTGATGTTCAATCCCCTCGCTGTCGATCGATGCCGTTCGTTCGCTGACACCCAGCGTTCTAAGAAACAGAAACACGATCTCGTGGCGGCGCTGTGAAAACTGAGCGAGGCTGCGACCTTTTTCGGTGAGAGTCACCGGAGCATACGGTTGAGCATCCACATATCCGTCACGCTTCATGCGAGCCACCGCGCGATTGACGGTCACATGGCTGACGGCAAATCGTTTGGCCAGATCGCGTACTCGGCAGACGCCCAGTTTGGCTTCCAGCTCGGCAATCGCTTCGACGTAGTCCTGCGTCAGCTCAGTCGCGTGATCGCGACGAGTTCGCTGGTGTCCCTTCGTCTGAGTCTTCTGTTCTTTCACAATGGTCCTCATGTGGGATGAGCCCGAGTTGGCCGCACATTCTTTGCCCGACCAGCTGTGTGCCCGGGTTGTACAAAATGGCGATTGATTTTCCACCTGAGGACTTTCACGCACCGATGCACGTTTTTCCCTGAACGGGATCCCGCACCATGGATGCAGACGTCTGAATCTGTGCAGGAAAGTCGCTCAGGAATGCTCGCGTCGTTCGATCTTCGAAAACAGACCTGGTGGTTTGTCATTTCCACAACTTGGGCTTAGCCGTCATTCCCGCCTGCGCGGGAATGACGAACCTCTCCTTGTTGACCTACCCCTCTTCGTTGTTCTGACGGAGCACTCGTGCTGTTCAGTCAGAGTCATTCAATCACTGTCGTGGAACCCGTGAGTCGAAATCATGGCATGGATCTTTGTGGGTGGCAGCCAGCGCAGTGGAACGTCCGTCATGCAACAGTTGCTGTGCCAGTCTGCTCTGACGAATCCCTATGTGTTTGAAGCCAGTTATCTGCGACTTCAGGTCAGTCTCTACAAAGACACAAAGAACAACTTCTCAGGGAATCACGTCAGCTACTTCGGCGACGAAGACGGTCTGCGAAACTTCAGCTCTCTCGTCGTGCGAGCCTTCCTGGAACAAAGCCGCAAACAACTCGGCAGCCCAAAGCACCTGGTGCTGAAGGAACCGCATCTGACACGCGTCTGGCCGGAGCTGTACGAACTGGTGCCGGATTCCATCTTTCTGCTGATGGTTCGCGATCCACGCGACGTCATTGCATCGATGGTCGAAGTGGGGCAAAAGCAGGCTCAGATTGGCCAGCGCTATTTGTTCACGCAGAGGAACATCCCCGAACTCTGCCAGCATTTTCTGGCCTTCTACGCACCAGCGCTGAACATCACGGATTCAGGGTTTCGAGAACGCCTGGCGATCGTGCTGTACGAAAACCTTGCCAGGAACCCTCTCCAGACGCTGAAAGAAATTTCGGGCTTCACGGGCATCGATTTCGAATCGATCGATGTTTCAGACGCACCGGACACAGGACATGTGACCCAGGAAGTTCTCAGCCGCAGCGCGCACTATGCACCGTGGGCGACGGAGCTGAGTGGTCGGAAAGTGTCCGAATCCAAAATTGGCAACTACCAGAATGTCCTGACACCGTCGGAGATCGCCGAAGTCGAAGAACACTGCGCACCGTTCTTCGAATGGTTCCAGTACGAACGCCGCGCTGCGTAGACATGTGTAGAACGGTTGTCCCAACCGTTTTCCAGATGCAGGCACATGTTTCTCGCCGTAGGATGGTCGCCCTCGACCGTCGTCTTCCCTTTAGCGAGTTTGGGAAGTGGTGAGAATTGAAACGCTGACGGCCGAGGGCGGCCATCCTACCTGGGACAGGGGACGATTTTCGCGGAGGCTTCCTCTTGGCACAATGCGGCAATGAGTCTTCTGCAGACAATCCGGCAAGTACGCGGTGCATGGCATACGATCCTTTTCGTTGCCATGGTAAAGCTGCTGTGCTGTGCGGGTTGCCGTCTTCCGGAAGTGCGCGGTGATGAGACTCCGGCGGCTCGAAAAGTTCAGCAGTATCAGTCGGCCAACTTTCTGATTCACACTGACCTGGCGGAAGAAGATGCTCAGGAACTGCTCGAACGCCTGGAGAACATGCTCACCCTGATCTCGCGTTACTGGGGAGCACCATCGCGTAAGAAGATTGTCTGTTACATCGTCGATGACACGTCCAACTGGCCTGCTGGAAGTCTGTCGCCGGAAGCTCTTGCAACGGTGAGCAATGGAGGCATTACCAATGCCGCGGGCGTGAAGCGTGGCCGAGTCACTGACATGACGGCGGTTGTGTACGCGTCGACGAAGTTTGGAACACCTCAGCATGAAGCTGTTCATGCCTATTGCTATCAGGCCTTTGGAACCACTGGCCCGACATGGTACGCGGAGGGCATGGCGGAAATGGGCAACTACTGGGTCGAAGGCGACGAGAGCGTCAACTGCCCGGACTATGTGGTCGAGTTTCTGAAGTCTTCGCCGCGACCGACGCTGCAACAAATCACGGACCCTGATCATCGAACGGGTGATGGCTGGAAGAACTATGCCTGGCGATGGGCACTGTGCCACTTTCTGTCACATAATCCGAACTATGCCGAGCGATTTCGTGTTCTTGGCGTCAGCCTGTTAAGCAATCGAGGCGGAACGATTGAACGCGCATGGCCTTCGCAGATGGATGAGCTGGAGTTTGAATTTCAGTTCTTTCTGGATCATCTGGAAACGGGGCTCGAAGCGAAGCGTTGCCGATGGGACTGGAAAGCCAGGTTCCGTGAAGCCTCTTCGAAGGCCGTTCGCTGCAAGGTTGATGCAGCTCGCGGGTGGCAGCCATCGCTCATCAAAGGCACAGAGGGGCAGAAGCTGCGACTGACAGCGGAAGGACAATGGACGACCGATGTGAACGAGCCACCGTTCTCCGGCCGAGGAAGTCCTGTCACAGGAAAGGGACGGATCCTGGGCTGCGTGAAAAATGAAAAAGGTCTGAGCGATGAATTCGTGATTATTCCGGACCGCAGCTTTTCGCTTCCTGCTGAAGGCGACTTGTATCTTCGCTGTGAAGATGAGTGGACCAGCCTGAACGACAACGATGGCGAACTGGCGATTTCCGTATCGGCAGAAATTGCCGAATGACGTTCGCCCGTCCAGCGGCATTCAGGCGTTTGTTCAGCTCGATTCGGCAGGAATTGCGGTTCCTCGACAGGGAAAAACACTCAACCGATTTTTGGCCGTCGAATCAGTTCAAAAAGGCTCAAAGGCCCCTTCACGGACGAAATCCCGCCTGGGTACTCTGCCCGCCACAGTGTAGGACACTATTTTTCCGGCGGTGTCGTTATGGACATGCGATCGCAGCCTGACAGCGGCCGGAGAGAACAGATACTGAGCAATGGCTCTCAAGGATGAGCAGGCCTATGAGCAATACCAAATCGATTCACTGCAGTCCGTCCGAGTGCAGTCCTGTCGGTTCTCATGCGTCAAAGCTGATGCTGGCCGCTGTGCTTTCGATCACAGGCTGCTGCGGCGGCCGTGGCGGTGATGATCTCACGAGTGCGCAGCTGCATGCGAGAGATCTCTATGCGGAGAATGCTCGACTGCAGGCCGCTTTGAATGAAGCGACTGCTGCTGCTCAGGGGCTAGGCTGTGAAAATCAGGCACTGATGTCGCAGCTTGCGGAGAATCAGGGACAGGTGTCTGCTCTGAATGATCGCCTGAAGAACCTGGCCGATGAACGAGCGGGCCTGGCAGATCGTTACGCCAAAGCGCTGAACGATACGATGACCGACCCAACTGGAAACCCAGCGCTGGCTGGCGAAGGATTTGACTACGATCCGGCCACTGGCCTGCACCGATTCCGCAGCGACATTCTGTTTGATCTGGGCAGCGACGCCATTCGCCCGGAAGCCGGACCAACGATTAAGGAATTTGCTTCCAGCGTGACTGCAGGTTCTGCGAAAGGTCTCCGAATTCTGATCGTTGGCCACACGGACGATCAGAACATCGTTCGACCGGAAACAGCATTGAAGCACCCAACCAACTGGCATCTGTCGACCGACCGGGCCGACGCGGTGATTCTGGAACTGCTGAAGCTGGGTGTTGAGCCGGATCGAATCGCATCGATGGGCTACAGCGAATTCCATCCTCTTGAGAAGTCGACTACCGAACCTGCTCGCCAGCGTAACCGTCGCGTCGAACTGTTCGTGGTTCCAAGCGACCCGAACGTGGCTCGCTGGGATCCCGCCAACGCGATTCGATAAATGTTCCTCGTGTCTCCGACGCGAGCAGATACCACAGTGCCTCGTGTCTCCGACGCGAGATAACTCCCCACAGTAGCTCGTGTCTCCGACGCGAGCATCGCATCGCCGACGTCCCCACAAAAGACCTCCCGCCACGGAGTGTCGGGCCACATTGAGATCCACGCGTTGCAGCCTTTGGAGTGATCGTGAACGAAACGCTTCCAGAACCATTGGATGTGATCGCCGTTGGTGCTCATCCGGATGATGTGGAAATTGGCTGCGGCGGAACATTGGCTCGCATGGTCCAGCTTGGCTATCGAGTCGGGATCGTGGATCTGACGGATGGCGAACCAACACCGCTGAGTCCCGGACCGGAAGTGCGTCTGAAGGAAGCTCAGGCAGCGGCAAAGGTCCTTGGCGTTCAGGTGCGTGAAACGCTGACTCTTCCGAATCGACGGCTTTTCGACAGTTTTGAATGTCGAGTGGAGCTGGCCAAAGTGTTTCGCCGATACCGCCCGAAAATCGTCATGGGCATTGCGGACAAAACGCCGATGGCCTCCCCGGACCACTGGCAGGCCATGCTGATTACTGATGCGGCCGTGTTCTATTCTCGACTTTCCAAATGGGACGAGCACTTCGATGGCTTGCCCGTGCATCGCATTCAGAAACAGATATGGTACCCGCTGGGCCTGCAGACTCTGAATCATCCTGCTGGCGGCGGAGCATTCGTGTCGGATATCTCCGCAACGCTGGAGATCAAGATTCAGTCGATCCGCGCCTATGCGACTCAGTTTCCACCGGGCAAAGATCGAGTCTTCCGGCTGGTGGAAGGTCAGGGAAGAATGCTGGGCGCGTCCGCAGGTCTGGAAGCCGGCGAGCTGCTGATTTCTGCGACCACACTGGGGCTGACGAATGTTGTCGCGACCCTGTGCGAAACTCAGGGGCATTGATCTCCGCGGCAACAGATGATTTTTGCCGTGGAGACTGGAACGATTCGATGCAATCGACACCGATCAGACTGACAGATCGTCCGAGAACGGTCATCGTGATTCATCCACGGGAGCGACGCAGCAAGTGTTCGGTGGAGCCGTTTCGGAAGAATCCGGACTATCTCTTCACGACGTTTCCGAATCCCGTTCCGATCGACCTCTCCAATTATGTTCGACTCGGAATCGGCGGTCCTGTGCTGTCTGAAGCCGACGATCAAAAGGGGCTGCTGCTGCTGGATGGAACGTGGAAGCGAGCCGCCAGCATGGAACCGTTTTACTCGCATGTTGAGCTGCGATCACTGCCGCCAGTCAGAACCGCGTACCCGCGAAAATCCGAAATCTTCAACGACCCCGAAGGCGGCCTCGCCACCGTCGAAGCTCTCTACACGGCAATGCGAATCCTCGGCCGCGACACCACCGGAGTGCTCGAACAGTACTATTGGAAACAGGGTTTCCTTGAGCTAAACGGCTGGGCTTGAGCGATAGTAGCGGAAGGGCGCAAGCCGTCCGGTGTCGGCCAAATCGACTCAAGCAAGTCACCGGAGGGCTTGCGCCCTTCCGCTAACTGATTTGCGACAACTCTGGGGTCATTGGGCTGGGGCCTTGCTGCTAACTGCGGTGTTTTTCCGATTTTTCACTGGCACAACTGCCAGGAAAAGTCGTAAAGTTCTGGCGCTTCGTTCCAATTCTCGGGAACTTTCGGTCCGAAAACGGCCGAAGAATGGGAACAAGCGACAGTTTTTCCAGTGTTTTGAAGTATCCGGCATGCGTTTTTGCCTCCACAACCTGACAGCGGTTTCCGGTCGATGCAGTGCGTCGATTCGCCGGCTGTGGGTTTGTCTGGCCGTTTTGCTGGGTTCTTTGATGACGGGACTTCCGAGTGTTCAGGCGGAAACCTGCGGTCATTATCTGTATCGCAATGGCAAGCCAGTCGCTCAGCACCATGGCCAAATGGTGGCCCCTGAAGAGCTGTCGAAAGACGGGCTCGCTGTGCCACAAGAGACAAAGAACCCTTTTGCCCCGTGCAATGGCCCTCATTGTCGAAGCAACTCGAATCCGCTGTTGCCCGCTCCTGTGCCGACAAGCATGACTCAGTCGACAGATCCAGCCGTTCTGCTGGAAGCTTTATTGTCGCTCATGTCCGATGGTGACATGACCAGCCTGCCCGCTTCTGAACGCGGTGCTCATTATCAGGCAATGTCCATCTTTCGACCTCCCTGTCTGGTCTGATGCCCTGCCCCAGGGAGAGCCTGGCGGCTTGTAGCCAGATCGTCGCTTACGCTGTGCGCCTGCCTGTTGGTGGGCGCCACGATCAAATTTTCCGCTGATTGCACGCAGTAACGCATGCGCCTGGTTCGGCGGAGCGAACCGCGACTTTATTGGGCCATTTTTTTCGCGCCCGATTCCCATTCCAGATGGTCATTTTGCCGCACGCATTGTGCAGGACATAAAGCTATGAAAAAGTCATTATCACGCCGAAGCGCGTTCACATTGATCGAACTCCTTGTCGTCATCGCCATCATTGCAATTCTGGTTGCCCTGTTGTTGCCCGCCGTACAGCAGGCCCGCGAGGCTGCTCGCCGAACACAATGCAAGAACAATCTGAAGCAGCTGGGCATTGCGATTCACAACTATCACGATACCTACAATTGCATTCCGATTGCTGATGTCGATGGCAGCTCCAATCCAGTGTCCGCTCATGCTCGCCTGTTGCCTTACATCGAACAGGACAACCTCTACAAGGTGGTTGACTTCAACGTTCCGTATAACCATGCCAACAACACGGTTGCCCGAAATACTGAACTGCCAGCCTTCCGCTGTCCGTCAGACCCAACACGTCTGCCAGCATCCATTGGAGGTCGCAACAACTACTACTGGAATGCTGGAAGCGGCATCGTCATGTACTCCTCAGGTGCTACTGGACAGCCAGCTTCCAACGGCATCGTTTTCCACAACACTCGAATTCGTTTCAATGACATCACGGATGGGCTGAGCAACACAGCTGGTATGGCAGAAAAACTGACTGGCGACGGGAACAACGGAATCTCGACACCACTCGTCGACACCTATCGTCCAGGCACTTACCCAAACACGCCCGACGAAGCTCTTCAGCAGTGCAATGCAACCAATGTGACGGACCTGTCGCTCCAGGGTTATTCCAACGTTGGCGGCCCATGGCTGCAGCAGTATCACTCGACGAATCAGTACAACCACGTGCTGCCACCAAACGGACGATCCTGCATGTTTCCTCCAGGGCGCATCGCGACGACGGCCAACAGCCAGCACACGGGCGGCGTTCAGATTCTGCTGTGCGACGGATCGGTCCGATTCGTCACTGAGAACCTCGATCTGAAGGTCTGGCGAAGCCTTGGCAGCCGCGATGGTGCGGAAATCAACGGCGACTTCTAGTGCCTCTTCAAGCATCGAATTTCGGGTCGCAGACCTTGTGAAAGGTGCTGTGACTCGGGGATCTTTAGCAAGATCCACTACAGCATCGCTCGCGGCGTTCGCCTGTGTCAAACAGGCGAACGCAGGGCGAAGGCATTGTTACTGTCCTGAATGGAGACGCGATTCTCAGCGGGACTACCCACTTCACGTGTCACCTGCACTGCTTGCAGCGTCTGACGCCCACCCCAATTACTTTCGCTCATTTGAATGCCGTCATGAAGACTCACATTACGTTTGTTCGCCGCTCATTCTGCGCGCTGATTGCAGGATTGCTGATTGGATGCGATTCAGAAACCCAAAGTTACCCGCTCGACAAAGAGCTGGCTCGCGCATCCGTCAAGAGGGCGATGCAGGCGTGGGTCGACGGAAAGCAGCCAAAGGACTTGAAGCCCGACGTCATCGTCGGAGACTCAGGCTGGGAGGCCGGAAAGAAACTGCTGTCGTTTGAAATCCTGCCGGAAGAGTTCACGGATGGATCCAACCTGCACATTACCGTCGTTCGTAAGTTCGACGGCGGAGGCAAATCGGGGGAATCCAAGGTGACGTATATCGTTGGGACGTCGCCCGTGGTGACGATCTTCCCTCAGTAAGTGTCGCCCGCCAGCAACGCGGTGAAGGATTCAAGACCGACATAAAAAGGGAAACCCCTCATCCGGCCTGTCGGCCACCTTCTCCCCTTGCCAGGGGAGAAGGGACTCCGAAAATTGTCGCTCGTTGGTTACCATGCGGATTCCCTGGCCGAAGGAGAAATCTGTATGGTGCCGCGTCACGTCAATGCTGTTCGCCGACGACAGTTTTTGGTTGCAGGATGTTCTGCGAGTCTTCTTGCTGCGGCCAGAGGACTGAATGCACAGCTGGCGTCACCGGCTGACGGAACGGATCTTGTTGCATGGGTCCAGGAAGCGGCTGGCAAATGGGATCAGTCGCTGTATTGCCGAATGCTCGGCGCGGCCAACGAATTCAAAGAAGGCGACGCCATTGTGGGTGTCGCGGCACAGGATGATGCTCAGCGGCGCCTGGCCAGAGATTTGCTGGCACGGACGACGCTGGCGGCCATTGATCAGCATCCTCCGTATCAGGATGAGCTTTGGGAGTTTCTGAAGTCGGGTGTTGATCCGGAGATTCAGAATTCACTGGCCCAACTGACCCTTGCAGAGCTTCGTACACTGTTGCTCACCAGGCCTGAAGATGAGCTGCACAGAATCCGAAGAGGGCTGAGCAGTGATGTGATCGCCTGTGTTGTTCGCCTGATGACGAATGAAGAGCTAATTCTGCTGGGCTCGAGGCTCTTCAATGCTCTGCCCGGAAGTCAGATTGGCGCGAAGGGATATCTGGGAGCCCGCGTTCAGCCGAATTCCCCAACGGACAACGTCGACGATATTCGATGGCAGGTCTTCGATGCGTTCTCGTACGCAGTGGGAGATGTTCTGCT
>JAEUII010000295.1 GCA_016795145.1 Planctomycetaceae bacterium
GCACGTCCTTCGGGTGCGTTGTTCTCCTTCTGTGATTCTTTCACAACGATCGACGCGATGTCGGCAGCGATCTCAGGAGCTGCGATCAGCCAGGCTCGCTGAATCCAGAGATCATCCATGTTTCTGGGAACGATCCGGTCAAGCTCACTGCCCTGCTTCGTCCACGTTGTCGCCAGAATCGCCTGCAACTGCACTTCACCGGAACCAACTCCATTCAATCGGCTGATCGCGACCTGAACATCCTCGTCGTTCGGAAATCGCAGATGCGCCAGTCGAATGCAGTCTCGCATGATGGGTCCAGCCCATTCATTCGAAAGAGCGCCGGGGACTCGAGTCAGGTCAGAAGGCTGAAGCTGCCCAAGACCGTCAAGTGCCCAGAGTGCGTGCAGCATTTCCGGCGAACCGTTTTTGAGCGGCGAAATTGGAACGGCGGGCGGCAGCAGTCCTCGAAGCTTCTGCACGGCGTCTGTGCGTTTGCCTTCCACCAATAGACGCTGAGCCAGCAACCGTCGCCAGCCGTTCGGGTCCTTGAGCATCGCGATCAGTTCATCCGTTGACTGAGGCTGCATGAAAGGTTTTGCTACAGGACTCTTCGAGTCAACAGATTCCGGAACCACACGCCAGATTCGGCCGCGATCTTCACCAGCTCGCCAGTCCATCTTCGCTGCGACATCGTCGGGCACGAACTTCGGATGTTCGACCCAAAGGCGATACATGTCCGCAAGGTAGAGTGCACCATCCGGGCCGGTTGCGAGACTCGCGGGTCGAAACCACGTGTCGCTGGACGTCAGGAAATCTGCTTTCTCACGGGCTCGACGAGCTGTCACCGTCGCCCCGGCAGGTTCAATGACCGAACGAGTCACCAGATGGCCGACGGGTTCGCAAACGAAGACGCTCGTGTCTGATTCCGGCCCAAACAGTCCGCCTCGATATGCAGTGACTCCGCAGGCTGACGTGTGAGTTCCTGCGTGCGACAGCCAGTTGCTCTTCATCGTGACAATGGGATACACACGAGTCTTCTCTCCCGATGGTCCAACGTCCGTATGGCCAACGGACACTCCGGCAAACGGATTGCGACGAACCATCTCCAGTGTCAGTACGTCGGTCATGATCGGGTTTCGATTGGAGCTGAAATACCGACGACCAAAATTATCGATCGTATTTCCAAACTGCCCGGCTCCTGTGATGGCTTCGAACTGCATCGTTTCAGGATGAAACCGAAAATCGACGCGAGGGATATCGACAGCCTCTGCGGATTCAAATCCGGGCCGGACACAACGCACCTTCCCGTGGCCGTATGTCAGATAGATCCAGTTGTCGAGTCCATAACGAGGACATCCAATCTGCATCTGTGGGTGAGCAGGAATGAAGCCGTCAAACCAGACCTCCACAGTGTCCGCAACGTTGTCTCCGTCGGCATCAGGGAGGTAAACAATCTGAGTTTCCGTGCAGGCCAACACGCCGTCTCGAAACGCCATCAGGCTGTGACAGAAAGTCAGGTGGTCTGCAAAGACAAAGCGTTTGTCCGGACGACCATCGCCGTTAGTATCTTCCAGCAACACGACTTTCGACAGCGTGGGAGCCGTTGGGTCTTTGGGGCCGACCGGATAGTCCGTGTACTCCGCAACGAACATTCGTCCACGATGGTCGAAGTCAATCGCCACGGGATCAAAGACAAGGGGCTCAGAAGCAACCAGTTCAATGCGATATCCAGGTTCAATCTGAAAGCACTTGAGTGACTCTTCCGGAGACTTCGGAGGCTCCGTCGGCTGATCAATCCAGTGTCGACCTCCTCGCTGCTGTTCGATCGATTCGACCAGATCCTGCTGCACGGGATTCTGAGGAGACAAGAGCGTCACGAGCAACGAGAGGATTGGAATCATCTCTGGACTCACGTCGGAAGGCAGGAATAAAACGCGGCTTGCGAAAAGCCATCAGGAGGGTGGATCGGAATGGTAACAGTGGGCGAGGAAGATTCCCACGCATCGTCGCGGTTCGCTCCGCCGAACCACGCGCCCGCGGCGCACGTGATTGTTCCAGTGCACCTGATCCTGGCAATACCACATGCACTCACCGGCTTCCGGCGCCTGCGGCACACGCACTTCGTACGTGCTACCCGATGCACATGATGCAAAGCGGCCGAAAGCCACATCGTCGCGGTTCGCTCCGCCGAACCACGCGCCTGCGGCGCACTTGATCGTTCCAGTGCACCTGATCCTGGCAATACCACATGCACTCACCGGCTTCCGGCGCCTGCGGCGCACGCACTTCGTACGTGCTACCCAAACAACGGTGACGTAAGCAAGTGTGGAACGGCTGTCCTCAGCCGTTTGCTGAATGGCAATGGAATGCCTTAGAAGAACGCCTGGTTCGGCGGAGCGAACCGCGACTATGGGATCTCAGCAAGCAGCTTTTTGACATCCACCTTCACGTAAGGCAGTTCGGCGGCTGGCTTGGTGTGGCTGGCGTTGGCGACGTACATCACACCGTCGGCGGGAACAAACAGGACGTTGTGCAGATTGGACTGCATCGCCACAGGGCGGCTCATCAGCCACTGTCCAAGTTCTGCGTCAATCTGGCCGTGCTTCTCTGTCACTCGCTTTCGCAGTTCCGTAAGACGGCTGCCGGCAGAAAGTACAACGGCGTCCTTGATTCCGTCACCAAGGCGTTCATGGCCCTGCCCTGGCTTGATAAACTCGATCGACTCCGGAGTTGCCGCGACGCCGACCGCTTCATTCGTCTCACCATCAGCGAACACGTAATAGTATTCACAGGTGCGAGGACTCTTGCTCCACAGGTCCTGCACTTCCGCCAGTGTGTCGCATTCTTCCAGAGCACGGCGCATCAGAGTTGCCATGGGAGCACCGTCCCACTTGCCTTCCCCGCGGCCTCCCATTTCGCCCAGAGAAATCTTCTCGGCATTCATGCCGCTGACGCTGCCGATGAACGCCGCATATCCGACGTTTGCAAACGGAATCTGTCCTTCAGCCTTCACGATGAACGTGGTCGCAGCATCCTGCAGACCAATCGTCGTCATGTAATCAAGGACTCGGCCGTGATACATCTTTCCGTCCTTGGTTGCGGACCCAAAGACTGCAAAGCCCGAGCAGTGGAACAGCTCCGGGAACACATTCAGCACTTCCGCGACTTCCGCTTCAATTCCCAATGCCGCGGCCAGGGCTCGTGTTTCTCGCTTATGTCGTTCAGGAATATGTGGAGACAGACGAACATACGCTTCCTGAAGATCATGACGGAACCAGCGCCCGGTTCGAACGACGTTGGCGGTACCGAACGTGAACAGAACGGATTCAATACAACGGCGTGATTCTTCCGGCAGAAGTTCTCCGTGCGCCTTTCCGATTTCTTCCGGAGTGCCCCACAGAGTTGCGACACGCTGACCATCAATCCACTGCAGCTTGCCATGCGAAGCCTGACGACCAGTCATCTTTGGCTTCTTCAGAGCTTCGCCCGGACGAACAATCTCGGTCGCTCGTCGAAGGCCGCGAACAAAGGTCCGTTCCAGTTCGCCTCGATTGAGTTCCGTGACCTTCAGTCCGTCCAGTGTGTCAGCGGCAGGCATTGGCCCAACTTCCGTGCGTGTCACGAGTGATACCGAGACATCGCCCGACTGAACGTCGACAACGCCTGCGTCCGGAAACTTCAAAACGGTATTGCCTGACTTCCACGCTCCGGTTTCAGTTTGCTCTTCAAGCTTGGCCAGTGTCGCGAGTGCCTTCAGTGTGTCTTCGATATTTCCGTTAGCGAGCATCGTTAGTCCGGCAGTGACTGGAACGAGATCCGACGCGGGTGAAATCAGCCGAGTCATCACGTCTTCCGGAGCAAGACTGTCTTCCGCTGGAACGGAACCACGACCGACAAACGCTGTTCCATGTTTCGGAAGGATCAGGAACGTCGCATCGGCGCGGCGTTTCAGAGTAATCGCATACTCCGCATGAGTCAGCGACAGATCAAAGCTCTGGCTGTCATAACGAACCAGCGACAGATCGATCGGCTGTACTCGACCATCGATCGGAACCTGAACCTTGCCCGTCAGTTCAAACTTTGCCTCACGTCCTGAAACCACCGAGGCCAGTGGCTTCAGCCCCGTCACCAGGTCCACCGATTTTTCGGAGGCCGTCACCGACGAAAGGCAGAGACTGAAACAGACAGATAGAACCAGAGCAGAGAACAGTCGCTTCATGACGTGCACCAAAAACTGTGGGATGGTGAATGGCATTGGCATTGGCAAGCCAAAAGGCTCAAACCGCGGACGCAGATGGTACCGTGCCGCAATGAGCTGTGGAAATGGGAACTGACCTGAATTTCAACGAGCGTCTGCAGCTATTCCCCGTAGATCGCAACCTCGTCCAACCGGCCTTCCCAGTTATTACTGTTATCACTGCGGCCACCGAAGAAAACCGAGGGAATGGCCACGACAGGAGCCATGCCTTCCGCCTCAATATTCCCGTTCAGCCGCAACTGCACGGACTGGCCTTTGCGAGTCAGCTCGACATGCTGCCAGGTCCAGCGAGGGATCTCGGTCTTTCCGACAATCAGCGTTCCGTCGCCATGCTGGAATACCAGCCTGCCTTGATTTCCTGACGTGCCGCCAATGCCTAGATGTTCCCCGAAGCGACTCATCCCCTGATCGTGATCTCGAGAATACAACCAGCCACTCACATCGCGTGCGGCGTTCGGCATTCCGTTCCAGATCCACAGTGAGATCGTGTACTGATCCTTCATATCCGGCATGTCAGCGACAAGGCGCCCACCCACAAACTGAGGGCAGCGGTTCAGAACACCGCCACTGCAGAACGCTGCTGACTCCGGTCCTTCAAGATAGTACGTGATCGCGGCTTCGTACGACGCAGTGCGATGATGACCGCTGGAATCCGTGGCCAGTGCCCCGTGAAACTCGTTCATACGCCACCATGCGAGCGGCTTCCGTTTCAAGATCTCATCGGACGCCAAACCCATCGGAAGTGTCCATGGTCGACGCGGCTTTTGTGAAACCTGTTCCAGCAAACGAATGGCCGACTGAGCAATCTTCGGTTCCGCCTGAACCTCAAGTCCGGCTGACCGAGCCGCCCAGGTGTTGTAGCCTCCGAACGGATGCTGCTCCGGCGGTGGAATGTAGCCATCACCGCCATTCGCAAGCTCAATCACCATTGTCTTTTCAAGCGGACTTGCGGCTTTGATCTTCAGCCCTGTCACGGCGTAGGTTTCATTGGGTGTTGTCGCAATCGCAATGTCACCAAGCCGCAGTGCCTGAACGACAACTTCGGTTTGCTGAGCTTCGTGGAGCAGGATTTGTTCGCGAGCGTACACTTCCGTTTGAGTCTTCGGGAGTCGATCACCTACTTCCGCCATGATCCGTTGTGACCATTCGAGCAACTGCTTGTTCGGAACGCGATACTTCAGCGGAATGCGTTCTTCCGCCATCGAAATGGACAGGTCACTTTCGTACCGGATGTTCTGATAGGCTGACATTGCGAGTTCCAGCAGGCCCTTTGAATACTCTTCGATCGTCAGATTCGGGTTCCATGATTCCGGCCTCGTATAATCGCGCCGCCAGATATCGCCACTGCAGCCATGCGACATGATGCCGACAAAATCAGTCCCCGGGGCGATGCGTTCTCGAAGGCCTTCGGAGAACAGTCCGAAGTAATCCGCACTGATGTCGTTGTCTCCAAAGTAGTGCATGGAAAAATTCGCCAGCACGGCCAGCGGTGCTCCATCCTTCGTTCGGACGGAGATCAATGAAAGCTCCGGGTCTTCCGGCCCCGCTTCTCCCGTCACATCATCGAGGTTGGCGCCGGCATGCATGTTGGCCCGAACTGTCTGATTGCCAAACGGGTCTTCCACAATGCGGTCAGGTCGACGGATCCACTGCCGCAATGCCGTGAACTCCGGAGCGTTCGTTCGAGCAAACCCGATCTGAGCAGGAACCAGCCTGCTCTGGGCCTGAGCAATCGCCTCCACCAGACGTTCACGCAGGAAAGGGACGTAATCCGGATCGGCATCTGTCCCCAGGCATCCCATGGAAGCGGGTGCAGAGTGAGCATGCGTGGCGGAGATGAGAATATGGTCAGCGGGGATCTGAGTCTTCGCGGCGGCAAGTGCTTTCACATCGTCCAGCAGCAAGCGTCCCATCATGCACGTGTCGACCACAACGATGGCGAGCTGACTTTTGGAATCCGCAAACACGATCGCTCTGGCGTGAACGCGAGTCTTCACTTTGTCGAGACTGCGGCTGGTCATCCCACCATTCACCAGCACCGGAAGTTTGTCCGGCGTCACATCAACGACCGCCGCGCCGGCTCGAAACTCTTCCGCGACCAGCTCACAGGAACTCGCCACGAAAACAACGAAGGCTGCTGTCAGCAATCGAAACAGTGGAGTCATAGTCAGGACTTTCGGTGGGCGATCACTTGCCAGGTCCCATCAAGGTCACACGGGAGACTGGCAAGCAGCAGGGAAGGAAGGTCGAGGCGAACTGCGGACTGTGAAGATAAGACATTTCTCTTCGAAGTGCGAGTTGTTGCTCGGCAAGCATCGCTACTGGCTTGCGGTGGCACTGCCTGAGTAGAAATTTCGCGTCTCGAACGACATGCTTCGTGAATCCTCGATCATCCCGCCTTCTCCATTCCCTTCTCGGAGATTTCTGATGAGCCACCAATGCTCCGGACTGCTGTCTGTCATCGCTCTGGCAGTGTTTCCGCTCCTCACTTCGAACACGTCTGCTCAGGACTGGACGCTGCGTGAAAACCCGGAACTCGCAGACTTCTTTGAAGCCGAAGTGACAAAGCTGGAACGTCAGAACGAGCTGACTCAGTTTGAGTCTCTGGACGAATGGGAAAAAGTTCGCAAGCAATATCGTGCTGAACTCTTCTACATGCTGGGACTGAGTCCGTTTCCGGCCAGAACGGACCTTAACCCGATCGTGACCGGCACGGTGGAACATGACGAGTTTGTCGTCGAAAAGGTTCAGTTCCAGTCGATGCCAGGCCTCTATGTCACAGGCAATTTTTATCGCCCCAAAGTCGTGCAGGAGAAACTGCCGACGATTCTGTATGTGTGCGGACATGGACAGGTGAAGAAGGATGGCGTCAGCTACGGCAACAAGACGCACTATCACTATCACGGAAGCTGGTTCGCACGGAACGGCTACACGTGCCTGACGATCGACACACTGCAGCTGGGTGAGATCGAAGGAATCCATCACGGAACCTACCGTGAAAATCGCTGGTGGTGGAATTCACGCGGTTACACGCCAGCCGGAGTCGAAGCATGGAACTGCATCCGCGCGGTGGATTACCTGGAAACGCGACCCGAAGTCGATGCCGCTCGCATCGGGGTCACAGGACGTTCCGGCGGCGGCGCGTACAGCTGGTGGATCTCCGCGCTGGATGATCGCATTCAGTGTTCCGTTCCCGTCGCAGGAATCACTTCGCTGCGCGATCATGTTGTGAACGGCTGTGTCGAAGGCCATTGCGACTGCATGTTCATGGTGAATACCTTTCGATGGGATTACGCGAAAGTGGCTGCTCTTGTCGCCCCGCGTCCTCTGCTGATTTCCAACACGGACAAAGACACCATCTTTCCACTGGAGGGTGTCACTGATATTCACCGGCAGGTCAGGCACATCTATCGACTCTACAACGCCGACGCTAAGCTTGGGCTGCAGATTACCGAAGGCCCGCATGAGGATACGCAGGAACTGCACATTCATGCGTTCCGCTGGTTCAACCGGTTCCTGCGCAATGATAAGTCGATGATCACGAAGACGGCGGACAAGTTCTTTCAGCCGGAACAACTGCGAGTCTTCTCAGCCAATCCTGCGGACGAAGTGAATACTCGGATTGATGAATCGTTCGTGCCCCTGGCAGCGGCTGTCTCGGAAGAAGATATTCTCCATGATCGGGACAACATTCTTCGAGACCAGGAGTTTTGGTTCGCTGGGAGAGTGGCTCAGCTTCGCGATCGATGCTTCCGAGCATGGCCCGAAGGTGACGGCGAATTGGCACTGACGCCTGAAGCAATTGAAGCAGCGGATGATTCGGCTGCAGTCAAGCAGGGGAATGCGCTGAAACACTTGTTCGCCCGTTTTGAAAGCCAGCCGCATGTTCCCCTGAAGCTTGATGTTGTAGAGCGACTCGACGATGCACACGACGAAATTCTGTCCGTGCGATTGATCATATCCCAGCACTCAGAACGCGCAGTACAAAGTTGCTCACCAAGTGCTGGCGAAGCTTGTGTGGTCTTTGTTCCACGCGGCCTTGGCAATAACGCATGGAATGGAAGTGCCGCGAAGCAGGTTCAGATTCGTCGACGATTTCAGTTGATCGGTACAACTTTGGAAACCATGCAGATCTGGGACATCCGTTGTGCGATTCAGGCAACTCGACATTTGTTCCCAAAAGCAAAGCAGCTCAAAGTGCAAACAGATGATGCCGTGCTTAGTTATCTTGTTCTCCTGGCCTCAATCTTTGAACCGTCGATCGATGTTTCGGTCAGTGGAATATCTTCTGATCCAGTGGCATGGCCATCGATTTTGAATCTCACACGCACGATTGCCCCGGAGGAGATTGTTGCTCTGGCAGCATGGCAGAACAATCTGCAGATGGAACGTGAAGCAACGGATAAAAAGGTCGGACTTTTTGTCCAGCGATTGCAAAAGGACCCTCGATGGTCACCTCGTCCGGAAGCCGGCAAGTAAGCTCAGGTGCCGTGACGCAGCAGGAAACGTGATGGTCCAATCTCCCGAGATTCGCGGCAGCGGGCTCATCGAATTCCTTGTTGAGTGGATCTTTGGCTTCTCCGCCTGATACTCCCATTAAAATACCCTGTTTGATTCACTCGGACGATCTACAATGGGAATACAGAACGATGCGAGCTATTTCGGTGAAGGTGTTCCGGATCAATTGAGTCTGGCCGCGAAAATGGCGAGATCGATAATCAGAAGTTTTTCAAATATCCATTTCCACTAGTCATTCAGTGATTCTCTCGGAGTTCTTCAATGGCGTTCGTTTCTCCAGTTCCAGCGGACCAGGCAACTGACAAAGCGGCTCAGGCGTATGAGCGGATCCGTGAAGTCCTGCAGGTCACTGAGATACCGGAGATTTTTCAGTACTTTGCGAGTGTCCCGGCATTCCTGCATGACTTCTTCATGAACTTTCGAAAGTTCGTTTTGTCAGCGGGAAAACTGGACGACAAACGGAAGCTGCTGATTGCCACAGCGGTCGCAGGCCAGGCCGGCAGCCAGAAGTGGCTGGAATACCTGAGCACCTTCGCTGCGGCGCGAAATGTCACTCAGGCGGAAATGGCGGATGCTCTTGCCGTTGGCGCGACGAACTCGATGTACAACGTCCTCTTCAAGTTCCGCGACATCAGCGGAACCGACGTGTTTAATGGCATGGGAGTTGGCCTGCGAGCCCACACATTCCAGGGAACATCACTCGACGACATCACCGTGGAGCTGATCAACGTTTCATTGAGCGACATCAATGGATGTAAGCCCTGTACGGCAGCTCACGTGGAAAAAGTCCGACAGACCGGACTTTCGGATGAAGCGATCTACGAAGCCATTCAATGTGCCGCCACAATGATCGCCGGAACTCAGTTCCTTCGATCCATCGGCATCTGCTAACACAAGCACACCATCCCCTCGCCCGGCGCAGAACGTAGAAAGTAGAATGGCTGCCCTCAGCCGTTTGCTTCAATCTCGCGCCGTGTAGTCAGTAGCGCCCTACTGTTCCACTTCCCAATGGAACTTGTGCAGCACGCGGTGAATCACCGGAGTAAACACAATGGCTGCGGAGAGGACGAACAGTAGGCCTGCGTACAGAGCATAGAAGCCGGCGAAGAGTTTACCTCCGTTTGTTAACGGTGGATTGACGGGGCCCATCCCACCAAGAAGCATGGAAGAATTCAGGAACGCATCGACCGCACTGAGTCCTTCGAAATACATGTAGCCGCTCATCCCCAGGCCGAGTGAGGCGGCCAGCAGGCATCCGGCAAGAGCGATGTGACGAAGAATGCGAGTCGCAAAGGCGGTGCGATGAATGGGCGGCGTTCGACGCTTCTCGTACATGGATCGTTTCCGAGTGTGATCACGATAACACCAGGGACAGCGCTGTCCAGATGACCGTTCAAGGGATGAAAACAATTGATCCGAAGGAGCCAGACTCTAACAGCTTTTCAATGGATACTCACGCTCGACAACATAGCGAGGTCGCGATGCAGAATCTCGGGCCACAGAAAAAAGAATGAAGCGATCCACTGTCTGGATGACATGAAATCCTGCGTTGTCGGTTTCGAACATTTCGGCGGCTCGTGAAGCCAATAACACACCGGCTCCCGGCTTGATGCGAGCGACGGTGAGATGAGGATGATAGGGACGCTCCTCCGTCCTGATCCCGACAGAACTCAAGACCTCACCGATGTTCTGATGCAGCGATATTAACTTGTCCGAGGGACGAACTCCGATCCATAAGACTCGCGGCGAATTTTCAGTACGGGTCGAGTTGTCTCTGTCGGAAGATGAGCCGTCTGCCGCAGTCGGCGGGAAATGCCCAGCTCCAGCCAACGTCAACGGAAACGATGGACTCTGAACCAGGGAAAGTTCGTCTCTGACACGTTCAAATGCAGGTTGATCCGTCTCACCCAGAAAATGGAGCGTGACGTGAAATTCGTCAGGTGCGGTTCTGCGAATCGACGCATCTTCAGGAATCTGTACACTTCCTGCCCTGCTTCGAACCTCCTCTGAAACTGGAAGTGCAATAAACAGTCGAGGCATCATGAAACTCCCTGATTCCGTGGCCGATGAGCGCACTCGATGATTGACACATCCATCGTCCCGCTTCGTACACTATCGGCCCCGGCGAATGGTCGCCATTCAGGTTCCGAATCTACAGCGAAACAAAGACTCATACGATATGACGGACGATCCAACGATCAAGTCCCTCCGCGAAGCGCTGCGAGTGTCTCCGGACAACATTCCGCTGCGACGGCATCTTGCGGAATCACTGATGAAGCTGGGACTGGCCTCGGAAGCGGAGTCCGAATGGCAGCAATTGCTTCGTCAGCAGCCGGGCAATGCGGAGCTGATGCTGTGCATGGCTCAATGCTATTTTCAGTCCGGCAAGTTCTCCGCAGCAATGGTCATTGTGGAAGAGCTTGTGGCTCGACGTGAAACGTCTGCGGGAACGTATCTGCTGCATGCTCGCCTGCTGCTTCAAATGGGTGATATTCCATTCGCAGTGACGGAATACAAGGCGGCGATTACTGAAGATCCGTCTGTCGCCGACGAAGACCTTGCTCGACGTCTGGGTGTCGATCCCAAAGCGACGGCCGATATTGTTGACGGCAGAATGAGAACAGCCTGGGATCGCACGTCCGACGCCGGCGAAGACACGCCGGCTCCTGAAGAAAAGATCGAACGGCCCAAGATCACATTCAACGATGTCGGTGGAATGTCGTCCGTGAAGGAGGACATTCGCATGAAGATCATCTACCCGCTGCAGCACGCGGACATGTTCAAAGCCTATGGAAAATCCATCGGCGGCGGCATCCTGATGTACGGTCCGCCAGGCTGTGGAAAGACTCACATGGCCCGCGCCACGGCCGGCGAAATCGGTGCGGGGTTTATGAGCATCGGGATTCACGATGTTCTGGACATGTGGATTGGAAACAGCGAAAAGCAGCTGCATCAGCTGTTTGAGACAGCTCGCCGCAATCGCCCCAGTGTTCTGTTCTTCGATGAAGTTGATGCGCTGGGAGCTTCGCGAACGGACATGCGACACAGCGCGGGACGACATTTGATCAATCAGTTTCTTGCGGAACTGGATGGGACTCAAACGTCGAATGATGGCGTTCTGATCCTTGCTGCGACGAACGCACCGTGGAGTCTTGATTCGGCGTTTCGTCGCCCCGGTCGATTTGATCGCATCCTGTTCGTGCCACCTCCGGATCGCGAAGGCCGGGCGGAGATCCTGCGACTGCTGTTGAAAGAAAAGCCCGTGAAAGCGATCGATCATGACGCGATCGCCGCTAAGACTGACCAGTTCTCCGGCGCGGATATGAAGGCGGTTGTGGACACGTGTGTAGAAGCAAAACTGCAGCACGCGATGAAGACCGGCAAGCTTGAACCGATCGAAACGAAAGATCTTCAAGCCGCGGCGAAAGCCGTCAAACCCTCCACACAGGACTGGTTCGCGTCAGCTCGAAACTACGCCCTGTATTCCAATCAAAGCGGGTTGTACGACGACATCCTGAAATACCTGAAGATCACCAAATGAACGTCCACCTGCAGCGTGCTCACCTATTGCTGGAACAGGAGCGTTACGAACTCGCGGAGAACGAGCTTCGAATGGCGCTGGCGGAGGAATCCAGCAACGCCTACGCGCACACGCTTCTCGCCTGCTGTCTGCGAAACCAGGAACGTTTTGATGACGCAACCGAAGAAGCAAAGCTGGCGATCTCTACGGATCCTCTCAGTGCTCATGGATACCACGAACTTGCTCTGATTATGCGCGATCGAAATCGTCTTCAAGAAGCGCGAGCGGCCATTCAGGAAGCACTCAAGCTGGAGCCCTGGGAAGCGGGACACTTCGCTGTTCAGTCGGCGATTGAAGCAAAGGCTGGCCAGTGGCAACTTTGCCTTGAAGCTGCAGAAAGAGGTCTGGAACAGGATCCGGACAGCGTGATGTGCACCAATCTCCGCTCCATGGCATTGATGACACTGGGGCGACGAGGAGAAGCGTCGGACGCCGCGACGTCCGCACTTCAGCGCACTCCCAACAATCCCGTGGCTCATGCTAACGAAGGCTGGCGTCAGCTGTATCTTCGGCAGCCTGAAAAAGCGATGCAGCATTTTCAGGAAGCCCTGCGACTGGATCCAACCAGCCAGTATGCTCAGAGCGGCATCATCGAGGCCATGAAGACACGGAACATCGTGTACCGATGGCTGTTTGCATTCTTACTGTGGACCAATCGGTTTTCGCCACGTGTCCAGATGATGCTGGCTCTTGGTTTGTTGTTCGGGCAGAGAGCACTGGTGTCGTTGCTGCAGATGGTTCCCGCGCTCAGTCCTTTCGCTCCCGTCATCGCTATTGGATACGTGTTGTTCGTGTGGGTGACGTGGTCGGGTTCGGCTCTGTTCGATTTGGTCCTGTTGCTCAGCCCCTTTGGTCGACTCGCGCTTCCTCCGGTTCGGAAGCTGAAAGCAACGCTGATTGGTGGGTGCGTTGGTCTGTCGATTGTCTCCCTTGTGGCGTTTACGTTTCAGTCCGGATCCGATGTCTTCGTGTTTCGCTACATCATGGCGATGCTGTTTCTTGGCATGACATTCCCGCTGATCACTCTGTTTGAGCAGAAGCGTGGCATCAGAAAAACCGTTGCACTCATCTGGTGCGCGGGACTCTTCCTGATGATCTCGACGGTCAATGTTCGAGAGTTCATTCAGCCGTACCGGATTCGTGCACTCATTGCTCAAGCACTGACAGACGATCAGCGGGCTGCCGTGGAGAAGGTCCAGCCGGAACGATCTCGCTGGGTTGATCTGGATCTCCCAAAAGTCCTCGGGAATGAAAAGAAGATCATCGATCTGGAAGCGCAATTGTCCGAAGACATCTCACAGCTGATCTCAGCGAATCAGACACTCGGCATTTATTGTGTCTATGGCATCGTGCTCTCCACCTGGGGCGGATCCCTCCTCGCGCTGATTCCGCAGAAGCGGTAGGACCCTTGTAGGTGACGCCTGCCGGGCGGCACTTCGCGGCCTCGCCGCGACCAGCGACCTAACCGGACTTCCAACGTCTCAATGGTCATCGGGCAAGAGACGACCGCAATGTCGCTTCCTGCCGCCACACGGAAAGGGCATCATGGGCGAGCAAGAACAATGTTCGCCTGACGGCGAAAGTCCACTCCGGCAGAGTGGACCTACTGTCAAAATGCATGAAGTAGAGACGCTGGTGGATCCTGGCAATGATCCTCACCAGATGTTGCATTTTGGCAACGCGGTGCGGCGGAAAATCGACAAGCGTAATCAGTGAATGCGCTGCGTAATCGATCCTGGTCGGCTTGAATTTCGGTGAACCCGTTCCAGCCGGTCTTTGGTGAAGACGCTTTGCAAACTATCCTGTTGTGTCCAAACACAATGTCCGAATTCCGCAAAGACTTCCGTCAAAAAGTGGTTCGGTTCTCCGGGGATCAACTGAAGAGTTTTTATGCAGACAATTCTGATGACAGGTGGTGCTGGCTTTATAGGCAGCTGTTTCGTGCGCCGTGCGGTGGCACGCGGCGGTGTGCGAATCATCAATCTTGATAAGCTGACATACGCCGGAAATCCTGATTCCCTTCCACCCAATGGCGAACGCCACGAACTGGTCGTTGGCGATATCGGCGATGGGGCTCTGGTACGTCAGCTCCTGGAGAAATATCAGCCATCAGCGATCGTGAACTTCGCTGCCGAGTCCCATGTGGACCGCTCCATCGACGGCCCACTGGCGTTTGTGGAAACAAACGTCCTGGGAACCTGTCGACTGCTTGAAGAGGTGCGTCGATACTACGGCCAGCTTTCCGCAGAACTCCGTGCGGCATTTCGATTCCTGCATGTCTCCACAGACGAAGTCTACGGTTCGCTCGGTGCTGAAGGACTGTTCACGGAGACAACATCGTATTCACCGAACAGCCCGTACTCCGCCAGCAAAGCGGCTTCGGATCATTTCGTGCGAGCCTATCATCACACGTATGGTCTGCCTGTGCTGATCACGAACTGCTCGAACAACTATGGGCCCTTTCAGTTTCCTGAGAAGCTGATTCCGCTGATGATTTTGAACGCTCTTGAAGGAAAGCCTCTTCCGGTTTACGGCGATGGTCTCAACGTTCGAGATTGGTTGTTTGTGGAAGATCACTGCGAGGCGATTGAAACCGTGCTGGCTCGTGGTGTCATCGGCGAATGTTACAACGTCGGCGGCAACAATGAGCAAACTAACATCAACATCGTCAAAACGATCTGCTCGACGATGGACCGACTGCGTCCGGGACTTGCTCATTCGCCCTGCGAATCGCTCATTAAGTATGTGAAGGACCGACCCGGACACGACCGACGCTACGCGATTGATGCGTCAAAGATCGCTCGTGAGCTCGGCTGGCAACCAAAGCAGGACTTCCAGTCGGGCCTCGAAAAAACCATCCAGTGGTACCTCGACAATCCGGCGTGGGTGGAACGAGTTCAAAGCGGCAAGTACCGACGTGAACGACTGGGACTCTCTGACTAACCACATATAGCGGAAGGGCGCAAGCCGGCACAGGCCCTCCGGTTATGGTCCGCGCAAACTCCAACAGTTCTCACTCACTTGTCACACTTCAGGAATCACCCACGATGACTCAATTCACCAAAGGCATCATTCTGGCAGGTGGCACCGGATCGCGGTTGTTTCCGCTGACGCTTGGCATCAGCAAGCAGATGGCTCCGGTGTACGACAAGCCGATGATCTATTATCCGCTGTCGACTCTGATGCTGGCCGGCATTCGCGAAGTGCTGGTGATTTCGTCGCCACGTGACATCGGTGGATTCGAGAAGCTGCTGGGTGACGGTCAGAAATGGGGGATGAAATTCTCCTACGTAACTCAGCCAAAACCCGAAGGACTGGCCCAGGCGTTTATCCTGGGGGCTGACTTCGTGGGCAACGACAATGTCGCCCTCGTTTTGGGAGACAACATTTTCTACGGTCAGGGCTTTCAGACGATTCTGGGCTCCGCCTGTTCGCGAACATCGGGAGCAACCATCTTCGGCTACGAAGTGCGTGACCCGGAGCGTTATGGTGTCGTCGAATTTGATGCGGCCGGCAATGCCGTCTCACTGGAAGAAAAGCCGAAGAAGCCTCGTTCCAACTTCGCAGTCCCAGGTCTCTATTTCTACGACAACACTGTCGTCGAGATCTCAAAGAACCTGAAGCCGTCGCCTCGGGGCGAGCTGGAGATCACCGACGTCAACCGCGAGTATCTGAATCGCGGGCAGCTGCGAGTGGAACGACTGTCGCGAGGATTTGCGTGGCTCGACACGGGAACGCATGAGTCTCTGCTGGATGCCGGCAACTTTGTCGCAGCGATCGAGAAGCGAATGGGGCTGAAGATTTCCTGCCCGGAAGAAATTGCCTGGCGAAAAGGCTTCATCGACCGCAGCCATCTGCTGTCGCTCGCACAGGAGTTCCCGAATGAATATGGTGAGTACCTGAGGTATATCGCTCGCTGATACCACACCGACTTCGGTCCTGACCTGCGAGCAATCATGAGCGCGGGTGAGGCGACGATGGTTCCGGGATTTCGTACTCGAGTCAGGTCCGGTGAAAAGCTCCTGGGAACGATGCTGACTCTGGCATCACCCGCTGTCGCGGAGATCCTCGCCGACGCAGGTTTTGACTGGCTGTTCATCGACTGCGAACACGG
This sequence comes from Planctomycetaceae bacterium, assembly GCA_016795145.1. GTDB lineage: Bacteria > Planctomycetota > Planctomycetia > Planctomycetales > Planctomycetaceae > SXXK01. The sequence continues at coordinate 16,453 of JAEUII010000295.1, forward strand.
TGCGATGAATGAAACGGACGTGCAGGCCATTCTGCAGGCAGTCGGACATCGCATTGCCTGCATCGTTCGAGTCCCCTCCGGCAGCGAACCGGAGATCAAGCGAATCCTGGACATCGGTGCTCAGGGCATCATCGTACCGCAGGTCAATACGGCTGCTCAGGCCGCCGAGATTGTGAAGTTCTCACGCTACGCTCCACTGGGTTCACGCGGAGTTGGTCTGGGCCGTGCTCAGGGTTACGGGACTCGCTTTGCAGAGTATGTTGCCACGGCGAATGATGAAGTGATCGTGATCGTCCAGGCCGAACATCGACTTGCGGTGGAGAATATTCACAGCATCGTTCAGGTGCCCGGAATCGACTGTATCCTGCTGGGACCGTATGACCTGTCGGCCAGCTATCACAAGATGGGTCAGATCAATGATCCCGAAGTAACAGCAGCCATCGATCGCGTCCTTTCACATGCTCGAAATGCCGGACTGCCGGTCGGCTACTTCGGCGTCACTGCCGACGCTGTCCGCGAACATGCCGCAAAGGGATGTTCGATGCTGGTATCCGGCGTCGACGTGGTGTTCCTCGGCAGCTCCGCGAAGAAGATGTTCCGAGACATGCTGTAGACCGCGCGGAGATCATGTGTCGAGTTAGCGGAACGGCGCAAGCCGTCCGGTTGCCGGTCAATTCACCCGCCTGATGTCAGAGCCCAGCCCATGAATCCGTCGGTTACTCATCGTGACAGCACGCCATTTTCACCACCGGATTCACATCAGTCTGCAGCGTCGCTCGCAGCATTTTTCCGCCGCGAAGGCTACGCGCTTCTGGAAGACGTCCTGACTCCCGAACAGGTTGCCACGTGGATTGAACGCACTGAGAAGGCACGCACGGACAGCACGTCTTCGGCCGCCGTTTCGAATTCATCCGGCGTGTATGCTTTGCGAAATCTGGTGGACGTCATTCCGGAAGCTACGGAACTTCTTCAGTGCCCTGCCCTCGCAGCCATCGTCAACGCAGTGCTGGGCCCCAGCGCGTTTCTGATTCGTTCCACACTGTTCGACAAAACCGATGGCGCTAACTGGGGAGTCTTCTGGCATCAGGATCTGGCGATCGCGGTGACCGAGCGACATGACGTTCCTGGCTTTCATGCATGGACAAGGAAAGCCGGTGTCGTCTGCGTACAACCTCCGACGGAAGTGCTGTCGCAGATTCTGACAGTCCGATTGTCACTTGACCCATGCCATGCAAACAATGGTGCACTGAAAGTGCTGCCGGGGTCCCATAAGGCGAAATGGAATTCTGGCGACATTGACCAGATGACGAATGGGGGCACGGAAGTCCTTTGTGAAACCGGTGCCGGAGGAGCGGTCCTGATGAGTCCACTGACGCTGCATGCTTCGTCGCCAATGAACGTGCCCGGTCACCGTCGAGTCATTCATCTGGAGTTTGCAGCTCAGCAATTGCCGCATCCACTGGAGTGGAATTACCGGCTGCCGATTTGCCTGAATGACACTACGCCCCAGTAGGATGGCCGCCCTCGGCCGTCTTCCTACATTCTCTCTCGTTCTTCTTTCAGGCTCCGGTCGCCTGAAGTATTTTGGCGATGAGCATTCACGCTTGTAGAGCTTCGAGACTTCAATCGCAGACGGACGAGGGCGTCCATCCTACTTTTTGTCAGGCTCCGTCGCACGAATTGACGACGAAAGCGATTGAGACAATCGCTCTACTCTGTCTGGGCCAGCATCAGTCGCAGCCGATTAAGCGCCGTTCGAGCAGCGCGCTGGCGGAAGATGGCAAGATTACCAGTCATGCTGACGTCGAATGTCTGGAACGATGTTCGACTGGCAACCGCCACGAGTCCTCGACGAATCGCGACGCCCGATTCCGCCTTCTCATCTTCGAATGGCGATGAGAGCAGAACAAAGTCGACGGCATGCGCTCGGAAGAATCCAGTCACGGAATCCTGAGCCACTCTGGCCCACGTTTCGAGTGATGCCTGCACAGCGGCGGAAGAACCTGAACTTGGCAGCTTGAGTCCGTTCCATGCACCGGGCATCACCATCGCCTGATCCACAACAGAACTGAGCGATTCCGATTCGGTCATCCACATGGCGATCAATCCGCCTGTCGTGGCACCTTCGATCAGAGCCATCTTCTGGTGTCGAATCTGAAGCAGCCCGCCAACGACATCATGCAGCTCCGCGTCGCCTTCGCCATAAACGGCTTCACCGAGCTTTTCCCGGATCACCTGTTCGGTCTCTTCACACATCTGATGAGCCTGCTCGGCCGATTTCGATCGAGCCGTGATCCAGAGCGAAATCACCGCTTCGCTGGCCGTGATTCCAACTTCCGGGTTACGCCCTCGCGCGGTGAGGTCTCCCAGAAGACGTTCTGCATCAGACTCCCCGTAGCCAAATGTGCGAATGACTTTACGCGACATCTGCATGCCGCTGCTGAGCAAATGAGGACGAACGTTCTTTTCGAACATCGGCTTCATCTCGGCCGGCACACCGGGCATCGCCGCAAGAAAGCACACGTGATTCTCTTTCACTGTGCGCACTCGCATCAGGACACCAGGAGCCGTGCCGCAGCTGTTGGGAATCGACTCCGCATGCTCAGGACGATCCGCCTGGCGCTGATTGCGTTCCGGCATTGTTCGCCCGCGAGCCACAAACATTGCTTCGATCTGTCGCAGTGAATCCGGATCGCGCACAAGCGTCTGGTCGAACGCTTCTGCCATCGCTTCGCGCGTCAGATCGTCCAGAGTCGGTCCAAGGCCGCCGGTGATCAGAACAACCTCAGCCCTTTGAGCAGCCGCGCGAAGTTCTTCCACGATGGCCGGCATTTCGTCGGCGAGAGTTGTGTGTCGAGTCACCGTCCAGCCCAGCGATTCCAGTTCGCGACTGAGCCACTGGCTGTTTGTATCCAGCTTGGAACCACACGTCAGTTCAGTTCCAATGGCGATGATCTCGGCACGCATCGGTTACTCCCATTCAATGGTCGCGGGCGGCTTCGAACTGACGTCATAGACAACTCGATTAATCCCGCGAACGGAGTTAATGATCCGAGTGGAGATCTTGCCCAGAATGTCCCACGGAAACTGATACCAGTCCGCCGTCATGAAGTCTTCCGTCTGAACAGCGCGGATCGCGGCGACGTTTTCATACGTTCGATCGTCGCCCATGACGCCGACCGTCTGCACTGGAAGAAGGACAACGAAGGCCTGCTGAATCTCGCGATACAGCCCCGCTGCATACAGTTCTTCGATCAGAATCGCATCCGCCTCTCGAAGGACTCGCAGGCGTTCTTCAGTGACTTCACCCAGACAGCGAACCGAAAGGCCAGGTCCCGGGAACGGATGACGCCAGACCATCGTTTCCGGCAGCCCAAGTTCCAGTCCCATGCGACGAACTTCGTCCTTGAACAGATCTCGCAGAGGTTCGATCAGTTCAAAGCCCAGCTCTTCCGGCAAACCGCCGACGTTGTGGTGAGATTTAATCGTCGCGGCGGGTCCATCCGGGTTTGCTCCGGATTCGATCACGTCGGGATACAGCGTGCCCTGAGCAAGGAACTTCGCATTCTCGATCGACTTCGCTTCATCACGAAAGACGTCGATGAAAACCTTGCCGATGATCTTTCGCTTCTTCTGAGGATCCGAAACTCCTGCGAGTTCGCCAAGGAATCTCGCAGACGCATCAACGACATGCAGGTCCGTCTTGAAGTGGCCTGTGAACTGTTCTTCGACCTGACGACGTTCGTCTTTTCGCAGCAGGCCGTTGTCCACAAAAATGCAGGAGAGCTGATCGCCAATCGCTTCGGAAATCAACGCCGCAACTACTGAGGAATCGACGCCGCCGGAAAGACCGCAGATGACTCGGTCCGTTCCAACTCGTTCGCGAATCTTCTGCTTCTGCTGTTCAATCAGCGAACTGATTCGCCAGGTGCCCTTGCATCCGCAGATGTTCTTTACAAAGTTCGCCAGCAACTGTCCGCCGAATTCAGTATGAGTCACTTCCGGATGGAACTGGATACCGTAAATTGGCAAAGTGCGATGACGCATCGCAGCATTTGGACACGTCGCTGTGGAAGCGATTGATTCATAATCGCCAGTCAGCAGCTCGACCTGGTCGCCATGACTCATCCACGCAGTAAACGTGGAAGGAATTCCCTGGAACAGAGGATTGCCGGCCGCACCTTCCAGAAGAGAGCATGGTGATCGACCAAACTCCCGCGAGTGAGCCGGCAAAATTCGGCCACCCAGGGAATAACACGTGATCTGCATGCCGTAGCAGATGCCCAGCACAGGGATGCCAAGTTCAAAGATCTTCGGGTCGACCTTCGGAGAACCTTCACCGTAAACGCTTGCCGGCCCGCCGGACAGAATCAGGCCTTTTGGATTCAGCGCCTTGATACGCTCGGCCGTCAAATCATGTCGTACGATCTGACAGAACACGTTCTGGTCACGAACGCGTCGAGCAATCAGTTGTGCTGTCTGAGAACCAAAGTCCAGGACAAGCACTTTTTCTTCGGACGAGGAAGCAGACGTTGATGCATGAGCGGCGCTGGCCGCTGTTCCGGTCGCAGACATGTGCAGTGATTCAGAGTCAAAACCAGATGTCTTCCTGCTACTCCATACTCGTTTTCAGCAGGGAAACGGAACAGGCTATCAGACGGGAATCTGTTCGAACAGGGTCGACCCGGCGAACCTCCCGGCGGAGACCATTTTCTCGCTTTTCGAGGCGATTCATTCTTCTCGCAGCAGGGCAAAACCGCGAATCGTGTAGATCAGGCCGCTCCAAACTGTGACCGCAACCGCAACGTACAAAAGCAGGTCCCGAACCGTTGGAAGCCACGACCAGGGCAGTTGTGGAGCCATTGACAGCAGGCTTCCGGTCACCGCCACACATTGCAATGCCATCTTCAACTTGCCGGAGAGACTGGCAGAAAAATCCTTACCCTCTTTCTCCAGAATCCCGCGCAGACTGGAGACGAACATCTCGCGGCCGATGATGATGATCACCATCCAAGCCCGCACTCCAGAATCGGAAGTGCCTTGTTTTTCGAGCAGGAATACAAACGTTCCGCACACGATCACTTTGTCGACAAACGGATCAAGAATTCGACCCAGCACCGTGATTTGCTTATTTCGTCGAGCCAGATAGCCGTCCAGCGCGTCGGTCGATGCAGCAAACACGAACAGGAAGGCAGCTGTGATCCATTGTCCGCCAACGGCAATCAGAGCAAACAGCACAAATGAAAGCAGCAGTCGAACCGACGTAATCAGATTCGGTAAATTCAGGGCGTGACGTCCAAGCACCGGCTGCTTTCGAGCAGCAGTCATTGGTTTGGTCGCGAGAGTATCCGGAGTCGACATGCACCACCGTGACAGGGCCAGCAAAATCCAGGCCCCAGTCTACTCCGACCAATCCCGACTTGACAGAGCCCAACACCAGCGCGATGCCCAGATTCCGGATTTCTTCACAAATCTGCGGTGAATCACAGGTTCACCACAGAGGGCACAGACGCCACGGAGGTGAGTCGCAGAGATGCGAGGAGTTTTTAACGCAGAGGCCGCGGAGGGTGCAGAGGAAACGCAGTTCCGGCTCTCGTGTGCTTTCTGTGATTCCTCTGCGCACTCTGCGTTCAACTGCTCTTGATTTCACTTCCGCAGAACACCGCCTCTGTGCTTCACCTCCGTGCTCTCTGTGACCTCTGTGGTGAATTCTGCGATTACTGAACACTGAATCGCAGCGGTTAACCACAGAGGCCACAGAGGAAAGGCACTGAGGCAGGGCGCTAATCAAGTGAACCGAAGAGGACGCGGAGGAATCACAGTAGTGTGGCATTTGCGTTTCCTCTGCGCACTCGTCGGCCTCGTCTTCCTACCTGCTCTCGATATCAATTCCGCAGAACACCGCCTCTGTGCTTCACCTCCGTGCTCTCTGTGACCTCCGTGGTGAATTCTGCGATTACTGAACACTGAATCGCAGCGGTTAACCACAGAGGACACAGAGGGCACTGGGGAAAGGAACTGAGGCTGGGCGCTAATCAAGTGAAACGCAGAGGACGCGGAGGAATCACAGAGTGTTGCATTTGCGTTTCCTCTGCGCACTCCGCGGCCTCGGCGTTCAACCTGCTCTTGATTTCATTTCCGCAGAACACCGCCTCTGTGCTTCACCTCCGTGCTCTCTGTGACCTCCGTGGTGAATTCTGCGATTACTGAACACTGAGTCGCAGCGGTTAACCACAGAGGACACAGAGGAAAGGCACTGAGGCAGGGCGCTAATCAAGTGAAACGCAGAGGACGCAGAGGACGCAGAGGACGCGGAGGAATCACAGGAATGTTGCATTTGCGTTCCCTCTGCGCACTCCGCGGCCTCTGCGTTAACACTTCCCCAATCTCTGCGATTCACCTCCGTGCCCTCTGTGACCTCTGTGGTGAAACCTCCGATTGCAGGCAGCCGCGCGAGGTTGCTCTAACGAGGCAGGTCGGTCGTGGGTCGCATCATCTGACCGAAGGAGAGGTTCGGTGGCGGAACCAGGTTCGAAGCGGGGGCCGAGCCATTTGCTGGCGTGCTCGACGTCGGATCACGATGACTCATGAGCATTGCTTTTGAGACCAGCCGAAACAGCTCGGCCGTGCAGTTCAGATTCAGCTTCTGCATAATTCGAGCACGGTGCTTCTCAACGGTCTTTTCGCTGATACTGGTCGCGATGGAAATCGCTTTGTTCGTGCGACCTTCAAAGACCAGCTCCAGGATTTCCTTTTCGCGCGAAGACAGAATGTCCAGGCGGCGTTTCGCAAACGAGATCTCTCTCAGGATCGTCTCGATCACGTTGGAATCCACTGCTTCCCGAAACCGCACAAGATGCCCAAGCAGTAACGGCCCGTCAGCAACCGGAGTGATCATCGCGTTGATCCGCTTCGCATCGCTTCGAACCAGGAGCAAACTGCGGGATGAGGAGCCTCCAGATTCAGCAGTGAACCGAAAGAACTGCTCAGCATCAATGCCCTGCCCTGAAAGACTCTGAGCCAGCATCGAGCGGTTCAGCCTGGCGATTCCAGTCGTCGCAGGCTCCAGATTCCACTGGGCAACGAATTCGCTGGATGCTGACAACGGCATGGAAGGATCGGTGGGAAGAAAGCACCACGCCACCGAATCAGAAGCCGCGAGCGCTGAGAGCAGCGATTCGTGAGCGGAACTGAGAGGTGATGTATGCATGGCGGGTTTCTTGATGGTCGCGGGTAATCTGCGAATCGAATTGAGAAATGCTCAATCGTGTTTTGGCAGAAATCCTGCAACCTGAGCTTACGAGTTTGGGAGTTTTCCTGAGGGTTATTCCCCATCAAACCCCCAGAGATTTCCCGGATTTCTTCATAGTCTGGCAATGATCGCCATGTCCCACCCTCGGCGTGAACTCCGCCTGACGGTTGAAGGGATGCGGCGGATCTGACAAAGTCCCGGGTTCAATCGTTTCTTAAGACCAATCGAGTGGAGTTCAGCAGTTGCACGCCGACATCCCAACCTCAAATGACGATTCAAGTTCCCAGTCCACCGGCCCGTGGTACCGCCTGCTGAACCGTTACCATTGGTTCGTGTTTGTCGTCGCCGCGCTCGGATGGCTGTTTGACACGATGGACCAGCAGTTGTTTACGCTGGCCCGACCGCTCGCCATGAAAGACCTTGTCGTCCTGACGGAAGCCGAAACAGCTTCGGCCAGGGAACAGGGAGCAAAGCCCGAAGAAACCGAGAAAGACGTCGAAGCGAGAGTCGCGAAAGCTCTTGGGGCGAAGCAAAAGGCTTACGGCGGCTATGCGACTTCGATCTTTCTGATTGGCTGGGCCACGGGAGGGCTGATTTTCGGTGTTCTGGGCGACAGATGGGGCCGAGTCAAAACGATGCTGGCAACCATCATTGTGTATTCGATCTTTACGGGGCTCAGCGCGCTGTCGAAGGACTTCTGGACGTTCAGCATACTTCGATTCCTGACGGGGCTTGGTGTCGGAGGGGAATTCGCGGTCGGGATCTCACTGGTCGCGGAGGTCATGCCGTCGCGAGCACGACCGCATGCTCTGGGACTTCTGCAGGCTCTGTCGGCCGTCGGCAACATCACGGCGGCATTGATCGGAATGGCTGGCACAGGCTGGAAGACGATGTTCATCATCGGAACAGCCCCTGCCCTGCTCTCACTGGTCGTTCGACGACGATTGAAGGAGCCAGAAAAATGGCAGTCGGTTTCTGCAACCGACGGAGTCGCCAAGCAGCTGGGTTCTTACGGTGAGTTGTTCGGCGATCCCGTTCTACGTTACCGCGCGATCGTTGGACTTCTTCTGGCCAGTGCTGGAGTCATTGGACTGTGGGGCATCGGCTTCTTTACTCCTGACCTGCAGCGAGAAGTGTTCACACCAGTCTTCAAGGCCGAAGGACTGGAAGGGGCTGCTCTGGATGCAAAGCTGAAGTTCTGGTCCGGCATCACCTCGCTGGTGCTGAACATGGGAGCGTTCTTTGGAATCTACATGTACAGCCATTTGAGCCAGTACCTTGGACGACGCCCAACGTTTGCTCTGTGCTTCATTGGTGCCATGTTCTCCACGATGAATGTGTTCTGGAATCTTGGCAAGTTCAATGGCGTCTATGACATTTTCTGGATGGTGCCGATCATGGGCTTCTTCCAGTTGTCGATCTTCGGCGGCTACGCGGTTTACTTCCCGGAACTGTTTCCAACGCGACTTCGCAGCACAGGAACTTCGTTCTGCTACAACGTGGGACGATTCGTGGCAGCGCTGGGACCCTTCACTCTCGGCAAGCTGATCGGCAGCGTGTATTCCGGCCCCGGCTACGAAGGCGCAACAGGGTTCCGCTATGCAGGCGTCACCATGTGCGTCATCTTCCTGGTAGGTTTGATCGCAATTCCTCTGGCACCTGAAACCAAAGGCAAGCCACTCCCCGAATAAACAAGTAGCGGAAGGGCGCAAGCCCTCCGGTAAAGCAAGCCGCTCACTGGACCTTTTGATGCCGTGCAACACCTAAGCTTCATCAAGCCGCATACTGGACACCTCATCGTTCGACGTGGTGTGGACGCTGCTTGTTGCTGCATCGGTATTCTGCTGGCACTCGTTCCGTACTCCGCACTGCATAGTCAGGAACCATCAGGCTTTCGTCTTCCGGACGATCGCAAGCCGCTCACGAAGGCCGACTTCGAAGCAATGGGCCTGCACGTCGTGGAGTCTGCTCACTTGAGACTGGTCACTGATCTTCCCGTTGAAACGGTGAAGGACTTGCCACCTCTCGCCGACAAACTGTACGCCGCGCTGTCAAAGGAACTTGGGCCGCTCAAGCCCGCGGCGGATCGTGCTGACTTTCAGGCGACTGGTTACTTGATGGAAGCGCGGGAGCGATTCGAATCCAATGGGCTGCTTCCCGATGGTGATTTCGTTATTCGTCATGGCCGTCATCTGGGTTATCAGTTCTGGCTGAACAATCAGACTTCCAGCTATTACCGACGACATCTGCTGCTGCATGAGTACATCCATTGTTATCTGATGTGCGAATACGGCATGCAGAACATTCCGCCGCTGTGGTACACCGAAGGCATCGCTGAATACTTCGCAACACATGATGCGGCGTCAGGAACGTTCGGAATTCTCCCATCCAAAGCGGAGGGATTCGAAGGCTGGGGCCGAATCTCCGAACTGCAACTTCGTCGCAAAGACCCGGAGACTCAAAGTGAGTCGACTCTGCCATCCATTCTTCAACCGACAGATACGTCGTTCACGTCAGAACTAAAGTATGCACAGGGATGGGCGATGGTCTGGATGATTCGCAATCATCCCGAACTGAAGTCTCACTTCGAATCCTTCGCAGCCATTCGGACTCGTGATGATTACAAAACGGCGAAACAATCCATCGACAAAAAAGTCTGGGACCGGCTTCCGATCGTCTGGCTGCTGACTTTGGACAGCCTGACCGAGGGCTTCCAGACGGAACATTCCTTCGCCGAAGTTCAGCCCACATTCAAAGTCCGACGCAGCAAGGATGCTCCCCTAACGATCGACATCAAAGCGGATCGCGACTGGCAAAGTTCCGGTCTGTCCTTCGATGAACCAACAAAGATTGCGATCACCGCTGAGGGTCGTTACGCAGTCAATGATCAGCCGAAGCCGTGGATCTCAGAACCTCAGGGTGTCACTATTCGCTACTGGCAGGGACGACCCCTGGGAGAAGTCACCGCCATCTTCGTTTCTCGCGACGGTTCAAGCGTGCCCGTTCGCCTTCCCATCGGACGAGGCGCCACACTGGACGCCCCTGCAGATTCAGAACTCTGGCTCCAAATCAACGACTCCGCCGCATCACGAGCCGACAATTCGGGAACGGTAAAGGTCACGATTCGCTAGTGGTTTGTCACATCAACAATTTAGGTTTAGCCGTCATTCCCGCGCAGGCGGGAATGACGAACCCTCTTCGTTGTTCTGACAGAGCACTAGTTATCGTGTTCCGAGGCAATTCCTCATTCCGATGCCATCAGCCGGTTGGTGTGCTCCAACTCCTCGGCGGAATAGTCTCTGGAGGTCACGAGTGAGCCAACGGACGCGGCGATGATTTGAGGCAGTTGGTCTTGAAAGTGTTCACGACGGAACGACGAAGCCAGCTGCTCGATGCCTGGTACCTGGGACGCATGATCCGATGCTGACAGCAGAATGCTTCCGTGCTGCAGGATCACCCCCTTCCTGCGGCGTTGAGCACTTCCGACGATCTTGATGCCGCTGGCGTGGACGATGTCGTTGGGGTTCTGACGGAGGAAACACAGGAACGGTTCAGACGCGGATTGCTTCACCTGCGTTTGAGCATCATAGTCGCTTCGCAGCATGCTGTTGACTCCGCACTGTTGCAGCAATTGAATCAGTGCCTGGTGCACGATCACGTACAACTGCGAAGGATCATGGCGGACCGGATGAGTCGCCGGCAGCACGCACGAATACGTCAGCTCGCGATCATGCAGGATTGCTCCTCCGCCGGAAAGTCGCCGAACGATAGGCAGTCCGGGAAATGGATTCTCCACCTGCGACCGCGCTTCGGAGGCCTGGAAGTACCCCAGTGTCACTGTGGGTTCGGACCAGCGATAAATCCGAACGGTCGATCGATCTCGGTCCGCGGCCAGTTCCAGCAACGCTTCGTCCATCGCCATATTGAAACGGCCGGAATACGCCTGCTGGTCAACGATCACGTCAACTTCAGGCAGATCCTGACGGGAGCCAGTTTCCGAGGGAGAAGATGTTTCGCGAAGGTCTTCGGACATTGACGATGGACAATCAGAAAGTGGTTGCAAAACCGGGACTGCCGCAATGATGAGGATTGCCGGAAGGTAGCGAAAGTCGATTCACGGATTCGTTTGCAATTCACAGGTTCCGGAAAATTCTGTGGACTGCCGATGCCGGTTGTCGCAATCAGTCACCTCGCCCGCCACAATCATTGCTGCACTTCGACAAACTTCTCTCATCAAATCGTATTTGGCGTCAGCGAAATCCCTATGACAACTGCCCCGGAGTCTCGAGATCTTGGTGTTCAGCCACTTGCAGAACTGATGGAGCAACTGGAACTGAAGCCGCACGATCTTGTGGAAGTCTCACCGCGACAGATCACGCACAAGATGGTCTCCCGAGCGATGAAGGGACGCTGGCTGACGAAGAATACTCGCAGAATCGTCCTTCAGGCATTCTGCAGCGCGACGGGTAAGACATGGCGGTTGCAGGATCTGTTCAACTACGACAATCCGCCATGCTGAATTGTCATTACTTTCAGTCGGGCCAATGCCGTTCCTGTTCATTGCTGTCGTTGTCTGATCAGGAAGTCATTCAGCAGAAGCAACAGCGACTGGCGGAGTTGTTTCCCAGAGCCGAACTTCTTCCATTCGCAGAATGTGGTCAGCCAGCTCACAGTCGAATCCGCGCAAAGCTGGCGATCTCCGGCAGCGTGCTGAATCCATCGATTGGTTTCTTCGATCAGGCAAGAACTCTGGTTCCCATCGATGACTGCCCGCTCCATCATTCATTGATTACAAGCTGGATTCCTTCGCTTCGACGATTCATCGAACAGGCTCAACTGACGCCTTACGATCCTGAAACCAACCGCGGTGAACTAAAGTTCGTGGTACTCACGGCATCGCCATCTCATCAGAAACTGATGGTCCAATGGGTTCTTCGATCGAAGGAATCAGTCGACCGCATTCGCCGAGCATGGAAGCAAGTCAGCAACGAGCAGGACAGCAGCGTTGCGGTGATGAGCATCAACATTCAGCCACTTCACTCATCACAGATTCAGGGCGAAGTCGATTTGCCGGTCTCCGAGAATACCGCGTTGTCGGTACGTTACGGTGATCTGGAGATGTCTTACGAATCAGGCGCATTCATCCAGACGAATTACGAAATCGCCAGTCGGCTGTACGAGACGGCCGGACAATGGCTCACGGAGATCGCGCCAACCGGCGTGCTGGATCTCTACTGTGGCTCAGGAGCATTTGCACTCACCGCTGCGCGAAATGGGGTCAAGTCGTTCGGAATTGATTCGTCGGAAACGTCTACCCGTTGTGCACGGAATGCTGCAACAGCCGCGGGGCTCGACGCGGAATTTGAATGTTTGTCGCTTCAGAAGATCTCACCGGAGTACGGCACCGATCTCAAGAACAAATGGTCGTTCGATACGGTCGTCTGCAATCCTCCTCGTCGAGGACTTGATCGGCCAGGTCTCGAATTGATTCGTCGCCTCGATGTGCCTCACATCGTCTATTCCAGCTGTGATCCGGAAACGCTGCAGCGGGACTGCTGGCGACTGCAGGATCGCTGGGAAGCTGTCCGCATCCAGGGCTTTGACATGTTCCCGTTTACGCCCCACATGGAAGCACTATGCCTGCTTCGACGGAATCGGTGACGCCCGTGCGGCGGAAGGAATGATTAGTGATTATTGGAAATTGAAAAATGCAAAGTGGGTTTACGTCAGCAAACGGCTTTCCGAAGGGTGCGTTGCACATTCCTCGATAAAGTTTCAAAATCCGGGCGGATGCAAGCACTTCTGTTTCGCGACCCGGACACCAAACTCGTAACCAGACTGTTGTTTCAGTCGCATATCGCAACCCGAAGCGTCAGCGAGGGATCAAGATTCTGGTGGCAGAGCCACCGCCTCGCTGACTTACGTCTATCGCAGCGACTTCATTCTTTGATGGCATTTCGTTATTCAGAGAGTGACGGCGAGGACAACGACTTTCAGACCAGAGAACAGGCTTTTCCATGCACAATCATGCTTATGTCGAACGGTTCGTCAGTCTGCTGAAGCCAGAACTCAACACGATCTTCAACATGACGGTGGAAGAGGCGACAGAGCGAGTCGGCTCCGGCGACGCGGAGAAAGTCCGGGAGATCGACGGCCAGTTTGCTCTGGTGCATCGAAACGGCAACATCGTCCGTATGGCACGTTCGATTGGTCGCCCGCTGCGGTACTTTCTGGCGAAGCAGGTTGCTGGCCCCTGCCTGATCGTTGCGGAACGCATTGATGAGATTGCGGCATGGCTGAAGAAGGAGAAACTGGCTGAGCAGTTTCATCCTTCTTACACACGCATGGTACCAGCTCATTACATTCAGGAATTGCGGCTGATTGGCTGTCCGGACCCAAGCCCAACAAGCACTCGCTTCTTCACTCCTCAGCGCAACAAGCTGGGAACGAATCTCGACGACATCGGCCGAGCCTACATTGGAGCCACTCAGCAGGAGATCTTTCGCTGGCTTGATTCCATTCCGGCAGACGCACCGATTGGTGTTCTGTTCAGCGGCGGGATCGACAGCGGTGCCATCTTCCTGACGATTTATGATGCTCTTCTGAAGCGAGGCCAGTCACCGGCTCGACTTAAGGCCTTCACCCTGTCGCTCGACGGATCCGGTCAGGATGCGTCACAGGCTCGCGACTTCCTGGATAGCCTCGACCTGGGCTTCTTCCTCGAAGTCATCGACGTGCCAAAATCTGCCATCGACTTTAAGGAAGCTGTGCGAGTCATTGAAGACTACAAGCCGCTCGACGTTCAGTCCGCCGCAATGGCACTGGCTCTATGCAAAGAAATTCGGCGTCGTTATCCGGAATGGATCTACCTTGCCGATGGCGATGGCGGGGATGAGAACATGAAGGACTATCCGATTGAAGAAAACAGCGAACTCACAATTCGCAGTGTGCTGAACAATCCTCTGCTCTACCACGAAGGCTGGGGCATTCAGGCCGTCAAGCACTCGTTGACCTACAGCGGCGGACAAAGCCGAGGCCACGTACGTTCATGGGCGCCAGCGGCGTCACTCGGCTTCCGAGGATTCAGTCCGTTTGCTCTTCCGAACGTGATTGAAGTGTCGGAAGGAATCCCATTCATCGAATTGACGGACTGGGATCACGGCAAACTGTATGCTCTGAAAGGAGAAGTCGTTCGCCGTGGTGTTGAGCAGATCACGGGGCTCACAATGCCGGTCTTCGAAAAACGCCGGTTCCAGCGCGGAGCGACAGAGGACGCGACTTTTGAAGCTCTGTTCCCCGCAAGTGAACAGCCCTACCGACGTGCGTTCGCAGAGCTGTATGCACCTTAATAACAGGCCCTACCGCGGCACCGTCGTCATCCTAATATCATCCATATCCAGCTGACCTGTCGCGCCGTTGAGTCCGATGCGGATGATGACTTCGCGAGCATTCGGCGGGACTTCGACGGTGGACCGAACATCCTGCCAGCCGAGCGTTCCTCGCCACTTGCCAAGCATCGTCGTGCCAATCTCGCGACGGATGTTGTCGTAGAAATGCAGGACGACTCCGGCCTGATCGTTGGGATCTTTCCCGGCTACGATCGCCTGGCTTCGGAACCAGTATCGAAGCTGAATGGCCGCAATCGACTTTCCGTCAATCGCCATTCCCTGCAAAGCCTGCGATGACGTGCCGTAAGTCTTGTTCTCAAAGCGCAGGCAGATTTTTCCTTCCATCGGTTCCTCTTCGCAGAGCAACGTTTGGCGCTGGTAATGCCAGCCGTCTGCCTTTCCGTCTTCGTTTTCGTCGTCTTCGAATGAGCCGTTGACCAGGTAAGGAAGTTTTGGGTTCGGCTGCACGCGACGCTGCTCTTCGGACGTTCCCGTCATCGGAACGAACAATGTCGGAATCAATCGCTCATCCTCCAGCTTCCCTTCAACTTTTCGAAGCAGATGGAAGGACTGCTGATACCGCTCGCCGACGGGAATCACCATGCGTCCGCCTTCCTTGAGCTGTTCGATGAGTGGAGCCGGAACATTCTCGGGCGAACACGTGACGATGATCTTGTCGAATGGCGCGTTCTCCGGCCATCCGAGGTAGCCGTCACCTTCCTTCACATGCACATTGTTGTACTTCAGTTCCTTCAGCCTTCGCGTCGCGGACTTGGCCAGCGCCGGAACGATCTCAATCGAATAAACGTCCTTGACGATTTCTGCCAGCACGGCGGCCTGATAACCGCTGCCGGTGCCGATCTCCAGAACTTTGTCTTCCGGCTGCGGATCCAGCGACTCGGTCATGTAGGCCACGATGTAGGGTGGCGAAATCGTTTGCTGACTTCCGATGGCCAGACCCACATCGTCATAAGCACGCGCACGTTCCGTCCCCGGAACAAACTCATGCCGAGGCACTCGACGCATCGCGTTCAGAACCTTCGAATTTGAAACGCCCTCAGATTCAAGGCAGTTGCGGACCATCGCTTCACGGAGCGTCTCCCACTTCTGCTGCTGTGCATTCACAATCACTGTGTGACAGGTGAACAACGCAGTCGCCGCGCAAAGCTGCATGACACCGAGCAGTAATGGACGAAGATTCATGGATGTACCCTGAGTCATGATTGATGGCAAAAACGGGGTTCTGCAGTTATGGCCAATTCCGGGAAAAACTGGAAGCCCGTTCGGATTCTGGACGAGTCTTTGTGGATCGAAGTATCCCTTTTACTTACCGTCTCAATCAAGAGGGCTTTGACCTTCCTGCTGTTCGCATCCGGCTTCGTGGCGTGTTCATCATGCCATTGAGTCAGGACGGATCAGCGAGTATACCCCGCCTTGAAATCATTGAGAGACGCTGGCACATCCACCCGGCCAAAACGGTCACTCAACGATCCCCAACACCAACCTGTCAGAATCCTCCTGCCTTCAAACGTGACTCGGTTCGATTCTTCTGTCACCATCGATTCAATTCTTCGGATATTCTCGAACAGAGGCAACTCTGGTGTCGTCATCCGAAGTTGGTGCAGAACAATTTGCCGTGCATGATCTTCGGCAACGATGAACTCTGACAGTGTCCTGGAGATAACGCGGAATGAGCGAACGAATATCGATCTTTCGTGATACTCGCCACCTGCAGATTCTTGCTGTGCTGATCGCCGCTGCAGGAGCCGGGGCGTTTTGGGTTCGAGGGCAGCTTGTGCCGCCGGACTGGGGCAAGTCAGGGCCTTATCGCGAGTCAGCCCTCGCTCAGATTGCTTCGGATCCTCACATCCTGACCGCAGACAACAAATGCCTGACGTGTCACGAGAGCGTTCACGAAGAACGCAAAGACTCTCCTCACGTTGCTGTTCGCTGCATGCACTGTCATGGCAACGGGCATGAGCACATGAAGGTGGCTGAGAAAGGAGACTACAAGAAGCCGGAAACTCCAGCTGCCTGGGATAACAAGTTCCCCAGCAAAGTGGATTTGTTCGTGACAAAGGATCGAGCCATCTGTCTGTCATGCCACATGAAGGTTCTGGGCATGCCTGAATCTTTCAAGAGCATCGACGTTGCGAAGCACCTGGAAGAACAGGGAGCGGAGAATGTTGACAGTCCGGACGTTTGCTTTGAGTGTCACACAGGTCATAGCCCCGGGATCGAATAGGAACTCCAGGAAACAGTCCAGCTGCTCACCCAGCGACGAGTTTCTACATCCACCAAACGAATTCAGTTGAGCTGCCAGAATCATTCGAGCAGAAATCAGTCGGAGTCATCACGATGAATTCTCTTTTGAGTATCCTTGGACAGTCAGCATCCAGCGGCTGCGGCTCCTGTGGAAGCGGAGGCGGCTGTTGCCAGTCATCCGGACAGCCACATCACACTCACGGTCATCACGCGCACGAGCATCATTCGCACAGCCATCATGGTGGCTGCTGTTCTCAGTCAGCGACCAGCGTTCGTCCGGATGAAACTCGACGAGGTTTCATGGAGCGTGCGACGACGCTGGTGCTGGGTTCCTTCACGCTGACTCTGCTTCCGATGATGAGCGGCGATGAAAAGAAGGAAGAGCCTTCGCAGACTCCGGCGGCTCCGCCGGAGAAAGCGGCCGCACCGCCGGACCCCGCGGCGGCAGCCAAAGGTGTGCTCTATGGTTTTCTGATCGATACAGAGAAATGCACGGGTGCCGGAAAATGTCTGACCGCCTGCCGTGAAGAAAATCGAGTCCCCGAAGGCAACTCTAGAACCTGGGTCGAACGATACACGCATTTCCGCGACGGTCGCGTTCAGGTGGACCTTGTTCCGGAATCAGGATTCCACGGTTCGACGGTGCCTCAGTATGACCCTGCGGAAGTTGCCAAGAGCTACTTTGTGCCAAAGCTCTGCAATCAGTGCGTGGATGCTCCTTGTAATCAGGTCTGTCCAGTCCATGCATCGATCACGTCTCCGGAAGGCGTTGAACTGGTCGACCCGGATCGGTGTATTGGTTGCGGCTACTGCGTTCAGGCCTGTCCGTACGGCATGCGGTTCATGAACCCGGAAACGAACAATGCCGACAAGTGCACCTGGTGCTACCACCGCATCACAAAGAACGAACAGCCTGCGTGTGTGGAAGCCTGCCCAACGGGCGCGCGAGTCTTCGGAAGACTTGATGATCCCGAAAGCGATCTCAGCAAACGTCTGGCCTCCCTTCGTACTCAGGTCCTGAAAGAGCACCTCGGAACGAACCCCAAGCTCTTCTACACCAGCCTGTCTGATGAGGTGATCTGATGGAATCACAATTCGTCTTCCCCAATGACTGGCATGTGGCGTGGAGCATCATGATTGTGCTCTATCCGTACATCACGGGCCTCGTCGCCGGCGCGTTTGTCGTGTCCGCACTGTACCACGTGTTTCATGACAACAGTCTGAAACCTGTGTCACGACTGGCCATGGTCACTGCCCTGTGCTTCTGCTCCTGCGCGACGATGCCGTTGCTGTTGCACCTGCATCAGCCCATGCGAGCCTTCAACATCATGATTACTCCCAGCGCAACGTCGGCCATGGCAGGGTTCGGGTTCATTTACAACCTCTACATGCTCCTGCTTGTCGTTGAAGTGTGGCTGATCTTCCGTCCCGAGATTGTCGCGACAGCTCAGACTGCAACAGGCATCAAAGGCCTGGTGACGAAGGTGCTTTCATTGGGCATCAAGGAGATTACTCCTGGAGCCCGCGCTGTCGATAACTGGGTGATCCGAGCACTCGCGATCATTGGTATTCCGGCAGCCTGCATTCTTCACGGCTACGTGGGTTTTCTGTTCGGCGGCATCAAAGCAAATCCCTGGTGGTCAACCGCGATGATGCCCGTGATCTTCCTGATCTCTGCCGTCGTTTCCGGAATCGCCGCGCTGGTGCTGTTCTACTTGATCACGGGGCGAGGACATTCGGCGGAAGAGCGATCGGAATGCGTTTATTCGCTGACACGATACCTTTGGATTGCTCTCATCGCCGCATTCGCTCTGGAAATGCTGGAGTTGTTGCACATGGCGTATGAAGGCAGCTCGGACTGGCACGTGATCTGGCACCTGCTGACGCATCCTCTGCGGCTGTCTTACGGTGTTCTGCAGGTCGGCGTCGGCTCGCTGGTTCCCCTGCTGCTGTTGCCATTGGCTTTGTTGATGAAGCGATGGCCTCGATTGATGATGACCGTGAGTGCTCTTGCGAGTCTGCTGGTTCTGGTTCAGGTCTTCGCCATGCGGTGGAATGTTGTGATCGGCGGACAGCTGTTTTCCAAGAGTCACCGTGGCTTCGTCACGTATCCACTGGAACCGATGGGCCGCGAAGGCCTGATCGCCGCGATCGTGGTGCTTGTGCTGCCGGTTGTGTTGCTTCTGGTGGCGTCAAAAGTGCTGCCGGTCTACGAAGAGAAAGCGGCGCATTAGTAGATCCTCTCTGCCGGAGAGGATTTTCGCCGCCAGGCGAACAATGGTCTGATGTGAACTTGATGCCTTACGTCGTCGATCGATGCGAAGACGGGGTGGTGCCTTGCTCCACGTCGTCGCTGCTGACACTGGCACCGCGATTGATCGCTGGTCGCGGCAACGCCGCGAAGTGCTGCCCGGCAGGCAGCACCTACCGTAGATCCTCTCTGCCCGAGAGGATTTTCGCGAACGGCGAACCTTGATCTGATGTGAACTGGATGCCCCACGTCGTCGATCGATGCGAAGACGGGATGGTGCCTTGTTCCACGTCGTCGCTGCAGACACTGGCACCGCGATTGGTCGCTGGTCGCGGTGAGACCGCGAAGTGCTGCCCGGCAGGCAGCACCTACCGTAGATCCTCTCTGCCGGAGAGGATTTTCGCCGAAAGGCGAACCCTGGTCTGATGTGAACTTGATGCCTTACGTCGTCGATCGATGCGAAGACGGGATGGTGCCTTGCTCCACGTCGTCACTGCAGACACTGGCACCGCGATTGGTCGCTGGTCGCGGCAAGACCGCGAAGTGCTGCCCGGCAGGCAGCACCTACTGTTCCTTCGGCGACTCTTTTGGTGCATCAGTCTTGATAGGCTCCACCGACCCGCTGCCGGCGATTGACTTCTTGATTTCCGGGTTGCCTGCGTACTGAACATCACCGCTGCCGGCAATGTTGAGCGACAGCATGCTGCTGGCATTCACCTTCGAAGATCCGGAACCGGCAATTTGTACTTCAACTTCTTCCGCCGGTACGGCATAGGAATCCCAGTCGCCGCTGCCGGTCGTGTTCAGGACAAGTTTCTTACACGTGCCCGTCAGCACAACAGAACCCGCTCCCGCAATGGATCCATCAAAGGACTCAGCCGCCAGGCCGACCGAGAGATCGCCGGAACCCGCAATCGAGAGGTTGGCTTCAGGGCCAGACAGTTCTTCAATGGATCCCTCCACCGCTCCCGCCGTTTCGACCGATGAAAGTGTCGGAGTCACAATCGTCAGTGTTGTTTCTTTGTGCGGGGCGATGTTCTTTTCGGACTTAACCACCAGGACTCCGTCTTTGATCTCCGTCCTCACAAGGCTCTGAAGGTTGTCGTCAATCGCCAGTTCAATGGATGGCTCCGCACCTTTCTTCACCACAAGGCGAGTCGGTATTGCGACTTCAAGCTTCGTGAACTCGCCGGCCTTGCGAGTTTCCGTGATCAGTTTTCCGGACCCCGGAATCGCGGGCTCCATCGCAATGCAGCCGGTCAGAATCAACGGGAACATCAGGAGTGCACAGGACCGAAACATCGAATACCTCACACAGCACGAGAACGCGGCCACAAACCGCCTTTGGAGATGGATGCCAGAAACACTGCTTCATTCGGGAGCGCAGCTGGCCGTGGGAACTTTCACAGACCATGCGGAATCAAGTCCGCCCGCGATCGCGGGACAGGAGCGTGTTTCGCTTTCACAGGGACAATCCTGGCGGAAACCTTCAGGAATTCAACAGCCGTCATTATTGTGGCGGTGGTTCGCTGCCCCGGTGAGTCAGTTGCGTCGCACGCAGGCGGCTGAGTGGCTGATATTCGCTTGAAAGCTCGCCTGTCTGTTGGTCGCATCGAAGCAGCACGTAACTTCCCGAGCGAAAGACGGGCGTCTGATTCCATGGGAATGGTAATGCCGCGGAACTTGCCGAAATCTCCGCGGGCAGCAGGCAACCTTCAGCAGGAGTCTCTTCCCAGCCGTCTTCCTGCAGGTCGGCCAGGACGTAATCAACATCCGCCAGCTCCACGGCCTTCAGCATCTCCTGTCGTTTGGCCGGAAAACATCGCGCCAGTGCATCGAGATACACAAAGCGGGTCGGCGGCATCTGGTGAAGCCCCGGATAAACGTGGATCAAGTTTCCACTGTAGGCCATCAGACGCTGAGGCTTCACGCCAGAGGTCTCAAGGTGCTCCATCATCGAAGTCAGTTCGGTCCAGCGAGGAAACGGCGTCTGAGCAATCGCATCGCGATGAGTGCTGTCCAGATTCCCCGTAACCAGCGCCGCGACACATGGGCTCCATGCTCTCAGCCGATGCGACTGCATCAGAGCAGAACCCGGAACACTCAGCATCAGCCACAACAGAACGACCCCGCTCACAACGCACGTTGGCCGCGTGCACACCGTTCCCTGGGGCAGTCGGATGCCAGCAGCCACCGGAATCAGCGCCTGCAAACACACACTGATGGCCAGGATCATTGCCGGGACATACACGTAATCAAACAGCTGCTGAAACAACAGACATTGAACAATCCAGCCGGCATACAAGGCTCGCAGCACAAGCGTAGCTGTCGACACTTCAAGGACGCGCCGAGGCAAACCGGCCTGCATCCCGCTGCGAATCCTTCGAACGATGGGAGAGATCAGCGTGGACGTAGCCAGCCATGCGGCGGGCAGATGAAGAATGATCCACGGTGAAAATCTCTGGGTGTGAGCCAGCAGGCGATCCATCGTCCAGCGACTGCGACCGGACTGATAGTAGTCCCCATTCCATTCCAGCATCATCGTCGTGAATGCGCTCCAGCATCCATTTTGAATCATCCAGAAAATTCCTGCAGCGCCAGTTGTCGCTCCACCGAGCAACACCATTGCAGTTTCAATTGACCACTGCCGGGCGTTGCCAGTTGTCGCTGCTGTCGAGACGATGACCAGCAATGCCGGTAGGGCGATAAACGGTTTCAACCAAAACGCTGTGGCCCAAAGGACGCCTTCGGCAAACGCGCTCAGGGCTCGCGATGTTCCCGACATATCCTTCGCTTCAAGTCGAGTCAGGCGAATCAGCACCGCTGCAAGACACGGCAACAGCATCCAGGTGTCTCGCTGGCAATGACACCATTCCGAAGTGCTCAGATAGAAGGAACCGATCAACAGCACAAGCGAATATCTCAGCAGTCGCCGTCCGGACGATTTCTCCAGTTCCGCGATCCATGATGACGTACACGGAACAATGATCTGGCTCAGCAGCAACGAAATGCCGGCCACAACGCCCAGGTCGAAGATCCGCAGCACCAAAGGCGACCAGCCGAACAAAGATCTCAGCCCAGCGTGTATCCAGACGATGCCCGGCAGGTTCGGCTCGACGATGTCACGGTACAGAATTCCGCCCTGAAGCAGCAGTCGAGCCTGCAGGTCATACAGCACTGTATCCGGGGTCAGAGTCAGCTGAAGAAACAGCGGCACCTGACTCAGAACGAGCAGCAGCAGGCAAAGTTGAATTAGACGAATACGGAACATGGACGAACCTGGTCAGTCGGACAGTCATGCAGGCGAACTATCCACATTGGGGAAATGCCAGACCTTGCCGGAAACTTAGTTCACAGAAACCCGGTGGACTTTTCCGTCCGTACCGGAACGATGATTTGCTGATAAATCATGGAGCGGTTTTTGAAATCCATCAGAGGATGACGACGCTGCAGCCATCAGAATCGTTATAATCCCGATGGAAGACCCTTGATGAAGCGGCG
Source organism: Planctomycetaceae bacterium (assembly GCA_016795145.1). Classification (GTDB taxonomy): domain Bacteria; phylum Planctomycetota; class Planctomycetia; order Planctomycetales; family Planctomycetaceae; genus SXXK01. Next base: position 39,110 of record JAEUII010000295.1, read on the forward strand.
AGTGTCAGACACACTTTTTGCTCACGTCACAGGAATCTCATCCACCCTGCACTTCCTCAGACATCACCGGATTCAATGCCATGCTTCGAATTCGACCTTTCATGATCGTTGCTGTGTTGTTCACCGTCCTCTGGCCCTGCAGCGTGTCCGCGCTGGCTCAACAAAAGGGAGCAGCTCCAAAGCAGGACTCCAAGAAGACTGCTGACAAAAAGACGGGCGACAAGGGCACGACAACAACAGACCCAAAGAAAGCCGCGACCACCAACTCTTCCAAGGATGGTGTTCACGAATTGACGCTCACTGCCGGTGACGGATGGCAGCTTGCGGCCACGTACTTTGAATCCACCAGCGGCGGCAAGGAGTCACCATGTGTGATCCTTCTGACCAGCACCGAGGGCTCCGACAAAAAGGATGCTCGAAACCGACGCGTCTGGCAGCCAACCGCGCTGACTCTGCAGAAGGCCGGATTCGCCGTGATCACCGTGGACCTTCGAAAGCACGGCGACAGCATCCCAATTCTTCCCAGTGGCGAAGCAGCGACATTAAAGATGGGCAACGCGGACTACCCGCTGATGGCGACCGCCGATCTCGAAGCGGTCAAGTCATTCCTCGTGGAACAGCATCGAGCTGAGAAGCTTAACATTCGAAAGCTCGCGATCGTCTCTATGGGTGCCAGCTCCATGGTGGCGGCGACCTACGCCATTGCTGACTGGGAAAAATCTCCGTATCCAGATGCCCCGACCCTGGATGCTCGCACACCACGCGGTCAGGATGTCCAGTCTTTGATCATGTACTCGCCTACGACCAACGTTCGAGGCATCGTTTCAACGAACATTCTCAAGACACTCAAAGCCCTGCCAATCTCAATCTACATCGTTGCGGCCAAAGACGAAAAGGAAGACGCAAAGCAGGCAGAGAAACTCTTCAAGGCAATCGAGCTGAAAGGTGATCAGTACAAGGACTCGCGAAAGATGACACTCAGCGGCGGCACAACTCATGCCGAAGCGTACCTCGAAGGGAAACTCGCTGACGTGACCAATAAGGATCTGATGGAGTTTCTGACGAAGAACGTCAAGGAACTCGACGCTCCATGGCGTGATCGCACCGACCGCCGCACCAAGTAAGCGGCAGACTCAACGACCGATTGTGGCGGGAGTTCAATATGAGCAGGACAGTTTTCCGGATAAGGGCTGCCCTGCTCTTCTTTTGCGCGGGCTTATCAATCGCTCAGTCTGCAGTCCCTGGTGATGAAAAATCACAAGCGAACAATGCGGAACGCGATCAGTCGGCGTTCGTCGAGAAGGTACTTCGCCCCGTCATTCAGAAGTACTGCATTTCGTGTCACGGGCCGTCGGTTCAAAAGGCCAACCTCCGGCTCGATGTGCGTTCTCGCTTCTTCAGCGGCGGCGAATCTGGTTCCGCAGTAATGCCAGGCATGCCAGAACAAAGTGAACTGCTTCGACGACTCACAAGCCATGACTCCGACGAACAGATGCCGCCTGAGGGTCCTCGAGTCCCTGACGAAGTGATCCTTCAGATTCGAACATGGATCGCGAACGGGGCTGAGTGGAAAGAGACCGATTACGATCGGCAGCAAAGCCGCGATACTCGACTGGACCACTGGGCGTGGCAACCACTCCAGAATGACGATGTCCCCGAAGTCGTGGACACAGTGATCACTCCTGCAAACAGTCCAACGATCAGGCTGACGGAAATTGATCGTTTCATTGGCGAACAATTAACGACTCAGTCGCTGCAGTTTTCACCAAAGGCGGATCGACGCACTCTGATTCGACGGTTGAGTTTCGATTTGCTCGGATTGCCGCCTCAGCCGGAGGAAGTCGAACAGTTCGAACGGGATCACTCTGAGCAGGCCTGGGAGAACCTCGTCGACCGAATGCTGGCATCGCCCGCCTACGGAGAACGCTGGGCTCGTCACTGGCTCGACATTGCTCACTACGCGGACACTCATGGATTTGAACGCGACCAGCGGCGCGATAATGCGTGGCGTTACCGAGACTGGGTGATTCGAGCGTTGAACCAGGATCTTTCTTACGATGAATTCCTGCGACGTCAGATTGCCGGCGATGTGATGTCTCCGGACGATCCGGAGTTTGTCATCGCAACAGGCTTCCTGGCGGCTGGTCCCTGGGACTTCGTTGGTCAGGCCGAAACTCCAAGCCCCGTATTAAAACGACTCGCGCGGGCCGATGATCTCGACGACATGGTCACACAGGTGATGACCGCGGCCTGCGGTGTCACCGTCAACTGTGCTCGCTGCCATGATCATAAGCTTGATCCGATCTCGCAGAAGGAATACTACTCACTGTGGTCGGTGTTCTCTGGCGTGAAACGCGGTGATCGAGTCGTCTCGTCAGGGGAAGAACGCCGAGTCGCTGATCGCCGTCAAACGCTTCGTGCCGACATGGAGCGTCTGCAGAATCGACGACACGAACTGTCCGGGAACGGCTGGAGCCTTGCAGACTTAGTCGGATCTGGTGACGGACAAGGGTCAGGGAAGAAAGGTCAGGCCGTCGACCTGCTGACAGGGAAACCCACGGAGACTAGACGCGGCTTCCTCGAAAATGCCGCCGTGAATCACTTCGTGCCTTCGGAACTCAAGTTCATTGACGGAGTCTTCATTCCCGATGGCGGTGCAGGTCCAGTCACGATCACCTCGTCCGAAGTCACGGTGACTGATCTTCCGGACACAAGTGGGCAGGCATGGGATTCGATTCGCAACGGTCCGGTGAATTCGCAATTCTCCACCGAACTGGCAGGAACAGATTTCGACTCGGCAGGTCATTCACTTCTGTCGCTGCACGCAAATTGCGGTCTGACATTTGACCTCACTGAAATGCGTCAGGCGGGCCTTCCGCCAAACACAACACTGAAGTCTCGTGCGGGGTACTTTGGTCAGACCCCCAAAGGCGGTGCCAGCCTTTTCATCTACATCGACGGCAAGCGTGTCTGGGCGAATGAAGGACTGGGCAGAGACGATGGGCTCGCGGATGTTACCGTTCTGATTCCGCAGGAGGCTCGATGGCTGACACTGATTGCAACAGACCATGGAAACGGGATTGGGCATGATCAGATCTGTCTCGCTGATGCCAGCCTGTCTGTTCCTCGCACGCTCAGCGAACAGGAAACAGCGGAACTTGCGGAACTCGATTCAACAATTCAAAAGCTGGACCAGGAACTCACGTTGCTGAAAGACCCTGATCGAGTTTACGCGGCTGTTCCCGGGGAACCGGAACCAGTCCGAGTTCAGCGACGCGGCAATCCGGAAGACCAGGCCGAAGAAGTTTCGCCGGGCGCCATTACCTGCGTGGCGGAATTATCAGCTCAGTTTGGTGATGCAAAAATGCCGGAGGGCGAACGTCGTCGTGCACTGGCGGAATGGATCACATCGCCGAAGAATCCTCTGACTGCTCGAGTCATCGTCAACCGACTTTGGCAGCATCACTTCGGAACAGGACTGGTCGACACGCCGGGCGACTTCGGTTTGGGAGGCAGTGCACCATCGCATCCAAAGTTGCTCGACTGGCTGGCTCGGCAACTGATCGAACATCAGTGGTCACTCAAATCGATCCACCGCGAAATCTGCCTGAGCCACGTGTATCAGCAGCAATCCTCCCCCGCATCTTCGAAGAATACTCAGAGTGCCATGGAGTGCGATTCCGGCAATCGACTGCTCTGGCGCCAGAATGCTCGCCGAGTCGACGCGGAGACGCTGCGTGATTCGGTCCTGGTGGTCAGCGGAAAGCTCAACGCGGAAATGTATGGACCTGGCTACCGTGACTTTGAATATCGCGAAGAGTACGCGCCGGTGTACCGTTACATCACAGCCGACTCAAACGATCTCTGGCGCAGGTCGATTTATCGCTTTGTCGTCCGAACCACACCCGATCCCTTCATGTCGACGCTCGACTGCCCGAATCCCGCCAACCTGACACCTCGCAGAAACGTCACCACCACCGCTCTTCAGGCACTGGCGTTGATGAACAATGAATTCATGCGAAAACAGGCAACATATTTTGCCGAACGCTGCCAGACGGATTGCGAACAGCCCGACGATCAAATCCGCCGAGCCTTTCAGTTGGCTCTTTGTCGCGTTCCCTCTGATGACGAATTCGCTTCCGCCAGAGATTTGGTGAGCAGAAAAGATCTCGCCGCACTGTGCCTCGCCCTGATCAACCTCAACGAATTCGTCTACGTCGATTAGAACCCTCCTCCCCCAAACCCGTTTTTAGGTCGATCGAGCGTCAGCAAGATCGGGAGGGGGCAACACTCTGAGCGTTCATCAGACAAAAGATGGGTGACAAAAAATGAAGTCGAGTGGGGCGACGTCAGTCCCCTGATTGCGATTTTGTCACGTCGCTCGCAGCGAAGACAATGCTTTAATGGATATGCAAAACAATCCGTCTTGTCATGCGTTCGTATTTCTTTGTCAGTGCTGTGATTGCACGGCAACGTATCTGGGGCCTTAGAAGCCACGGAGACACGGCTAGATCCACGCACTCCGCCGGCGAGACGAGGTGTGCATTCAGGTTCATCGCTCTAAGTTGCTTCAGGATACGGGCAAGAACGAGAAGCTCATCCTGTTCCGTCGAGAATGAGAGACTACGAAACCACGTTTTGCACCCTATGCGGTCCAGATTGGAACGTAGAATATTGCGAACTGCAAACACGCAGACTGTGCTGTCGTTTTCGTAGAAGGCCAGTTCGATGTGCCCACAGCCAAAGTGACTGGAGACGCGCAGCAGCGAGTAAAGGCTGCGGCGAATGCCGGGGTGCATCAGATAAACAGATATCATTCCACCGACTCTTGTCGCATCGTTCATGCTGGGAAGAATCTTCCCATGCACACGAACCTTGAACGACACGGTTTCGTCAAACTGAATGATTGCTCCATCGATAACAGCGACACGCGGGACAGGCAGAAAATGACTGTGTACACGATTGGCAACGGCGCGAATGCCGGAGTAAATGGCAAACACGTAGGCTGAACGAACGATTGCAGTAATGAATTTGTTTTCGCTCATCCGTTCTCCAATGCATAACGAATCCAGGTGCCGTGCGTTGGACTTTGCCAGTTTGTGAGCGGTGCAGGCTACTGCGGGAGTCATCACCGTGACGAATCCTCCGCCGATGTAATTTACCGATAGGGCCCGACGTTGTCACCCTTTGCCTGGTTGACGGACGCTTCAGGTGCAGTCGCGAATCTTGGCATGTCAATGGATCCCGTTACAGGCGGACGAAGCGCTTTCCGCAAAGACGTCGCGATGCGCCAGTCGCAACGGGACTTCTTGAACACCGGCAGTTAGCCTCCGATTTCCCAGGCTCCCCCCAGCCCACAGGACCTTCTTGCTGAGCCAACAGGTACACACGGCGCTACGACGTCTCTGGCTTGTTGCTTTGGCAACAGGTCAGGAGACCCACGTTTGAAGTGGGAAGATCACATGTCCCGTCGGACACGTCAGGTGTTCGCCACCCACTCCGGCGCGAGCATCTGCGATCGCGCTCCAATCGTGCGTCCCACATTCCTGCGCAGAACCACGCCAACCGCAAGCTCGGCACTCAGCCCAAACGAACTGTCGCAACTGAATGGCATTGCGGCAGCGCTTCTCGACCTGCGAGGCCACGTCGAAGAACAATACTCCCTTTGCCTCCACCTTCAGATCTTCACCGCGACGGAACGCTTCCTCGACCGGAGGAACCGCCTCGGCCAGGATGAGGTATTGCCGCTGTTCGTTCAAGTCGGCAACAAGCCGCGTGAATTCCTTCTCGTCGCGTCTCTCAGCAGCGTCCTCTTCCGGGTCGTGGGGCTGACCATACGGCCGTCGAAGGGCGGCCGCCAACCGCTCATTACGCCGAGTTGCCAGCTGTTGGACCCTGGCTTCCAGGTCGGAGGGGAACGTCCTTGCGGCGAGGCGATCCCGGGTGGCTGTCATCTGTCGGAGAATTTGCTCTGTCGGAAAAGCCACGCACCCACCAGCAATTTCGCAGCCCCCATAAAAGCCAGGCCTCGGTGGCCGGGGTGCCATCGTCAGAAGCACTAGCGATGCCATACTCGCCCCTTCGCCGCCAACCATAGCAATTCCTGTGTTAGGCGATGAGCCGACACAGAGATCTTGCGTTGAACTTTGCCGCTTCATGGGCGGTGTAAGCCCTTGCTGAATCCATCACGGTGACGAATCCGTTGGCCATGCAATCTACCGATGGGGGGCGGCGTTGTCACCCTTTGCTTGTTGCAGGTGCGAGAGGACACACAGCGAAATCCTGAGTGACGACAGTACTCGGGGGGACTGACGTCGCCCCGCTCGCCTTATTTTTTGTCCCTCATTCTTTGTCAGAACAGTGATTTCATTGCAGCGTGGCGTGAGGATGTAATCGGGCAAGACACGGTAGTGCAGAAGCCGGGAACCACCGGGGTGAACCCGGTGGGGGATCCGCGCAGTACCGGGAAGCTGACGCATCCCGCTCGCCTTGTTTTGGGGGTGGATGATCTGCAACAGGACGAAACGGTCCGGCGGCGAGTACCGTGATGGAGAAGGGAACTCTAGCGAGTTCCACTACGAAGGGCTGGGGAGGATCAAGGGCCGGTTGCGGGAAGAAGTGACTTCATCTGACGGATGGCTCGGTTGACGTCGGAGGCTCGTTCGTCGCCGCCGGTGCGTTCGACGCAGAGCCATGACGTGGTTTCTGATTCAACGATCACGGGCAGCACATCCATCCAGTCGACTGCTCCGTCGCCGAACGCTGTTTCGATACCGCCACCGTCGATGTCCTTCTGAGCATCGCGGATGCGGAAGTAGCCAACACTGCGATAGAGGTCTCGATAGATCCTGCTGGCTGATTGTCCTGCCATCAGACATGTCGCAGGGTCAAAGACCAGCGCGACAGGTCCCGCTGTGACTTTCGAAAGCAGCAGCGACAGCCGTGAGACATCATACGAGGACACAATCAGCTGCAGCGTGGCTCCGTGGCGATTCGCATGTCCGGCCAGTTCATTCAGCACATCGCACAACAAAGAGAACTGTTCGGCCTCACTGCGTTCCTTGCTCTTCAAAAGCGGCGATGATGAAGCAAATGAAAACGGGTTCAGCAGTGAATCCACATCGGCATTGCTGGGAGCCGGCGCGGTGTTCTTTGATTCCGTGACAGCCGGGTCAGGGACTCGACCGACGCGGATGAGCAACTCTGAAGTTCCGAGACGGCGAACGAGTGACATGGCGGATCGAATTCCGTCCAGTCGCTGATCCAGCTTCTCTTCATCACACAGCGAGTGCCGAGTGGAATACATGAGCCCCGCGACACGCAACTGATGCTCTTCCACATAATGACGAAGCTGACGCAGGGCCGTGTCACCAAACTCCTCCGCTCGAACTTCCGTCCGCGCGTTCAGACGCAGCCCCTGAACGGGGTTCTGAGCCGCCAGTTGAATCGCCTGACGCAGTGGCTGTCCAAAATCTTCTGTGGCAACGGCCAGTCGAAGTCCCATGAATCGTTTGTTCCTTGTGTCGTTTGGAAACTCGAAAGCACCGTGAAAGGCTGCTTCCAAACCCGGAAAGAATAGCCAATTCTCGCGGTCGTTGCATCGCTTCCGCCTTGCCTTGAGGCATCTGGTCGCATGGTCAGATATCCTGGCCGTTCCTGAGAATTCATGGTCCTGCGGGTCGCCATGAGAATTCTCGGAAATGCTCTGTGGCCAGAGAGCCTGAATTAGTTACTATAGAACAACTAATCATTCTCGCATCGTGAATGCTCGAAAGGAAAATCTGTGGCACGGCCGCAGACCGTTTCTGATGCTCAAATCCTGAACACTGCTCTGGAGTGCTTTCTGCAGCACGGGCCGGAGGTGTCCACGGAGACCATTGCTCGGCAGCTGAACGTGTCTCCTCAGGCACTGCTGAAGCGATTTGGCACGAAGCAGAAGCTCATGATGGCCGCGTTGAAGCAGGTGATGCTCAGCACTTCTGTGCCAGAACTGCTGACCGGTCCTGACGATCGCCCCGTTGAAATTCAACTGACCGAACTGCTGCATCAGGTGTCAGAGTTTTATATCGAAATGGCGCGGCGGATGACGGTCGTCCGCTGGAAGTCGGAAGACTTTCAGGAACTGATGAAACAATACGACGAGCCACCGCCTCTTCAAAACATGAAACTGGTCGCGGACTGGCTGGAACGAGCCTCGAAGAAGGGACTCATTCGGAAGTGTGACTTCCGCGGAATTGCCCTGATGCTGCTTAGTTCACTGCATGGAGCAGCGATGCTGACGGACATGCTGGGCCATCATCCTTCCGGACACACCAGTTCTGCCTATGTGAAGGTGCTCGTCAAAACGCTTCTGCATGGAATCGAAGCAGAGAGTTCGTTGTTGCACAAACCAAAACAAAGGGCTGCTGGAAGGCGTTCGCGACTTCCTGCAAACGATTCGTAGTCGTCCGGCACCGCACTGCCAAACACAAGCCTGTGTAAACCACTTTCATCCTGAAACCAAAAGCCACCAGGCACACCTCAAACCATCTGGAAATCGGAATGAACTCGTCGACTGGGACCGGCTCTGAAAAATCCGGCCGGCTGCTGAACCTTATCGCCAACATTGTTGGTTCGATCGGCATCCTCGGCCTGGGCGTGTTTGGGCTCCTTTTCTTTGGGCATCGACCGGAAGTCCCCAAAACGGCCGGAGATGCTGATGCCTCAAAAGTCTCACCACTGGTTGATATCGTGCCGGCCGTTCTGTGGGACAAGCCGTTTCATCTGGACATTGATGGTGAAGCATCGACATGGCGAGTCATCACCGTTGGGGCAGAAGTCACCGGCAAGATTCTGAAGAAGTCCGAAGAGTCTCGCAGTGGGGGATTCGTCAACAAGGGTGATGTGTTGTTCGAGATTGACTCGGAGAGCTATCGTCTGGACGAACAGCGTCTGCTGGCTCGCGTCGAACAGGCAAAGGAAGATCTCAATTCGGTGGATGTTGAGATCGCCAATACAAACTCATTGCTGAAGCTTGCGACTGAAGACAATCGTCTGCAGCAGGATCATCTCGCACGAATCAAATCGCTGAATGAGCGAAAGGCAACTTCCGAAACGGAAATGGACAATGCCGAAAAGCTGGAGCTAACATCCAGAAATGCTCTTCAAATGCAGCAGAATCAGCTCAATGCGCTGCTTCAGTCAAAGAAGACGAAGCAGGCTGCGCTTCAGCTGGCTCAGGCCGAACTCGATCGAGTGCGTTTGGATCTTCAGCGATGCCGGATCGTTGCCCCCGTCACGGGTCGCATCGTGGACGACATGCGGGAAGAAGGCGACTACGTCAAGCCCGGTGACATTCTTGTCCATATCAGTGACTCCAGCCGCATGGAGGTCAAATGCAGCTTGAAGGGTGAAGAGCTTGCGTGGATCTGGCAACAGGGACAACAGACCAATCCGGCTGCGATTGAAACGTCTGAATCCCAGGTATCCGAAGGTACGGATCGAAAGAAAGATCCGTTCCAAATGCCGCAGGTTCCCTGTGAAATCAGCTTTGAATTCGAAGGAGCGGAGACGATTTGGGAAGGCCAGTTGTCGCGCTATGAAGGCACCGGCATGGACCGGAATACTCGCATGTTTCCCTGTCGAGTCCTTGTGCAGGAGCCTGAGAAGACCAGGATCAACAATCCCAGTGGCAGCCGCACTGTCACACCACCAACGTTGTTGAGTGGCATGTTTGTGAACATTCGAGTGCCGATCGATTCTCCTGTCCCGCTGCTACAGATTCCTGCTGAAGCCATTCGTCCAGGTGACCAGATCTGGATCGTTCGCAACGGAGCACTGAAGACTCTTCCCGTGAGACTGGTTCAGGTCGATCAGGAAATGGCGCTGGTTCGCCAGGATGCTTCTGAACTGAAGCCCGGTGACCCGGTGATTGTGTCACCGCTCGTGTCGATTCGTGAAGGAATGTCCGTGACCATTCATGAGCCTGCAAAAGACACCGCCGCAGCTGCCGGAGTCACGCCAGAAGCAGGCAAACAGAACGAGGAGACTGCGCGATGACCGGAAACGCCGTGCGATGGGCCATTCGAAACACGCCCGCAATGAACATGATCGTTGTTGGTGTCCTTGTCGTGGGATGCCTCTGTGCATTCCTGCTGCGACGCGAGGTCTTTCCTCAGTTTGAACTTGAGATCATTCTGGTCGCTGTGCCCTATCCCGGCGCAAGCCCGGATGAAGTCGAGAGTGGAATCTGCCAGAAGGTCGAAGAAGCCGTTCGTTCTGTGGACGGTATCAAGAAAGTGACTTCCGTCGCGGCGGAAGGCAT
>JAEUII010000440.1 GCA_016795145.1 Planctomycetaceae bacterium
GAGCCATGCCTTCCAAATCCAGTCACCTACACAAAACTCCGTCGTGGTAACCGGCAGAAAGACTCGTTCAGCAGTCAGCAGTGTTCGCCGGAGTGATGATGGAGCCCTCGCGGCGAATGACCACGCAGGCAAGCCCCATCAAAACAGCCCGAGGACAAGTCGGTACCAACTGGCGAATGCCATTGGTTCTGACTTCCCGCAGAACGAAATCTGTCTGCCGCCAGGCTTCGAATAGCCAAACATTCTTCGGGCCTCGTTAGCTGAGATTCTACTCAAACGCCCAATCCTTCGTTGGTATGTTCCCAATCCGGTCGATGCGACCGACGCAGTTTCGACTTGGGGGGCAAACTACTCCGGTCGGTCTCACCGGAGGGACTCATCGAGCCATTTGGGGGGTGCCCTGAAGCCCACATTTCGGCCATGTAACGTGCCCATCACGAGCCGCCTGCATCAGCGGAGTCATGCCGTCAGACTGTCGCACGTTGACGTCCGCCTCTCATCTCCTTCTGCGTTTCAATCAGTTAGGCCATGCGATGTATCATCCTTCTCGCGCTCTCGACGCTGAATCGCCATCTCCCAGAACTCCCGACCGAATTTATCCGAGACAACGGAAGACCGCATGACATCGGTCGCCCCGTCCGCTATTCGCAGGCCGTTGAGATCCCGCAGTCGATCGCCAATATCGACGCGATCGGAGTACCCTTCGCCACCAAACGCCCTGGCCGCAGCATCGACGGCACTCAACGCGATCTCGACACCCTCTGCCTTAAGTCCGTTGATCAATGGAGCAGCTTCTTTGTAGTTTCCGTCATCCAGCAACTTTGCAGCATTGACGGCCAGAGCATGAGCCATACGCAACTCGGTGGTGTGCTGTCCCATCGGTTGCTGCAGATGAGTGAATCGTCCGATTGGGCCGCCGTAGACAATTCTCGTCTTCAGGCGTTCCGCCATTTGTTCAAGAGCACCTTCTGCGGTTCCCAGTGCGGCCGCAGTTTGCATGAGCCGCCAGTAAAGGAAATGCTGCTCGAAAACGTCACGTCCGCCGCCATCAACGCCCAGTAGACCGTCGTCAGGAACGAACACATCATTCATTGTCATCCCACCGTAAGAGTTGCCCGTCAGGCCATGAGCGCCGAACGTTTCGATCTTCAATCCCTTTGCGTCGATCGGTACAACGAAGGCACTGAGTTTCCTCGGTTTGTTCTCGGTGCTCCTTGTAATGACGATAATGTCGGTTGCCTGCTCCAGCCGAGCATTGAAGCGTTTTTCGCCGTTCAGGATGAAACCACCATCCACTTTTTTCGACGTCGACACCATAGAAGCGAAGTCCGAACCATACTCCGGCTCGGTGATAGTAATGGCAAAGTAACGCTTTCCAGCAGCGACCTCTTGTAGCATCGCCTTGCAACGAGGGGCATCAGACTTCAGCAGCACTCGTGCATGGGCAGCCCCGACCACATCGCGAAGGTTAAGGTCGTGTTTTCCAGCGTGACGAAACACTTCCAACATCTGGCTGGAATTCCAGCCAAGACCGCCAAGCTCAACCGGAAGATCCAGCGCCGGCAGACCATAAGACGCCGATTCTCTTCGCCATGCTCGCGGCGAACGAAGTTCGCTTCGAGCCATCAAGAGTTTGGCAGTGTCATCAATGCGGCTGTTTATTTGCTCAATCGTGAGTGATTCAGGCTCTGTGGTCGATCGCGACAGTCGAATCGTAAAGACAGTATTCAGTTCATTGACATACTTACCTTGGATTTCGGGAGGGTACTCGAGGTAGAATCGTCCCGTGCCATCGGCTCCTCGTGCCAGGGTGAACTTCTTGTCCTTGACAGGAGAAGTGGGGTCTAGCACATGAAGTAGCGACTCGTCGTTCTTCTTCAACAACACAAAATGCCGTCCAAGGAAACTACCATCGGGCTGGGTTACAGAAAAACTCAGAATCTTGAGTTCACCGACACCGACTTCAAGGTGTGGCTCGCCAGCTGTCTCCCACGTTACATTGTCGGTTGCGTAAGGAGAATTCGGAGCAGACTGAATCTCGACCTCAATATCTATACCATTGATGTGTTTCTCGTAATGCAACAGCAGTTCGACAAACAGCTTGTTACTCACTCGACCATCCAGCAATGCGGGAATGGCCTCAAAGGACTGCAATGACAAGCGATGTGGGTTGGCATGAGGCTCAATCCCAGCCATTCCACGAAGGGCTTGGGTCGCGATAACTGCCGCCGCACTGGGGCATGCACCGCCACCGCTCTTGGCGATCAATTTGTCGAGTTCACTTTGTTTGACGAGGACGTCACCAGTTCCGCCGTCCAGCCGCTGTAAATCCCCAAGAACATCGCCCACCAATTGCCATGGCGATTCAGTGGTCGTCGCAGTTTCCTGAGCGACAGTCGCGCAACTGAACATCACTGTGACGAAAAGAAAGGCAATCATTTGCATCCGTTTGAACTTGAGGGACATTTCATGTTCCTTGTAAACAGCACAGCGGTGTGCAGCACCAGTGTTCATGGTGCGTCGAAAGACCAAGAGTCGTCCGCGACAGTCGATTCTGGCTGACGGGCTTCATAAGTCATCGTCACTGGATGCTACCTGCTTCCCACCCCCACGGGAAGCAGTAGCCACAAGCGAACTGTGTTTCGGACAATGCAGAGCAGGCGTCACCGCCACAGTTGCAAATCAGCAAATGAATCTCACGCGGAACGTCATGTATTGATGCCAAGACGATTCTTTGCATCTAGAACCATCTTCTCCGATCCAATACGCATGTCGGTCTCGTACTCATCTCTAAACCACATGTATACACGCTGTGGAACCGTTGGCGAACTCTTTCTTCGCTCAAAAACTGTATCCTGAAGGCGTCGAGATGCCTCCAAGAATTCTTCTTGCGGAACCGTCTCGGTCAGCCCGCGATGCCATATCTTTTCAAGTATCGACTTTGATTTTTCAGAAGCAGAAGCCGAATCTTGGTGCTTTCGTCCTTCTCGGAAAAGCTTGAGTGCTGCCGGCAAAAGCGGCATCAGCACGGAAACAACAATACGATCAGCATCCCACTTCAGATATAGAGAAACTGCCGGTGCGATAATCACCATGAAGAATATCAGCACAACATAGAGAGTGAAGTACCCCCGCCGCAGCGTCGAATCCCATCGCATATTTGCACGCTGGCAGACAAGGCGACCATACTCAATCGGAAGTTCACTAGCTGATAGTGGATACCAATCTAAAAGCCGGTCTGTCGTCTCCGTCTTTTTGAATTTCGTCGCCAGGTTATGGATGGTTTCTGGATCGGGGCGAGGATCACAAAGAAACGAATTCCATGGAATACGAAATAGGTCTGTATCGAACGCCTCTTGGATTCTCGCTCCGAGTTCCTGCTTCTGTTTGATAGTTGGCTCAAGAAAGATTATATCGAAGAGCAGAATGCAGAGTGCGTACAGAGCCGCCCATGCCTTACAGGCGGGGCACGCCCATGAGACGATGGGGCCGAGGGCGGCCGCAGAAAGTGCAAGCACAGACTGCGTTGTAGCCATCTGTTTCACAGTCGCGTAGGCTTTGCTGGATGCCGCGATCTGGTCTACAAATTCAGGAAGTCTCTGTCGTTCTGAGATGTCATTCAACATGCGATTCAACCGTATGCTGGGAAGTAATCGCCGAAGACAATCCGCCATTTACCAAACGCTGATTCGATCTTTCCATTATCGGCAAGGTCGATCGCTTCTGTAGCTTTGTCCAAAGCTGTTTTCATGCGGGAAGTGACTTCGTCTCTCTTCGTCTGAGTGTCGAGATACGAGCCAACATTTCCACCGTAACCAGCGGGATCATATACGCCAAGCGTGATCTTGTTCCTTGCGTTGTCGAAGAAGTATTTGACTGCAGATGGGTAGTCCGTGATCTCCGCGTACTGAAATAAATCATAGGCCAATGTTTCTAGATGAAATGACCTGAGTTTCAGACTATGCGCCCGATTCCAACACTTCAACATTTTCACGAGAGGGACGAATTTACCGCCCCTTTTTGCATTAAGGGTAGACCACAACTCGATGTGTTTTGATGGATCCGTGGGGATCCATCGCTTCTGAATCGAATCCGGAATCAGATATCCGCCTCCTTGACGGTCAAATCCTGGCACCACATCCACGTAGAAATCTGTGAATCTGATCGTGACCGCCTGTCCATCGCGACTGATCTCCGAGTTGTTGTACGACTTCGCCAAAGCTCGCTTCACCTTATCCAGTAAAGACGCATGGCCATCTTTCTCGAAGTACTTGGAATTCATCACGAGGAAGACATCCACATCAGCTTCTGCCAATGGCGCGATCATCGTGTTTCGCATGTATGAGCCGACGAGAAATGACCGTTCAACTGTCATTTCCTTTGCGACATTATCTCGGACGTTCTGTTGTCGAGCAGAGACTGTCGAAGCCTGCAGGCTGGTGATCTCAAGGTTCTCTTTCAGTTTTTGGAACCCAGAGGTAACTGTCGTCGCCATAAACAAGTCTCCCCAACCTTCTCGCCAGTGGTATGCCACACCTACGGAAGGGGGGAGAGTAATGTTGGGCCGTAGAATGTCAACGCAAGACTCTTCGTCGATGGCGGTAGTCCTCAAAAAGCAACAGGAGAAGCGAAACGTGCGAGGCAAGCAAAAACGCGCAATGCATGAATGCTGCCAGCTTTCCGGCTAAAGCCGGGACTAAAAGCGGAGTTGTGAGTCTTTACCGTTGGAATTGGGCGGGTTGCGATGGCCGAATTTGGCGAAGAGCGGTGGCAAGACCAGCAGGTTGAGCAATGTCGATGTGACGAGTCCGACGTGGATGACGAAGGCCATCGGGTATTCGATCTCCTGTCCGGGTTTGTTGCCGGTGACGAGAAGCGGAAACAGGGCCACGCCGGTGGTCAGGGCCGTCAAGAGGATCGGGGCGAGGCGTTCTTCGGCTCCGCGAATGAACAGTTCCGGGCCGAAGGGGACGCCCTTTTCTCTTTGCAGATGCCGGTAGTGGTCCATCAGCATGATGCCGTTACGAACTGCGACTCCGAAGACCGTGACAAAGCCGATCAACGATCCGCGTGAGATAACTCCTCCGGACAGAAACGCTCCTCCGATGCCGTCGACCAGAGCAACGGGAAGTGTCAGGAAGATCAGTAATACGGACCGCATATTCTGGAAGTCGGAATACAGCAGCAGGACGCCTGTTGCATTGTAAGGCTTAAAAAGGTGCCTCGTCCGCAGAATCTGTGGGTAGGAATTCATTGGATCGTGGCATTCCCTTGTCATGAGTCGGCGAGGATGGCACGCGGTATCTGCACGTTGCACAACTGACAGATAGCGGCCTTCACTTGGGTCGGCAGATCATCCCAAGACTCAATGACATGTCTCAGATCCTCTGAAATTGCCGACCGGCAACCATTGATGCAACCATCGCAGGGGACATGTTGTAACTCGTTGGCTGTTATGCTCTTACGAAGAGCATCATCCGGTCTTGAAAACCGGAGTGCCCGCAAGGGTACCCAGGGTTCGAATCCCTGTCTCTCCGCTTCCGATAGTCGCTCAAGCCACAGCGTTTATCCCAGAAACCCCGAGTTCCCTCGGGGTTTCTTTGCGTTTACGGCCCCACGGTTCCGTCCCGTCACGTTTTGTAGGCCGCCGTGTAAACCGGTACAGAAGAATGCCGATTTCAGTGAGCAATTCGTCACCAAGACGGGCGGCGTGGCGCCACGGCTGGCACCTTGAATTGCTGCTTGCGGCGTCCTCAGCGACATACCAAGACTCTGACACTATTTGAGCTTATTCGTAAAACCTATCTGTCGGCTGAATCCGCTGAACTCAACCGATGGAGTTCCAAAGGGACGCGGAATCAAATCACAAGCGAACAAGGCGGCGGATTGAATCTCCTCTGCTCAGGGAGCGAAGGCATGATTCCGGAAGAACTCGGCAATCGGCGTCTTGTCGATCTGACCCTGAGTAACTTCGAGAACAATTTCGACGAGTTACTCATCGTCTGCTTCGATCGACTGGCCGTTGAGTTCGAGGAAGACCAGCCAATGTCAGAAGCTCGGGCATATCGTCTTACTCAGCAAGCTTTTGAAAGGCCTTCTTGCGACGAGCATTTATCTTTTTGCTCGCTTTACGAAGTTTTTCTTTCCGACTGTCGTCGGCAACAGCAGTAATCCGGATGGATCGTACAGGGGCTGACGGGGGTGTCCGGTGTCACTCAGGAGTTTCTATCTTTGCGTCCCGCGCGCTCGGCCATGACCGTCAATGCATCAGCGCGGAATTGGCATCGTGTCAGTGCCAAGCACATCAATGTACGACTGCCATGCGTAGGCTCGGTCCCGTTTTCTGCCCGTGACTTCGTGAAGCACGCGGGCTGCGCAAAGCGAATCGATCGCCTTCTGAGTGGTTGGTTTTGTCGCGGCCAGCAGCTCACCGGCTCGTGCCAGAGTCACGACCGGATGCTGCGGAAGAAGTTCGAACAGGCGAAGGGAATTGACTGTTGCCGATTGGTGCTGAATGGCTTTCAGACGATCCTCTCCAACAACCTGAAACAAACGCTGAGCCGTCGTGACGCCATCGTCTGCCGACTCAATGACACACCGCAGAAAGAACTCGATCCAGCCTTCCCAATCACCATGCGTACGGACTCGACTCAGCCTTTCATAGTACTCCTGCTGGTGACGCTTGAAACCAAGGCTGACATACAGCAGCGGCGACGAAAGGAGTCCCCACTGTTCGACGAGCAGGGTAATCAGCAACCGGCCGATGCGTCCGCTGCCGTCAAGAAACGGGTGAATGGTCTCAAACTGTACGTGGGCGAGTCCGGCTCGCACAAGTGGCGGCAGAGAATCACCACTGTGAATCCACTGCTCCAGTGCGCTCAGGCAGTCTGGAACTTCGTCCGGTGGAGGTGGCACAAATCGAGCGGTTCCAGGACGTGTCCCTCCGATCCAGTTCTGCGATGTCCGCACCATTCCTGGCTGTTTGTCACTGCCGCGAGCGCCTCGCATCAATCGCTGATGAACCGCACACAGCAGACGCACGCACAATGGCAGCCCATCCGGCTTTTCGATTTCAGCGCGGGCAAATGTCAGGGCATCCACGCAGTTACAGATCTCTTCCACATCTGCTGTACGGTCCGATTGACGAGTAGCTTCCCATGCCACGACATCTTCAAGCGTGGCCTGTGTGCCTTCTATCTGAGAGGACACCACGGCTTCCTTGCGGACGAAGCCATACAGGAACCAGTCCGGGCTGGGCACCATGCTTCCCGCAATCTCCAGTCTGCCGATGGCGGCGATAGCTGTGGAATGCAGATCGCACAGGATCCCTTCAAGGCAAAAGACTGGGTTCGCCGGTGGCAAGGGGTATGGCACAAAGGCATTGACCCGTTCGCCGGCAAATTCTCTGGTAACGTATTTGCCAGTCTCTCGACTCATGTTTGGTTAAACCTTCTTTCCTTGGGCACTGCGTAAGTAATTGATTCTTTCGTAAGGACAGTCGCTAGTCAAGGATTCTTTACCAGCAAGAACCGAACGCAACACGGTCGTTTGCTCAATGAAACGCTGGATATGTGGTGGACAGTGGCTCCGGCGTGATGGCGTCACCAAACCCAATGTCGTTCTGGAGAGCCAGCTTCGTGTTTTCAGATTCCGAGCTCCACGGGGTCTCCCGCGTACCTCAGCTGCCCCACACCTGGCTGCTCTCTAACCCCGAGCTCCGCCGGGCCATCGCCGAAAGACGCCAGCTGTTGACCGAATGCTCACCTTTTTGGGTAAGTTCATTGTTGTTGCGGTTGCTTCATGTGGTGAGGGGGTGAGCATACACTTTCGGGGTGTCGGTTTTCTTTGGGTCATGCGAGAGCCCGGGGCTTCTTTTTCGGCTTCGTGCGATGGCTGGTGGGGTATGGCGGGGAAGAAAAGAACATCGCAGATCTATTCAACAGTTGCGACCGGGCTGGGTATGTTGATTGTCTGTGCGACGCTGATAGCAACGATAGCTTTTCCGCAGTTGAATGTTGGGGTTGCTGTTGCGGTTGGGGCTTTGCTTGGGGGGCCGTTTCTTGTGTTGGGGATGCGGCTTCATCCACAGGCGACTTCTGAGGATGAGGAGTCACGACGGTTCTGGCCTGCTGGATCAGAGGCGCGAGATTTGTTTTGGGGTGTTGTCGGGTTCGTGACTCTGGCTGTCTGCCTGCTGACGCCGTGCTTAGTGGCGGTGCTGGTTTGGTCTGGTCTTCCGGCGGGCGATAACTGGAATGTTGTTGGGGTTCGCCTGGTGTTTTTTACGGCGGCCTATTGTGGCTGGAGTTGGTGGCTTGGCGCCTGTTCCAGAACTGTGCCGCATTGGTTTCGCGGGAAACTCCCGGATCAGTTTGTTGATTCATTCATTCGGAAAGAAACACCAGACGAGCCCGCGACTGTCAAAGATGCTGCGGCGAAGAATTGGCAACTGTTGGTGGTTGCGTTGGTCGCGTTCTTTCTTGCCGCTGGTGCGATCAATCTGAATGGTCTCGGGCTCCAGCCCATTGCTCGTCCGGGACGTGCTCGGACAATTGTTACGATGATCATTTGGTGCCAGGCACATCCGAATACGACTCGTGCGACCGCGGCCCTTGTTGCTGTTGCCGCTTCGATAACGTTTCTTTATCGACTCCGCCGGGCGGCTGGAAGGCCAAATGAGAACGCGGGCTCTTGATGCCCTATTGTTTGGGTGGATGTAGGATCTACGAGGATGACACGATGCAGATTGTGTCTCCCGTGACCAGCGGTTTGGCACGTCTGACGCTTCGAACAATCGGAGAAAGCGCACGAGCATCTGGAAGACGATTGGACTGATCAGAATGGGTCTCTGGTATAGTTGATCCGGTTCCACGGCGTGCGGTGCGGCGTTTCTTCAATGATGCGACTCAACGCATGGTCATCCAGAAAAAGTACACGACGCCTGCTGTGAACCGACATCCCTCAGGAAAATTCGAAGTGCCCTGTTTGACAGCACTCTTCGGCCTCGGAGATACTGTCTCTTTATCGCGGTCGTTCGCCTGTGTGCATGCGTTGTCGTCGTAACTGCTGTTGCCGTACACACTGTTGCCTGGATCAGCCATGTCATCTCCACCACCGGATCGTGATCCGCGTTTGGATGCAACAGTCAGGGGACCGGGCATCGCTCAGATCGAAGAGGTCTGTCATCGTTTTGTGCGAGATTGGCAGAGTGGTCAGAGGCCGAAGATTGAGGACTATCTGAGCGGGGTTCCGGCGGAGAGTTACCGGGAACTGCTGCTGGAGCTGGTTCGCAAAGAAGTGTCGCTGTGTGTGCAATCCGGCGAAACGCTGACACTCGAGGATTACCTGTCTCGGTTCCCGCATGATCGTGAGACAGTTGCCCGGGCGTTTGCTTCGACCGAGCAACAGCAAGGCGGGGACTCGATCGTTGCTTCTTCGCATCCGTCCAAAGAACAAACATTCCTTGGAGCTCAGGTTCATGACACTGCAGCGGGAGCATTGATGGCGCCGGCTCAGCGTTACCGCAAAGTTCGAAGGCTGGGTGAAGGTGCCTTTGGAACTGTTTGGCTCGCGGAGGACCTCGAACTTCGGCGACAGGTGGCTCTGAAAGAACCTCGGACTGACCGGCTCAGGACGGCGTCAGATATCGAAACGTATCTTTCAGAAGCGCGTGTCCTGGCGAGTCTGGACGATCCACGTATCGTGCCGGTCTACGATGCGGGGCGAACTGCGGAGGGTTCCTGCTATGTTGTCTCGAAGCTGATCGACGGCACTGACCTTGCTGCCTATGTGAAGCAGAAGCCGCTTTCGTTTGACGAGATTGCGAAGCTGGTTGCTCAGGTGGCGGAGGCTCTGCAGCATACGCACAACAGAGGCCTGATTCACCGTGACATCAAGCCAGCCAACATTTTGGTGGATCACCAGGGCCGACCTTACGTTGCTGACTTTGGTCTGGCGCTGCGTGAGGAGGACTTTGGAAAGCAGGGAGGAATTGCGGGAACTCCGGCGTACATGAGTCCTGAGCAGGCTCGAGGTGAAGGCCACCTGATTGATGGCCGATCCGATCTCTTCAGTCTCGGTGTTGTGCTCTATGAGCTGCTGGCGGGGACAAGACCTTTCGCTGGAGTAAACTGGCGAGAGACTCTGGAACAGATTGTGACGGTCGAAGCGACACCGCTCACTCAGCGGAATGAAGCCATTCCGAAAGAACTGGAACGTATATGTTTCAAGGCACTGTCCAAGCGAGCTGCGGACCGTTATCCGTGTGCGGCGGACATGGCAGAAGATCTGCGACATTGGTCTGCCTCTCCCGCCGCAGGACTTCAGCCTCAGGCATCTGCACGGATCGTTCCCAGGGGGCTTCGTTCATTTGAAGCGGGTGACAGCGATTTCTTTCTGGACCTGCTGCCGGGAGCGCGCGACCGGGATGGTCTTCCTGAAACGCTGCGATTCTGGAAGACGCGCATTGAAGAGACGGATCCGGACAAAACGTTTCGCGTCGGGCTGGTCTATGGTCCCAGCGGTTGCGGCAAATCGTCGCTGATGAAGGCTGGTCTCCTGCCGCGACTCAACGATCATGTCGTTCGTGTCTTTCTGGAAGCCACGCCGGACCAGACCGAGCAGCACATGCTGCAGAGCCTTCACCGGGCCTGTGCTGATTTGCCGCGAGAGACTTCACTGGCGGAAACGCTTTCGGCGATTCGTCGAGGGCGAGGCATACCCGCCGGACGCAAGGTCGTGGTGATCCTCGATCAGTTTGAACAGTGGCTGTACGCTCACGGGGCCGAGCGGAACACCGAGCTGGCGGCCGCTCTGCGACAATGCGATGGCGGACGGATTCAGGCCGTGCTGCTGGTGCGAGATGATTTCTGGATGCCCGTTTCCGACTTCCTGCGAGCCCTGGAAGTTCCGTTGCTGGAAGGTATCAACGCCGGAGCCGTGGGGCTGTTTGATCCTCTGCATGCCAGGAAAGTTCTGTCCGAATTCGGAAGAGCCTATGGTCGGCTTCCGGAGAATCTGAGCCAGCTCACAGCATCTCAGACAGCGTTTTTTGATCAAGCTGTCGGCGGGCTGTCGCAGGATGGCAAGGTGATCTGCGTACGCCTCGCTTTGTTCGCCGACATGATGAAGGGGCGTGAGTGGACGCCGGCAGCTCTTCAGGAAGTTGGCGGCACGGCTGGTGTCGGGGCGACATTCCTCGAAGAGACTTTCAGCAGCCGCACCGCGCCGCCTCAACATCGTCAGCATCAGGAAGCGGCTCGCGCTGTGTTGCGAGCATTGCTTCCCGCCACAGGCACGGATATCAAGGGCCACATGCGAACGGCCAGTGAGCTACAGGAAGCGAGTGGGTACTCGAACCGTCCCAACGACTTCGCGGAACTGATGCGCATTCTTGACAGCGAAGTGCGGCTGGTCACCCCGGTCGCTGGAGACAGAGTTGAAGAGGGGAATGAGAAGGGAGAACCGTCCGACGCTGCAATTTCCTCTTCTTCCTCTTCTTCCTCTTCTTCCTCTTCTTCCTCTTCTTCCTCTCCTCATGCATTGAGTTTTCAGCTGACTCACGACTACCTCGTGCCGTCGCTGCGAGACTGGCTGACCCGCAAGCAGCGGGAGACGAGGCGTGGTCGAGCAGAACTCAAGCTTGCGGAGCTCTCATCGCTGTGGGAATCGAAGCCGGAGAATCGCCATTTGCCGTCGCTGATGGAATGGCTCAGCATCCGTATGTTGACGGAATCCAGACGCTGGACCGTACCGCAGCGGACCATGATGAACCGAGCAGCTCGGGTGCTGTGTTCGCAGACGGGATTGCCAACTCTGGCTGTGTTTGTGGTCCTGGTTTTTAGTCTTGTCACTCGAGAACAGGGGCGTCAGCGACAGGAAGCGACCCTGGTCCAGGGACTGGTTAATCAGCTTGTCAGTGCGGAACCAGCGCAGGTGCCTGAGATCGTCAAGGAGCTGGAAAACCATCGTGACGTTGCGTCGACGTCCCTGGCGTCGCTGGTTTCTTCAGATGCCAAAACCGATCCGGAGAAGCGAACGCAGTTGCATGTCCGACTTGCGATGGTTGGCAGCGACAGGTCTTTGGTCGAACCGCTGATGGAAGACATGCTGACCAACAAGAGCACCTACATTGGTCCGATTCGCCAGCAATTGCGTCCGTACGCAGCGGAACTCACCGAGAAACTTCAAGTCATCCTGCGAGATGAAAACGCAGATGCCCAGCACCGATTTCGGGCAGCGATCGCGCTGGCAGATTATCTTCCTGAGTCCGAAGCGGATTGGTGGACCGAGCAGGACCTGCAACTTGTCGCCAGACAGCTCGTCACGGAGAACGCGGAATTCCAGCCGCTGCTGCGTCAGAATCTGCGGCCCATCAGCGATCGCCTGCTGGTGGGACTGGAGACGATTTTCAGTGACCCCGCATCGACCGAAATGCAGAAGCTGAGTGCTGCGAATGCGTTTGCGGACTATGCGGCCAGCGATATTCCCAGGTTGTCTCAATTGCTGACCGTGGCGACACCGGAGCAATTTGCGGTGCTTTATCCGATCATCGCTGGCAATGGCGATTCTTCTACCGTGGAAGAACTCAGCAGGATTGCGGCTACTTCGCCGTCGGAGGAGGCAGGCTCCGTTGAACGAGTGAGCTTCGGTCAGCGGAGAGCGAATGCGGCTGTGACACTGCTTCGACTTGGCGAGCGTGAAAAAGTGTTGCCGGTCTTTGAAATGACCGACGATCCCGAAGCACTGACGCAGTTCATTTTTCGCTGTCGTGACCGTGGTGCGAGTGTGGGGGATCTTCTGGATTGCCTGCGTCTGGTCAGCGAATCTCCTGTTGATCGGTATCCCTCACAGGCGCGATATGCTCTGCTCCTGGCACTTGGCGAGTATTCGCTGGATGAGGTTCCTGCGACGCAACGGGAGGCGCTGGTTCAGCAGTTGGCAGACTTGTACCGCAGTGATCCCAGTTCAGGAGTGCATGGAGCCTCTGGCTGGTTGCTCCGGCGCTGGGGGCAGAACGAATTGGTGCGGCAAGTCGATCAGACGGCAGTGCCTTATTCCGCGGATCGCGAGTGGTTTACTCTGGCGATTGCAGTAGAGCCGAGTTACTCGGAATTGTTATCAAAACCGCTGACGCCACAGCCTCCACCCAAAACCCACTATTACACGTTCATCGTGTTTCCTGAAGGAGATTCGCAGATTGGTTCGGTCGATGATGAACTGGGGCGAGAGACGGATGAACGTCGTCATACTGCCACTCTGGTGCATTCATTCGCCCTGCTGGATCGAGAGATCACGTTCGAAGAGCTGATCGAGTTCTCTTCGCAGTATTCGCGACTGATGCAACAATACGAAGCAAATCCGGAAGATGCCGGGTTGGGAGTTTCCTGGTATGACTCGGTGGCTTTCTGCAGGTGGCTCTCACAGCAATCGGGGTTATCTGAGTCTGATCAGTCTTATCCGGACCCAGAATCGCTGGACGTGAAAGAATATCCTCGCGACCTGATTGTTGGATCAGATTCGGTGCCCCGTGACTGGCCCGTGGTATTTGGTCGTGGATTTCGTCTGCCGACGGAATCCGAATGGGAAGTTGCGTGCCGTGCAGGTACGCGAACTGCGTATGGGTTTGGGAGTGACAGTTCATTGCTGCCCCGATTTGGCTGGTTTCAGGGGAATAGCGAAAACCGAGTTCATCCTCCGCGAGAACTGTTGCCAAACATCCGCGGTTTGTTCGATATGCATGGAAATCTGTCTGAGTGGACACAGAACTGGTATGGTGAATATGGGTTATCCACGATGTTGGAAATGATGAAACTGAAAACTGGCAGAGGTCGCGTGCACCGCAATGGTGATTGGCGCGACGACGCTCTGGGTGCCCGGACTGCAAACCGAGGTACCGCCTTCCCGTCGCTCCGCTCAAAGACTCTCGGCTTTCGCCTGGCGATCAGTTCACCGTCTATGCTGTTGCAGGATGCAGGCAATTGAAGGGCAGCGACGACAGTTTTCAATGTCGGTGACGTCCTGGTCGTATTCGCCGTTCCGGAAACGGTGATGTTGTCATCCGCCCGTGCCAGAATCTTTGTGGGTACTGGCCGTTCGTGGAAAGAGCCAACTGACTGCGGAACCGACAGAGCCTGTGAGTGGAAAGTGGAAAGCGGAAAGCGGAAAGTGGAAGGGGACCGTTGTTTTACACTTCGTTCAACCTGAACACTGAAACCTTCCCTCCCCCGAGCTTGCTGTCGCTCGCTCGACCCCTCCCTAAACTTCGTTTTGGGCGGGGGGCGATGAAAGCGGAGAGCGGAAAGCCGATGGGGACAATTGTTTTTGCACTTCGTTCAACCTGAACACTGAAACCTGAACACTGAAAACCTTGCCCTCCCCCGAGCTTGCTGGCGCTCGCTCGACCCCTCCCTAAACTTCGTTTTGGGCGGGGGGCGATGAAAGCGGAAAGCGGAAAGCCGATGGGGGACAATTGTTTTTGCACTTCGTTCAACCTGAAACCTGAACACTGAAATCTGAACACTTCAGTTAAAACGCAGGCCATTGCGCATGGTTAGGGCGGTGCGGGACTTGGCGGAGGGGTGTTCGTGGAGGCGATTGGTTTGATAGGCTTCGATGAGTCGTTCGAGCATCTTGATTCGATAGCGGATTCGCTGACCGCGTTCGGTGTCGCGAGTGCATCGAGGCTTGTCGAAGACTCGGATCTCTGTCACCCTCGGAACGATATCGATGCCTTCGCGAAGTGCTGCGTCGACGGATTCGAAATGATGATGTTCCGCAAGGACGATGCGATTGGCTTCGAGGACCAGTGTATAGCCGTAGTCACCATAGGCCTCGGAAAATGCACCGTCGATGGTGATCGCCTTGCCGCTGCGTTTGAGAGGTGATTCGCCGCTTTCCACTTTCACCGGAACGTGACCGTTCACGATCAGTCCGCCTGTGGGATCCATCCCGAATTCTGCCAGGATGCGATCACAAAACGCTACTTCGTGAATGAGCGAGAAATAGGGGTTCTTGGTTTCGCGATGCGATGCCTTATCCCGAATGAAATCTCGTTCGAATGTGGCGATGCGATCCTTTCCGAACAGCGGTGAGACCGGACCGCTCCAGAGATACCACAGAAAGTCGAGATCCTTTTCGGACGCGGACGTCATGGCTCGCCGAACCACTGTTTCAATACTCTCAAACAGCGCGCGACCAGTGAGCAGCTCTCCATCGACTGGCAGCGGCAAGAACGCACCCTCGGAATTGACCGGAACGCAGCCATGGAAGATCAGGCATTCGTCGCGACGGAGGTACATCGCTCCGTGACCAATCATGAATCGTGTCTGCTCCTGCAGCTTCTGGCTGTTTAGGAATGAGTGCTTCAGAATCGCCAGGCACGACGCTTCTTCCGGCGTCAGCTGATAGGGGTTCTCTGGATCAATTGTCGGGAACAGCCTGTCTCGCAGCTCATAGACCTGACCGTCGATCTCGATGGTGCCGCGAGTATGATCGATGCGATGCAGCAGTCGTCGATGTTCCAGACCCCACTGCGGATTCCGCTCGATCAGCTGACCCTCGAGCTTGAACTGCATGATCGCCGCAGCCTTTTGCATCCTGGCCACGATGTCGTTTGGACGCATGCCGGAACTCTTCGGCATAAAGAACTCAGCCGGATCATTTGCGTAGACGGTCCTCGCGAGATGTTCCAGGGGAGTGAGCGGAATGCTGTAACCTTCATCCAGCTGACCCATGCGGCGATAGCGCAAAGAGACCCGAAGAACCGTGCAGATGAGAGCTTCGTTCCCCATCGCGGCACCCAGCCACAAGGCATCATGGTTGCCCCAGATGAACTCCACATTGGGCTGAAGGCGAAGATAATCCACAACGCGGTCGCCTCGCGGACCACGATCCCAGCAGTCTCCACCGATGATCAGTTCATCGACTGCCAGGTTTCGAATCAGACGCCCCACAAGGTGAATCAAATGCAGGGCTCGCCCGCGAGCAACCAGTTCATCCAGCATTCCGTCGATGAACTCCGGACTTCGTTCTGTTGACGGTGCATGCAGCAACTCCAGCAACAGCTCACTGTATTCTGCGGGAAACAATCGAGTCGCCAGACGCAGGCTGTAATTCGAAATGAGATACCGAAGTAACTCCAGCTGCGGTTTCAGAGTCTTCGCTGCATACTGTTTGACGTCGTGTGGATTCTGCAACTTCTGTTGAAGAAGTTCAGTGACCTCGGCCGGATAGAAGGTCAGCTTCAGGAACTCCGTCAGTTCCTCCGCCGTCATTTTGTCGGCAAACATGTCTTCAACAATGGGCCGCAATGTGCCGGACGCATTATTGATCACGTGCTGAAGCTTTTTGTCTTCACCGTGAATATCGCTGATCACATGCACGGCGCCTTTCGGAAGCGTCTGCACGGCTGCAAGTCGAGCAACCTCCGCGATGGCTGCGTCGACGTTGGGATATTCCTGAGCCAGCAGCTCCAGCATGGTGAGATCTGCTTCGGGGCGTTTGAACGACAGGGACGTATTGGACATGACAGAGAAGGATTCGCTCAGGACCAGACTTGGCAAGGGGGATCAACGGTCACGAAGCATACCGAGTTGATTCGGGCAGGAGAATTCGCTGCGAATGCAATTGATTGTCGAGCCTTCGCAAGTGACGCTCAGCAGTCTTGCGCCTAAGGGTTGCGAAGGAGCTTTTGGAAGTCATCGCGTTTCTGGAGACGCTGGAATTCAAACCAGGTCATGGCGACTGGTTTGAGGGGCGGAAATTGCTGGACGGCTTGCTGGAATAATTGCACACCACGATCGTCGCAGACGCGTGTCAACTCGTTTAGGCTGGGAGATGATGGGGGCGTGGCATCCGCTGTCTGATGTCTTGCAGCGAGAGTGGCGAATACGGATGCGACTTCCATGGTCTGTATGGCTGCGGTCTGGGGATCTGGTGAAAGTGATGCGAGCACCTTTTCCGCGGCTGCTGCCGATTCCGTGTGCTGCCCGCAGCGAGCCAGGCCGATGGCTCGGATGAGCAGCAGTTCCGTCGCTACGTCACGACTATCATGTTCAGTCCCCTTGAGATCTGCGATCGCTGCGTCGGCCATTGGCAGGGCCGTTGCTATGTGGCGCAACTGCGACTGCACTGATTGAATGTAAGGGATCTGTTGGTGCGGGTCAGAGTTGACTGTTTCCAGTAGTTTCACAGCTGCTGCGCAGTCGTCTGCCGCGAGTTTGAATTCTCCGTTTCTGAGGTCGTGAAGTACGAGGCAGAGAGAAGCTGTCGCAGATGAAATGCGAAACTTCGCATTTGTCGGATGGCGTTCGGCCAGTCCGCCGACTACCTGTTGCTGGCGGTGAAGGAACGTGCTCGCTTCACTCTGCCGACCTTCGATGTCGGCGCAGAGAGAATTGAGTTCAAGACTGACGGACAGGTCATAACTTAGTTCTGCGTTGTCGGGATCAGCCGACTGGAGTTGCTCAACCTTCTGAAGCGAGTCTGCGAAGAAGGACTTTGCTTCAGAGGCCTTTCCCCTGGACGCCAGAAGTCTTCCGATACTCTGCGGTATGAGTGCCGCGCGTCGCAACAGATCGGTGTCCGTCGGGTTCGCTTCCAGCAGTCTGGCATTCATGTCGTGAGCACTCCGGTAATCCTCCATCGCTTCCACGTCTCGACTGAGGCCCTCAAAGGCCCAGCCACGACGGTGCAGAAAGGCGGCGAGGTCACTGCGACATGAAGCGGAGGAAGGATCGACTTCGGTGAGGTGATTCAGGATGCTGCAAGCGGACTGATAATGGTCCAGCATTTCAACGAATCGGTTCTCAATTCCTTCAATGTCACCCAGACGAGAATGTGCCCACGCGAGGCGTCGCTTTGCTTCGTGGAAGTCCTGACGAGAATCACCGGCTCGTTCAAATTCTTCGCGGGATCGTGAATAGTATTGGCGAGCCTCGGTGACGTTGCTTGCGTGCTGAGCAAGAACTCCAAGTTGTTCGAGCGCGAGTCCTCGATCGAGGTGGATTTCCGGGTTTTCCGGCGAAGCGGTCAGGGCACGCTCGGACAGTGAAAGGCATTGCTGGTAGAGATCTCTTGCTTCGCTGGCCCGTCCCAGAAACCAGACAACTTCCGCCTCACGGAGCAGTGCCGTCAAAACTGAGTGATCCATGGTCCCTGAAGCCTGGGCATTCGTAACAATTTTCTGCAGGCCCGGAATTGCCTGTTCGAGAAGTCTTCGTCTTAGTTCGAGCGTACCAGACGTTCCCTTGAGTTCATGCTGTACATTAAAGATCAGATGGTTGTAGGCTTCGACCGCGGACTGAGCGTTTCGCTCTGCAGTTAACTGTGCCGACTGAGCTCGAAGGCTTGCGGAGTCGGCTTCGCGTCGATTGAACTCGGAGGTTTTCCAGTTCTCCGTTGCACGCTGCTCACTTTGTGAAATCAAAACGGCAGCGGTCGTTGCGCCGACGGCAATGATCATGAGCAACACGAGCACGCTGATGGAGACCGCGGACAAAGCCGGATTGCGACGACACCAGCGAAAGCCTTGTTGAATGATCGAGATGGGGCGTGCGAGTACTGGCTCACCACGTTGCCATCTCTGGAGATCTTCGGCAAGATTCAGCGCAGTGGCATATCGTTGCTCAGGTTCATAATCCATCGCTTTGAGGCAGATGGTTTCAAGGTCGACTGGAATTGTCTCATTCCACTGCCTCGGCGTTCTGGGAGTCGCTTCCAGAATCTGCTTCATGATCATATGCGGCGTTCCGCCCCACGGAACTCCGCCCGTCAGCATTTCATAGAGCGTGACTCCGAGGCCATAGATGTCGCTTGCTGGTCCAACGGATTCTGGTGCCGTGATCTGTTCGGGACTCATGTACGCGGGAGTGCCGGCGACGACTTCAGAAACCGATGTTCCTGAATCAGAATCTGTCAGGCGCACCAAGCCAAAGTCAACGATGCAGACTTGCCAGCCACTCTTTGTATTGGCTGGGTCTGCCTGAAGGAGCAGATTACCAGGCTTAATGTCTCTGTGGACCAGGCCACTGCCATGGGCCTGATGCAGGCCATGGCACATCTGAATCACCAGGTCAGCCGCACATTTCGGCTCAAGAGCCCCCTGTTTTCCAATCAGCTCGCGGAGAGAGCAGCCTGGAACATAGTCCATCACGATGTACGGCAAACCCGCAGACGGGCTTTCTGCGGAATGAACGGTGACGATATTGGGATGGCGCATCCGAGCGACGGCCTGAGCTTCCTTCAGGAACCGGCTTCGGTTCTGGTCGTCGGTGCGGTCGAGCCGAAGCATCTTGACGGCAACATCACGATTCAGAACCGTGTCGCGTGCCAGCCAGACCAGCCCCATACCTCCTCGACCGAGCAACCGCAGTGGTGTGAGATGTTGGGGCCATGAGATGCCTAAGAGACTGGCATCAGAATCACTGCCTGTCAAAGTGGTCGAGGCGGCAGTTGTGTTTGTGTCAGCAACTGAAGAGACGTCGGATTTTAACCGTTGTCGGAGGCTTTCCAGCGAAGCTTCCTGATCAAAGCGGTGATTCTTCTTCAACAAGCCGGCATGGAAGCCGGATAATGTCGCCCCTTCGCTTAATCGGTCCATCGAATGTCTGCAATTCGGACAGTCGATCAGATGCTCGCGGACGGCGGCGAGTTCCGCATCTGGCAATCGACCCTCCAACACTCCGATCAGTGTCGCACTGGGGAAACAGCTGGTGACAGGTTGATCCGCCATGCTTTTTTCCAGCCAGGCCGCAGCCAAGAGGTCAATCTTTACCAGAACGACAACGCAAGGTGATCTGCCAGAACCAGAACTTCCTCTCGAAGTCTCTTCAACACTCTGGATTTTGCAACGTAAACAAAGTCCACCGATTGCTGAACCTGTTCTGCTGCATCAATGGCAGAGACCTGGTTCACCCAGACCAGGCAGAACGCCTGCCAGGTTTGAGGTTCAAACGATGGCTCGATTCGCTTCATCGCCACTTCGAGGATATGGCGATGAAACTCCTCGTTCCATTCTGCGGAATCGCCGGTGGAAGCCAGTTGCTCCAAAGTTCCATCCGGCGACTCCTGAATTTCTGCAACTCTTCTCTTCCGCTTTTCGTGAAAGCGTCGGATTTCGTTGCGAGTGATCGTCCACAGCCAGTCGCGAAACCGTCCCTGTTCCTTGCTGTAGATGAACGTCGGTATGGAACGCGAAACGCGAAGAAAGACCTCCTGAGTCACGTCAGCTGCATCTGAATCATGCAGGCTTCGGCGACGCAGGAATCCATAGACGAGTGGCGAATACACGTCCACAAATTCGGACCATGCCTCCCGATCGCTGGTGTCACGCAGCCGCATCAGCAGACTTGGTCGAGTCTCCAGGGCCACGGAAGGTGTCGTCATAAAGCAGTACCCACCAGACATACGGTTCTTGCGCAGAAAGGTCGAAAATTCATACTACCTCGGGCCTGAAACATGCGCCAACCGAAAACGCGACTGTTTTGCAGCAAGGTTACTTCCGGCTCAGCGACCCATCCTCTCCGGTGCGCAAACAATTTTTCCGATTCAGGATTTTTCTGCGCAAGATGAGGTCCTCGAGACGGTAGTCACCGGTACGTCGTGTCGCGATGCGGACTAACTGCATCGGACGGGCAATCCGGAGATATCGTCCATGTCGCTCAAATCCTGGCTCCATGCGGTCACAACCAGCACTTTCCGTCGAGATCGTGCTGCTCGCAGGTCAATTCATCGTCGCAGTGCTCGTCGCCGAGTAGTGGCCAGCAGCGAAGGGATGGAGACCAGAATCATGCTGTCTGCGGTTCATTGGATCAGTGACTCCAATGGATTCTGGGACGACCCGGCCAACTGGCAGGATCAATCCACACTTGCAAATCGCGTCCCGGGAGGAGGCGATGAGGTCGTCATCAACCGACCGGGAAGTTCAGTCACAGTCACGATTCGTCCTGGTTCCGGAGGTCAGGGTGCAGGACTCTTCACGCTGGCAGCTGACGAATCGCTGCGTATCGAGGGTGAAGACTTCAGTGTTTTTCAGCCAAGCACACTGGCGGGTAATGTTCTGGTGTCCGGTGGGCGCATCGATGGGCGGCAGAGAGTCACATTGAATGGACAGAATCACTGGAGCGGAGGATCGTTCGCCGGGCAGATTACGATAGGTGCTGCGGGAGTCCTTGATATTTCCGGTGCGGCTGACAAGGCGATCAGTGCGCAGTTTGAGAACTTCGGAACGGTGATTCATTCCGGTTCTGGTGATGTGGTTGATACTGCGAATGGCTCCGGAAGTTTGTGGGTGAATCAGCCAGGCTCTGTGTACGATTTCACTGGAGATGACGGTCGTCAGCTTACCTCCACATTCAACAACCTTGGCACAGTTCGCAAATCCGCAGGCAGTGGAGAGTCGTCATTCACCGAGAACTTCCACAACCTTGGTGGAACCGTTGAAGCCACTCAGGGAAAACTGAAACTGTCTCGAGGGTCAAGTACGGGCGGGACCTACAACGCGTCAGCTGGTGCCGTGCTTGATATGACTGGCGGTTCCACGGCGTTCTTCACCGGCACACTGACGGGCTCCGGGTCAGGACGAGTGGAGCTGTCGAGTGGTTCCATGCATACCGGCAGTACCGAGGCGACGCTGAACTTTCCAGCGGGCTTGTTTCACTGGACCAGTGGAGCATTCACAACATCAGGCCGTGCATGGAAAAACAGTAGGACTGTGCAGATCTCTGGCGCCTCAGACAGGACGATCAGTGCGCAGTTTGAGAACTTCGGAACGGTGATTCATTCTGGTTCCGGTGATGTGATTGATACTTCGAACGGCTCTGGCAGTTTGTGGGTGAACCAGCCAGGTTCTGTGTACGAGTTCACTGGAGATGATGGTCGTCAGCTCACGTCCACATTCAACAACCATGGTACGGTTCGCAAATCCGCAGGCAGCGGAGAATCGTCATTCACCGAGAACTTTCACAACCTTGGTGGAACCGTTGAAGCCACTCAGGGAAAACTGAAACTGTCTCGAGGTTCAAGCACAGGCGGGACGTACAACGCGTCGGCTGGTGCCGTGCTTGATATGACTGGTGGTTCGACGGCGTTCTTCACCGGCACACTGACGGGTTCCGGGGCAGGTCGAGTAGAGCTGTCGAGTGGTTCCATGCATACCGGCAGTACCGAGGCGACGCTGAACTTTCCAGCGGGCTTGTTTCACTGGACCAGTGGAGCATTCACAACATCAGGCCGTGCATGGAAAAACAGTGGGACTGTGCAGATCTCTGGCGCCTCAGACAGGACGATCAGTGCGCAGTTTGAGAACTTCGGAACGGTGATTCATTCTGGTTCCGGTGACGTGATTGATACCGCAAATGGCTCTGGCAGTTTGTGGGTGAATCAGGCTGGCTCTGTGTACGATTTCACTGGAGATGATGGTCGTCAGCTCACATCCACATTCAATAACTTTGGTACGGTTCGTAAGTCTGCGGGCAGCGGAGATTCCTCTTTCAATGCGGTGTTCAATAACTCCGGCGGGGTCCTTGAATCGTTGAGTGGTCGTTTGCTGCTCGCAGGCACTGGTGGCTTGTGGACGGATGCGACGTTGCTGGCCACCGGGGAAGGTCGAGTTGTCCTTGCATCACACTTGTTCGTGACTGGCCTGATCTCCGGCAGTGGTACGGGCAGAGTTGAGCTCGCGGATGGATCTCTGACATCAGTCAGTGACGGTGGATCCAGGCTTCTTGCGAAGCTGAACTTTCCTCAGGACTACTTCCACTGGACGGGAGGAACAATTCGAGGGAACGGACTGACCAACATCGGTACGATCACCATTTCACCACTTGTGTCCGGACCTGCGCTGGAAGGACCGATGCTCAATGAAGGGCTGATCCAGAATATCGGGCCGGGATCGTTTAGTCTGAATGGTCAGCTCCTGCACAACCGAGTGGGTGGCGTGTATGAGGTTCACGGAAATATTACGACATACGGCCGAAACCAGTTCGGAGGGCGTGGGACATTTCAGAACGACGGCACGATTCGGCGTGTTTCGGGTGCCGGTACCGCGATTATTGACGCGTCACTGGCGGGTTCCGGTGGACGAGTCGAAAACGAAACTGGGACGCTCGCATTCAATAGCGGAGGCAGCTCAAGTGGCATGATCTTTGAGGCTGCTGCCGGAACAGAGATTGAGTTCAATGGAGGCTTCTCAGAATCACTGTTCTGGAGCGGCCGACACAGCGGCAGCGGTGCTGGACGTGTGAATCTGAATGTGGCGTTGCAGGGTGATAACGCGGTTGGCGGAAATCTGGATTTTCCAGACGGCATGCTGCAGATCGTCGGCGGCGGCATCTTTGGCTTCATTGTGAATACCGGAGCCGTTCAGCTGAATTCGACGGACGGCATATTTGCCAGAGCTGTGTTTGAGAACAACGGCAAGTGGGTTCTCGCTGGAGCCGGAGATTTCGTGCTCAACGCGAACAGCCAGTTTCGGAATCGTGGATTGCTGGAGTTCCGCACGGATGCGGACATGGTTGTCCCCGGAGACGCATCGATCGGGTCGATGTACCTTTTCAACAGCGGTACACTTCGAAAGTCAGGTGGCAGTGGAAGTTCGGCCCTGCGTCACGATGGCTCTTCAAAGGAACTTGCGTTCGACAATACGGGGATCGTGGAAGTTCAGACGGGCACACTTTCTCTGAATGATCGAGTCCTGCAGTTCGACGGGACCACTCTGACAGGCGGCATGTGGAAGGTCGGCCCGCTTGCCACACTGACGGTTCCATCGGCGACTTCGATTACTACAAACCAGGGCCACATCATTCTGGACGGGCCAGGATCCAATTTTACAAATCTGACAAATCTTGCCAGCAATTCCGGAAGTTTCACACTGGAGGGCGGACGCGATTTTACATCGACAGGAAACCTGACGAACAGCGGGCAGATCAGAGTTGGGCCAGGCAGCGTACTGACTGTCACCGGGAACCTGACCGAGACCGCCGCGTCAAGTCTGGTTGGACTGTGGCGAGCAGACGGTAATGCCCAGGACTCCAGTGGAGCGGGTCGGCATGGCACATTGAAGGGGACGATTCCAGTTGTTCCGGGGCGGTATTCAGACAGTTTTGAATTCAACGGCCAGCACAATTATGTGTCGCTGGGAAACCCGACCGCGCTGTGGCTTCAGAACTTCACAATCAGTGCATGGGTTCGGCGTGAAGAGAGTGGCAGTGGATCGATCCTTTCGTACGGTCTGTACGGTTACGGATTTGGTTTCGCGCCTAATGGAAGACTTTTCCTGTCGCAAATCGCGATAGGCCATGTCGAGTCCCCGAGCCTTGGCGTGAACGATTCAGAGTGGCATCATGTCGCCGTCACGAAGTCTGGTGGCACGGTCACGTTTTACGTTGATGGACAAAAGGAAGAGGTTTTCGGTTATTTCCCTTCGTATAGCTTTTTTACCAATGTGGCGATTGGGGGCATTGAAAGCGATGGGAGTACAAATTCATCGTTCGCTGGTCGCATTGATGAAGTGGCGGTTTACAACCGAGTACTGACTGCCGCGGAACTCGCTCGAGTCGCTGGGAATGCTGATGTTCCCAACAGCGGCCGCACGGTGCCTTCCGTGGATGTTGTGATTTCAAATCGTCCCGCGACCGGAGAGTATGGTCGAGTTGTTGTGAATGGTCAGGCGTCCCTGACAGGTCCCCTCAACATCGTTCGGGCTGACGGATTCGGACCAGTACAGGGTGATTCCTATGATGTTGTGTCGTTTGCGGGACGAACGGGGAATTTCTCCTCTATCAACGGCCTTTCGCCGTTCTTCACAGCAACGACTTCGGCCACGGGCATACTGATTGGAACGGACCATTCCGCCGGGGATCTGGCCACAGTTTCTGCGAAGGCCTTAGGTGCTGGTCCGGCTGTTAGCGGGCAGTCGATTCAGATCGAATACACAGTTCGCAATGACGGCTCCAACGCGCTCTCTGCTGACTGGCAGGATACCGTTTTTCTTTCCACAGACCGAGTCCTTTCGGCAGACGATACATTACTCGCGCGGGTTGGCCACACTGGAGGTCTCATCGCTGGCGCCTCGTATACGCAGACCGTGACAGCAAACGTACCGGGTCTTGTGGATGATGACTACTACGTTATCGTTGTTGCGAACGCAGACAAAGCCGTCCCTGAAGCTGACCGGGGCGATAACATCATCGACTCAGACGAGGCAATCCGCGTCCAGTTGCCGACTCTTGCATTTGGTCAGGTGTTGAATGGCACGATACTCCCTGGTCAGCCGATGCATTTTCGATTGACGGTCCCGGCCGGATCCCGTGATGTCGCCATTGCGTTTGATGCTGCAGATGGCTCCGCGGGAGCCATCGAACTGTATGCGGGACGCAGTGTGTTGCCACAGGCATCGCAGTTTGAGTTCGCCAGTGGCGAGTTGAACTCAACCGATGCCAGCCTTCTGATGTCCGATGTAACTCCTGGCGAGTATCTTCTGACGGTTTCTCCGAGGCGGTTGACGGGACCTCTTTCGTTTTCACTGATCGCAGACACACCGCAGGCGACATTGTCGAGTGTTGTCCCGGCGAAAGCCGGCAAGGGAACGGTGACGTTTCAGATCCGCGGGAGCAACCTCCTTGAAAGCGACGTCGTCGAACTTGTGAACTCCGCCGGGACAAGAATTGCTGCCCGATCGACCGCGCGTGATGACGCATCTCATTTGTTTGCGACGTTTGATCTGACCAGTGCGGCACAAGGGGCCTATGACGTTGTCGTCACGCGATCCGGTAACTCCCGAGTGCTGTCCTCCGCTGTAACAGTCGAAGCTCTGAAAACGTCCACGCTCTCTTCGCGACTTGAGCTGCCGAATCGGTTCCGAGTAGGACTGACGTTCAATGGCGCCGTCGTGTACGAGAATCCTGGTAATGTCGATATGCCGGCGCCATTGATTGTGCTGTCGACTGACGGTCAGGCGCATCTCCGTCTGTCCCGGTCTGATGAGTTCCAGCCCAACAATCTGGTCCTGGTGGCGGCCAGTCAGACAGGTCCGGCAGGAATTCTGCGACCTGGCGAAGTATGGCGGATCCCATTCCAGGTGTTTTCTCCGTTCGTGAGTGAGATGCAGGTTTCAATCGACTATCAGACGGCTGACGCCTCAGACGCAGTAGACTGGGATGCGATGGAAGCCAGTATCCGCCCGTCCGGCGTAGCGGATGCAGACTGGGATAAATTCTGGCTGCCGTTCGTTCATGAAGCGGGCAGCAGCATCGGCGGCTACGTGCAGGTGATGGCCCGATATGCCACGGAAGTGCAGGCTCGCGGGGGGCGATTTGTTTCGGGAGCGGACGTGCTGGAAGTCGCGATGCGGGATCTCTACGAGCGATCTCACGTCACTGCAAAAGGTCAAGTCTTTCTCGATGACGCTTCACATCCGCTGTCTGGTGCTGAGGTCCTGGCGAGCCGGACGTCGGGAACGCTGGCAGAGCGGATAGCCGTTGCCGTTCGAACGGACTCGGAAGGTAGGTTTCGACTTCCCGAACTCTCGCCGGGAACCTATGCGATTACCGTTCCGGGTTATCAACAGTTCTCTGCAACGACAGTCACTGTCACAGGAAGCGGTACTGCCCCGGATGTCACTCTGACTGTACGCCGAGGAGGCGTCATACGTGGCGTTGTTCGAAGCAGTTCGAATGAAGTCCGGCTGAGTGGGGTTCTCGTGCGAGCCGAGAACAGCTCCGGTGAGTTTCGGCAGATCAGAACGGACAGTCAGGGTCGCTTCGAGGTCACTGGTTTGGTTGATGATCTCTGGATGGTCACGGCCGGCAGCGGACAATGGGCCGTCAGTGCTCGGCGCGGCCTGGAGATTGACTCACCGACCCGTGTCCGGGATGTTATTATCGATTTGAGCCCGGCTGCTCGTCTTTCCGGAATCGTTCGTACCAGCAGTGCCGCTGCGGCAAATGTTCGAGTGGAAGTCCGTCGGCAGGATGGTCAGTTGGCTGTCGATCCAGTCACAACAAATCTGTCTGGCCAGTACTTTTTCGATACGCTTGAGCCAGGCTCGTATGTGGTCGTGGCCTCTCTTCCAGGATTTGCCCCAGTCGAGAAAGCAATCACCGTCGTTCCCGGCAGTACTGTGGCGCAGGATCTGATTCTGGAGTCCGGAGCGAATCTCAATGTGACGATCGTCGATACGAACTCTGGCCGGCTTGGAGACTCAACACTTGAAGTTCGACGTGCTGGAATCGCTGTTGCTCTCCTGGGGGCTGACACCAACGGGCAGATCTCCCTTTCAGACCTCGCCCCTGGTGAATATGAACTGACAGCTCGGTCCCCTGGTTTGCTTCCGGCGAAGTCCACGATGACTTTGGCAGCCGGAACAAATTCCACCACTCTGACACTTTCTCAAGCCGGCCGGATTTCCGGCATTGTTAGAGACGGAAACGCAGTACCGATTCCAAACATTCAGGTTCAACTGTCGGGAATCAACACGTCCGGTGATGCCCTGGGTCATTTGGTCAGCACGGCCGCCGACGGAAGCTACGTGTTTGAAGGGCTACCTCACGGAGCTTATGCCATCACGACGGGCAATGGCGAAGGTATCCTGCGGCAGGATACAGCGATCGATTCCGGCTCTCTGTCCAGAACCATGGACTTCACTGTCGCCGGAGCCACGATCACCGGGACGTTCGTTGGTGCAGACGGCGTGACGCCGCTGGCGGATTCCACGGTACTGCTGCTGCAAAACGGTACCGTCCTGGCTACGGCCGAGACGAACGCCAGCGGACGTTATGTCTTCAGGTCTTTGCTGGCTGGCAATTATTCCCTTCAGGGTGGAGGATCGTCCGGGATCAGTGCTCGCCAGGCGATTACTGTTGCGGCAAACTCGCAAACAAATGCTCCGGTACTGCAGGCCGGCTCGAGAACACTCTCCGGAACCATACGGTTTGGTGGCTCACCGGTCGCCGGAGCGAGCGTTCTGATCGTACCGACCGGCTCTGCGGTGCTGGGGAAATATCTGATCGCTGTGACGGGGGTCGATGGTACCTGGTCGTTCTCAGGTCTGTCGCCTCAGGACTATCAACTGCTGATCGAGTCGCCAGGCCGTGTCATCATCTCCGAGACCGTTGTTGTCAGTGCTGACACAGTGCGAGACTTTGTACTGCAGGACGGATTGCAGGTAACAGGAACCGTGTCGTTCGCCGGACTGGGAGTTGGTGATGCGACCGTGCTATTTGTTGATCCTGTCACACACCGAGTCTTCGGTGCGGATACAACGGACGCCGCCGGAAATTACACGGTTGAAGATCTGCAGAGCGGCCCGTTTACTGTACTGGTTCATCATGCTGGTAATGCCACGCTGATCGCATCCGGCGTCACTGTTGCTGTTGGAACGCTGGTGCACAATTTTTCAATTGCACCAGAGTCGACGCAGGTCAGCGGTACTTTGCTGGATGATCGGGGTGCACCCGTAGCGAATGCGATCGTTGAGTTCATTGACGCCAGCGGACAGGACGTCGTCAGTGTCTATTCCGGCTTTGATGGAACGTATTCGACTACGGCGCTGCCACCAGGAATGTGGACGGCCATCGCAAGGTTGCCGGGGTACTTTACAGCGTCGGTCACGGGGCTGGTCGTGGCATCTGGAACGCCGGTGGTCCGGAACTTCACATTGGCAACCGCTGGAACAGATGACAGTGCCTTTGTGGACGGGGCTGACGACTATGCGGTGGCAGAAGCAACAGCGGAGTATCTGAAGGAAAGGAACCCTCGGCCCGAACGTCACTCATTTGACCGATTTCCCGAACTACCACCTCCTGGCCCGAACGCCTGTTCCGAGAAAGAAGAGGCATATATTCAGGCCCTGTTCGCCGGTGATAATAAGGACGCAGCATTCGATGCATGGAAATCGGCACACGAAAACTACAATTCCACCATCACCAACAGCGCATTGATTTTCGGATTTCAGTTCGCAAACCTGATGGGTTCGATTGCCTCGGTTGTCTATGGAGAAGCGATGGCTGGGGAGTTGGCGGCAGCCTCCGGTGCGAGACAAGCAACAGTGATAGTGGCTCAGCTTGGTGTCATGTCGGTGCAACTCAAAAAGGTCTACAAGGCTGGTAAGGAGGCAATACATTCCGGTAACGGTAAGGACATCCTCAACTTTGCGAAGAATAGTCTTAAGCTTCTTGATGAAGGCGGGGAGGTCTCCCACCTGATAAACGCAATTCGCGGCGTCGAAGGAGGTGTGCACCTGCCGTTTCATTTGCGGTTCGGGTTCGTTGTTGCCCTTGTGAACCTGTACGACCTTGTGAAAGAGACTTCGGCGAGTGCCGAGGCACTGGAGAATCTCGGCGAAACGGTCCCAGACGCGCGGGATCGCTACTACAGTGCACTGCAGGAGTATATTGATCGCAGGGCACACTATAGCCGAATTTCCTGCACGCCGGATGATCCACCAGAACCGTTACCACGCAAACCAGGGCCGCGGATCTTTCTGGCAAATCGGCAATCGGGCGACCCTAACGAAAAAGAAGCAAGCAGCATCAGCGGATCATCATTTGTCCGCGCTGGTGATGTGATCGACTATACGATTCACTTCGAGAACATGGCGACCGCCACGGCGCCTGCGCAACAGGTTGTGATTACTGATGTTTTGGATCCGGCTTTGGATCTTGCCACACTGGAACTCGGAAGTCTTGGCTTCAACGGAATCACAGTGGAAGTGCCGGGTGGACGCCAGGAGTTTGAGACAACGACCTTCGTTGCCACCGACTCCAATCCTGTGCGAGTTACCGTGTCACTCGATACCGCAACACGAACACTCACATGGACCATGACATCGCTTGATCCGGAGACACAGGAACTGACCGAAGATCCAGACGCTGGATTTCTGCCCCCTAACGATGCCTTTAATCGCGGGCAGGGTTTTGTGACCTTTAGGGTCCGTTCTGTGGCGAGTTCGCCAACCGGGACCGTCATTCCCAATACGGCCCGAATTGTTTTCGATGTCAACGCTCCGATCGACACGCCGTTGATCAGCACCACAATCGACGCGCAGGCACCTGTTGGAACCATGGCGGCTTTGCCATCGACAACCCCTGGTGCGCAGATTGTGCTGAACTGGTCCGGTAACGATGCAGGAGGATCGGGCGCTCAGACGTATGACGTGTATTACTCGGTTGATAACGGACCATGGCAGGCACTGGTAACCGGCACACAGGAGACGACGACAACTCTGATTGGCGTTGTTGGGTCCACCTACCGGTTCTTCTGTCTTGCGACAGATGTTGTTGGTCTGAAGGAGCCCCGTGTCGATATCGCAGAGACGACCACTCAGCTCGTGAATGCAGGGGTGCCGGTCTTGAACGCTCTGCCTGCTCAGACTCAGAATCAGACTCCTGCAGTCAGCTGGAATGCTGTTCCTGGCGCGACTGCCTACGATCTCTGGCTCTCCAATTTGACGACCCGCCAGAGCCCGTTGGTTCGCACGACGGTCACAGGCACAAGCTTCACTCCTTCGGCGAATCTGGGCATTGGGCAATTCCGCGTGTGGGTCCGCAGCATTGATGCCGCGGGGAATGCGTCCGCATGGAGCCTTCCGGGAACTTTCCGAGTGAATACTCGCGTGGCACTCCAGGCCATCGAACGCTACCAGCCCACACCGCGTCCCACGATTGCATGGAATCCAATGCCGGGCGCTGCCCGATATGATCTGTGGATCAACAATATGACGACGGGCCAGGTTCAGGTGGTTCGCCAGACGAATCTGACATCGACATCATGGACAGCTGACTCAGATTTTCCGATCGGGCGGTATCGCGTCTGGGTTCGCGCACTGGATTCGGCTGGTGTACCGGCCGAATGGTCAACGGCGCTGGATTTTGTCTCACTGCCACGTCCAGCTGTGACATCGCCATCGGGCGGAACATTCGATCGAACACCCGAGTTTGCCTGGTCGCCGGTACTGGGAGCTGTTCGCTACCAGGTGAATGTCGTTAATCGAAACACTGGAGCCATGGTCATTAGTCAGTCAGTGGCATCGACAAGTTTCTCCCCTTCCACACCGATGCCAGACGGCCCGTATCATTGGTGGGTCTATGGCGTGAGCAACCAGGGACTATCGACGCTCGCCAGCGCCACGACCTTGTTCTACGTGGGCGGCATCACGACGCTGACTGCTCCTTCGGGCAACACAACGGACACCACACCAACGTTTTCGTGGCAGCCAGTCCATGGCGCAGTGCGCTACTATCTCTGGGTTGATAAAGTGGGTTCGACGAGTCAGCAAATCCGCGAATCACAACTGACTGTGACCGAGTTTACTCCAACAACACCATTGTCGTCCGGATCATATCGTGCCTGGATTCGCGCAATCAGTCAAACCGGGGAATCATCTCCCTGGAGTGTGGTCAAAGAGTTTTCCATCGTCGACGCTTCAACATCTGAGGGGGGCCCGTGGCAGCCAGCGACGGAGAGCCTGTTGGTGATTCGAGACCTCAACTTACTTCCAGACATCGACGAAGCTGTGAGATCGACGGGATCGAACCGCCTCCTGCCAACGGCCGCTGTACATGCTGCCGACCGCCATGTTCCTGCAAGGCTCACGGCGCCAGACGCAGACTACTGGTCGGCAGATCGTCAGCAATCGCTCGTAGCTATTTGTGAAGTAGAATCGAAGCTCGATGGCCAAACCGGCCAGCAGGTTTCAATTGAGACCCTTGATGAGCTGATGTCTCGGCCCGATGTTCTGTTCCTGTGAGGTGAATCCCGCCCAATCTGGCAGCCGGCTGCAAGTCGCATCCACGGTGCAATCACACAAGAGTTCATCAACGTGCTTTCGGATCACACAGAGACGGTCAGGATAGGACGGACAGAATGGAAAGTACCAGACCGTTTCAGAACGAGTGCAACTTCAAGACAAATGCTTGGGGTTGGAGGTCGTGGATCGTGCTTTTCTGGTAGTGGATCTTTCCAAAGATCCCCAGTCGAAGCACCTTTCGCGGGGTCCACCCCCAGAAATTCAGCGCTTGACGAAGCACTCCCTGAAAACAGTGGGTCAAACGAAATCTCGCAGTTTTGGAATTGTCGATCCTGCTTCGAGCAGAGCATCCTTGCTGCGCATGCAGTGAACGATGGCGGGATTGACGAGGATCGGGGATTCGTTCATGTAGTCGATAAAGTGCCAGGGTTCGTTGGTGGGAAGTCGTCCTGCGAAGACGCCAGTCCAGTCGCTGGCCCAGATGTCGGGGGTCTCTGCGATTGTGTGGATGTAGGGATTGCCCATGAGCATGTGGCCGACGTAGGCAAGCGGTGCTTCTTCTGTGAAATTGTATCCTCGCTGAGCACTGACGTTCAGGAATTCTGTCGCGAGTTCCACAACGCGCTGGGCTGCGTCGCGATGGACGATCCAGAATCCGGCGTTCGTGTTAAAGATCGAACGGCTTCGAACGCCGCAGTCTCGCATCAGCTGCACGTAGTCTGGCAACGGGCAGCCCCACCAGTCTGGTCGAGTATTCTCGGGGCGGGTGCAGTCGCTCTCGAGGCACACATGAACGGGTGCTCCTCGAAGGCATCGCAGCAGATTCCCCGGGTGACGTACGAAGTAGTTGTCGGCGTCAAGGAAGATCAGGTAGTCGTACGAAAGCCTTGCCGCCTGCAGCAGAAAATCAAACTTAAAGAAGTAGTTGCGATGCGGATACTGACCGCAGGGATGGCAGATCGCTCCGGTGATCGGTTGATCGGTCCAGATATGAAAGTCAGTCGCTACGCCAACCTGACGCGCTGAAGCAATGCAGGCGGCCATCATGCTGGCATAACTGCCGTCAGCCACTGACCAGAAGCAATACGTGGGTTCAGACATTGAGTGCTTCCAGCCAGACTGCACGATGCTTCTCCGGATCGTTCAGTTCTTCTGCGCGCTCGCGACATGCCAGGGACATCTGGCGTCGTGCGTGAGGATCTTTTGCCAGTCCCTGAACACACGCCTGGTAGTCACGAAAATCATCGCACAGGAATCCGGATGTTCCGTGTTCAATCAGGGACTCGAAGTGATGTCCGGCTGGCACAATCGGGATCGCTCCCGTCAGCATGGCTTCGACGGTACTGCGTCCCCACGATTCCGTAAACTGATGTCCAAGCGGATAAACAAACAGATCGAGGCTTTGAAGAAAGCGATGCGCTGGTTCTGCTTTCGGTGGAAGAAGGTCCCAACGATCGTCGAACTGATGCCATCGATACTTCGCAGAGAGTTCGTCGCTCCACGCCATGACTCGAAATCGCGCGTTCGGAATGTCGAGTGCTTCGTAGAAAACCGGGAAGTCTTCGGGATACTTGAGTGCATCAGCTCGCGAGAGCCGTCCGATGGTGACATGATCGACGGCCGGCCGTTCAACGAACGGAAAATCATCCACCGAAATGTAGTTGCCCGTCATACGCGTGGAAACGTTGCAGAACGATTCATAACTGAGTGCTCTGCGCTGGATGTCGGAAACATAGAGAAGACGTGTAACAACTCCGGCTTCGATCAGTCCGCGTTCCCAGGGATGGTGCCACATCATTTCGGAGGACCAGACGATTCGCAGTCCTCGCTGAAGGGCTTCGGAGTAGATTCCGCCTGCGAAAAAACTGCCGTTGCACATTGCAAGCGCAACACCGTCCAGTCGCGACGGAAGTGATGCCAGTGTCGTGTACCTCACGCCCCACGAATCCAGACGAGTCGTCCAGACGGCATCCTGAAGCTGGCATGGGTCATTGGGGATGACAGTGATATCCGCAACGCCAGCAAGCAGCTTCAGCAGATGAGCGGCCTTCGTGTCGGCCCCACCATACTCCGAAGGCCACCCAAAATAGAACAAGGGGCAAAAGCCCCTTGACCCGAAGGAGCCTTCCAGCTCATTGCCAATTCGCCGCTCACGTTGTTCGCTTGCCTCAAACAAACACGCACCGTGCAAGCCAAGGACAGAGGAACAAGGGGCAAGAGCCCCTTGACCCAGAGGAGCCATCCGGCTCGCTGCCAGTTGGTCGCTCACGTTGTTCGCTGGCCTTAAACACGAGCGCACTTTGCAAGCCAGGCACAGAATCAGACTTTATCCACATGTTCCGGGATAGGTCTGACCAGGAGTCGGGTTTGGAACGGCTGGTGGCTTCGGGATCAATCCTGGGCTGCAGGAATTATTGGCGAGGACCCACTGAGAACCTGTCCAGGTAAAGGTACAGGTGTTTGATGGCGGAGCGTTTGAACTTGAACTCGAACTTTGACCGGCCATGATTACTTCTTTCTAATGAGCAACATTGGTTTCACATAGGCCATCACTGGCCCACCGAGCCACTCGGCTTCGGTGTGATCTGGATGCAGGAGATCTTTGGGTCCGTACCTCGAAGCTCTTCAAAGTACAGATCGAACTGACCATCTTCGATAAGGATGGGAATTTCAATCTGTTGGGCCGTTGCCCAGTCTTCTTCGGTACGGGAGGGGTCATAATTACTTCGGACGGGAGTGTTTTCAACTCTCACGTCATAAGAACGATCCGCCTGATAGATCTCCGCGAATCCAAGCATCACCGTGTACTCGCCATCTGGGAGTGGAATGTGATAGCCAGGTGTGAGATCTGTACGAGTGTGATCGAAGT
Source organism: Planctomycetaceae bacterium (assembly GCA_016795145.1). Lineage (GTDB taxonomy): Bacteria > Planctomycetota > Planctomycetia > Planctomycetales > Planctomycetaceae > SXXK01. The sequence continues at coordinate 34,614 of JAEUII010000440.1, forward strand.
ACCTTTCCGACTGATACAGTACTTCGTCAGTGGTGTTACGAATCGGGCCCGAGAACAGAGCTGCGTCTCCGAGCGTACCGAAGTACTCGAAGCCGCTGTTGTAGAAGGCATCAGCCATCCACACATCGCCATTTGCGGCAATGTAGTGATCGCCACCGCAGTTGAACCGGACTGGCTTTGATGCGGTCAGAGTTGTCAGCAACTGAACAACATGGTGTCGATGAGGCTTATCACCGGATGGTCGAGGCTGGTTCGCGGGCATGCTGTCAAGAAGTTGCTGAGGTGTCAGCTTCAGATCGTGGAATCCGACCTGGAGCCACAGGTTCCAAACATCCGGGGAGGCCACCTGATCTCGGGTGAGACTGGCATGAAGGACCTTGTGAGCCTGCTCCGGCTGACCCAGTTCGAGTAGGCATTCCGCGCAATGAAGAACGGTCTCGGGGCCAGTCTCGCGATCGTCAATGATGGATTCAAAGATCTTCACTGCGTCGGAAAACTGTTCTTCGAGCTGCAGCTTTCGTGCTTTGATATAGGAATCAAAGTGCGGCGAATTCTTCTCAGCCCATGACATTGTTTTATCAAGCATGTCCGAACGACCGGCGTTGAGTTCGGCTGATTCGAACATTTCATCGACGGCTCTTTCGGAAACGACGGCTGGAGCAATTGCGTTTCGAAATCCAGCCAACTTATCACTCAGCGACAAAGCTCGCGGATGGCGCGCTGCATCTTCCATCATTCGTGCAGCGTCCACCTTGTTGCCATACGTTTGGTGTAACGAAGCGATTCTGGAAAGTACTTCCGGATCCGTATCAAACGAGCCGGTGATGAGTCGGTCGACAGAATTCAGGGCAAGAGATTTTTCTTCGGCAGAGTCACTTTTCGCCAGCCACTTTTCGACTTCTTCAAGCAACGACCATGTCGATTGTCTGCGTTCTGTTGTTACCGGAATCAGAAGCCGGATCTTCTCATCGAGATCAGGCCAAGCGCTCTCAGGTGTTGAGCCTGAAGTCACCTGCCGTGGCGCTCCGCCAAGTCCGTACATCTCCTTCTCATCTTTCGTGAGCCTGCGATTCAGGGAAGCAAAGTTCAAACCCTTGATATCAATTGGCCAAAGACGAAGGCATCCGGCACCGCTGAGTGTCAGGAAGAGTTTTGAATCGGCAGCGAACGCTGACCCCTCGCGGAAAGCGTTTTGTCCTGGCAAAGCAGTGATCAAAGTCCCGGTCTTTGTTTCCCAGAGTGAAACCGTACCAAAGCCAAGTCCATCTGCACCGGGCTGCGACTCATAGCGAATAGCGCAACTTGCTCCGTCGCTTGAAAAATCCACCGTTCCGGTAGCGGGCGTCGGATCGAGCTTATTGATGATCTTTCCGTCTCGCACGTTCCAGAGCCTCGTGCCCAGCGCTGGCGATCGGGTAACAATCTTCTCCAGCAATGGGCTGAACCCCGGAACCTCTTCGCGCGGTTCACCAAGTTGCTGCAGTCGCCTGCCGTCGGGTATCGAGTAAATCTCTGCGGCGCACGATGGATGCGAGAAGTAAGCGATCAGCAAGCGAGAATCATCCCTGCTAATGCTGGAATAGAGTACCTCTGCATTATCTGCATTCGTGGTAAACAGCACTTTCCCGGCTTCAACATCGACTACAGAAATCTGTGCAAAACTTGAGGTGGAATCACCCTTCAATTCATTTGTGACGGACAGCAGACGTCCGCTTGCGGAAGTCAGGACTTGGCCGCGGACAATTGCATTCTCAATCGTTGTTGTTGCCCCTGTGACAAGATCCGTCTTTGTCAGGATCCGGGTGTTGTCGACCTGAGGGTCGGCAATCAGTATGGTGCCATCTCCAGCAAGAACGTGCGAAGAGGCACTCTCTTTCGAAACAGTGCGAATGAGTGTTCCGGTAGCCAGGTTCCACAGGGTCGTTCCAAGCTCTCCCGTCAGAGCGAGGGATTGACCTGATAATGCATGACCCCATGCCCGGAATGAATTCTGCACAGTGGATTCCAGGGCACCGGTTTCTGTACTAAAGACTTTGCATGTTCCGTCTGTCAGCATCGCCACGAGGTGGTCGCCATCGCGCGAGAATCCTGCCATGTTCAGCATTCCGCCGAACTCGAGCACCAATGGCTGCAAGTCAGAGAATCGCCAGAGATACCCCTTAGCTTCATCGGAATCTGCAGCAAAAACGCAATCACCGACGGGGCTGATTTGCAGACGATAGGGGTTTGTTGTGTTTCCAAATGACGGAACGGGCCGGTGTGCTGAGATCTGCCATACTCGGGCAGAGTCCCGGCAACCAGACAAGAGTAGCTGACCAGTTTCATCGAACTCCAGGTGCGTGATCTGAGACTTGTGGCCGGTGAGGTGGTCCTTCTGCAGTAACCTTGGCTTTCCATTGTCCTGGACCAGGTGCCACAGGACGATTTCAGTTGCCCCTGATTGTGTGGCCAGTTGCTTTCCATCCGGCGCGAAGCAGATCTTCCGAACCGAATCCGGCTGCGGATCTGAAACACTGAGTAAGGATGCTGTTTCCGCATTCCAGAGGCGAACGGTTCCGTCAGTGAGTCCGAAAGCAAGAACAGGTTCTGTTGGATGCCAGGCAGCGCAGGCGACGCCAAGCCCGTTTGATTCGAACGTGGCAAGCGGTTCACCCGTTTCGCCTGACCAAACCTGCGTCGATGCGGATGAAGAATAAGAGCCGCCATTGGTCACTTCCGCGCTGACCACAAAACGACGACCTTCGGTAGAAAACGAAATATTGTTAACAGGGTGGTAAATCGCCTGGACTGACTTCACCAGCCGACGTGCTTCAAGATCCCAAAGCTGCACATGTCCCGTGGCATCCCCGATGATCAACACTCGGCCATTCGGGCTGACTTTCATTACGGTGAGTGGTGCCCGGGCTGATGTCGTATCGCCGGTGGCGGGCATCTCCATTGCAATCAGTTGTCGACCTGCTTCCAGGTCGATCAAGTGGATCTTGTGATCTGCGCTCACCGTAACCGCGCTCTGCTCGTTCAGACAAAAAGCGACATCCAGCAACTTCGATCTCGGATTCGCATCCACTCTGGGAACTGTTTCGTATCCGATATCCATTTCCAGCGTTCGCGTTCCCGAATTTGCATCCCACAACGCCAGCGTTCCGTCCAATCCGGACGTCAGGACTCTGGTGCCATCAGAAGAACAGCATGCCGCTGTAAACAGGAGCTGTTGCCGATTCACCATTTGTGATGTCGGCTGGTCGTTGCCAATGCGGTAGATGTATCCACTTCCGTTGCCCACCACCACAAGCCCACGACCACCTGGAAACCATGCCATGTCAGTTATGACCAAAGCACGTGGGACATCCAGAATTGTGGAAGGGATGACACGTGCCGCTGCAGCGTAAAGAGCGCCTCTTGTCTGTGGGGCCGGATGTCTCTGGACGGCTTCAATGCTCAAGAGTGTGGCTAACTCAGGGTCACCCGCTTCGATGAGACTTTTCGAGTGACTGGCAAGGGATATCCCGACCGTTTCCTGTTGTGCCTTGTGAGCCAGTTTTTCAGCCAGGTCCTTGTCGCGAATCGTATTGCTCAACACGGCGTTCCGCTTCTCCGCCTCGGTTCGGTTGCTGTACTCCATCACAGTGATAACGCACATCGCTCCGATCGTTGTCAACAGAGCGAGCATGCTGGCAATGGTCAGTCCCTGGTTGCGACTGACCCACTTCTTCAGGCGAGTGACCATCCCTGTCCTGTGAGCCGACACAATTCTCTGCGACAGATAGGCTCGCAGGTCTTCGGCGAGGTCGGCAGCGGACTGATATCGGTCCGCCATGTTTCTGTTCATGGCCTTCTGCGCAATGGCGACCAGTTCCGGTGCTGCTTTTCGATTCAGTTCGCGAATGTCCTTTGGAGGACCGTCGATGACCTGCCGGATGACACTCATGCCCGAAGGAGGCGGATCGCTCCAGTAGGGCCGTTGCCCCGTCAGAATCTCATACAGAATCGCACCGGCGGCGTAGACATCGGTGCGACAATCAAGCTCGTCTAGCTTTCCCGCCGCCTGTTCCGGAGGCATGTAAAACGGAGTGCCGATGGCAGCCCCGTACATTGTCTTGTAGCTGGATGATTCATCCTGACTGTACACCGACGGAGCAAATTCGGCTTCGGCTTCGCCAAGGACTTTCGCCAGTCCCCAATCCATCACATAGACTTCACCGAACTTACCGACCATCACGTTGGATGGTTTCAGATCGCGGTGAATTACTTCTCTGGAATGTGCGAAGGCGAGCGTTTCGCACACACGAATCATCGCGTCAGTAATGCGAGACAGCGTCCACTGATCAGAGCCGTTTCGATGTTCCTGAAGGACGTGCTTCAGCGTGTGTCCCTCAACGTACTTCATCGTGAAGTACAGTCGATCGTTTTCGTCCCTTGCGAGTTCATGGATGGGAACAACGCCAGGGTGGTCCAGGCGACCGGTGATCTGAGCCTCGCGAATGAACCGTTGAAGTGTTCCGGCATCGACCGTCTTTCGCGCCGATGAGCCAGTTCCTTCCTGTCCTCGAATCACTTTCAGCGCGATGGTGCGCTGAAGTCGCTGATCATGCACGCGCAGCACAACGCCCATGCCGCCTCGATCAATTTCCTGTTCGACGACATACTTATGAAGCGCATCGTGCGATGGAATGATCTCGGAGATCGTGGATTCCGAATCAGGTTTTGCAACGCTGATGCTTGCTGGTTTTGAGCCCGTGACTTTTGGGTCGTCGGTCTTTTTGGGCGTCTGCGAGATGATCACGGTTTCAGGCGAATCTGAGCCTGAATTGGATTCTGTCGATGCTGGCTTCGACGATTCCGGCGGCATGGGGCCTGGAGTTCTGGGCTTTACTTCCAGCTTTGCGGGATCATTGGCTGCGTCATTGCCGGGGCGAGTTTCCAGGTTGGCAGACTGATGTTCGTCGGCAATTGCCCTGAGCTGCCGCAACAGCCGCTCTCGAAGTGTTTCAGGAACGCGCGCGGTGAATTTCGTGAAGTCCGGCAATCGTCCGATTCGCGAAAGTTCGTTGCGGAATTCCTGGCAGGCTGCATCCAGTCTTCGCTGATCGTCGTGTGAGAGTTGCCCTCTGTCAGTCATAGCGACCGAATTCCTCGCCGTTGTGTCGAACCACGGTTGCCTTATGAGTGCTCACCAGGCAGGAGACCTCTGTGAGCCAGGATACCACCAGTTCCGGGCTACTCTATGGCAACTACTCAGGACTTGCACGTCAGTCCGATGACCTGGCTGCTGATGGTTGCTATTTGCTTCATGGTCTGCGAACGACCTCTTTGGGTTGGCATTAGTCCTTCTGGCCGGGAGCTCGAAATCGTCCGAAGCGGAAGCCGCGCAGGGCTTCGTGCTTTGTCTTTCGGCCCGCGGTGCGCTGTCGCCAGAGTTTAAACGAGCATGCTGTGAGCTGAGTACGCATGAGCTTGATCACGTCGCCTGGCGTCAGGCCGAACTGTCGCTGAATGGAGTCGAAGGACGTTCGATCTTCCCACGCCATCTGGACGATTCTGTCGACGTCAGAATCCGTCAGTGGCTGCTGTAGCAGGTCCCGGTTTTCTTCGTGCTGCGGCATGGTTGCGGTGTCGCGCGACAGGTTCTCTACAGGTTGACCATTCTGCAGGCGGCGTCGATTCCGGAAAGAAACGCACCTTCAACGCGTCCGCCTGAGAGCCAGTCGCCGCAAACGATCAGGCGGTTTTCCCGATCCACCAGAGTTTTTCTCTCAGCGGGATCAGAGCCGAGGCTGTAACGCCAGCGGTGGGCCTGAAGAAAGTGAGATGATGGCAGTAGACGACCAACAATGTCCTCGAACGCCGCGAGTAGTTGCGGTGCGGCTTCTTCCGGAGACTGTTCCAAGTGAGCCATCGACCAATCCGCACTCGCGTGCAGGACCCATGCGTCAAGTGGTCGGTTTCGGCCCGGCTTGGAACTGTTGCGGGCGACCCATGACAGAGGTGAGCTATGCACAAAGGCACCGTCCCATGGGAGTTCTATCTTCGAGTCGAATGCGACCATTATGGCCCAGCATGGCGTCATTGGGATGGCAGCGGCCAAGGCTGCGAACGGATGGTCTTCCAGAAGAACCGCAGTTTGTGGTGATGGCAAGGTCACGACAAGAGTATGAAATGGACCATGAATTTCCTGAGTCGCCGTTGTGACCTTCCAGCCTGCGGCGTCACGATTGACTCGCACGACCTGGATGCCTGAATGCACATGAAGTCCAGCAGCGAGGTCCGCGGCCATGGCGGACATTCCCGGCGTACCGACATAACGGGGCAGGGGAGTTGTCTCCGAAACGACACCGTCCTCGAGGCGAACAATGCGGCCGTGCCATTCCGCCACGACTCCTCGCCGCATCCAGTCGGCCGTTACCTTCTGAAATCGCGAATCACGCGCTGTGAAATACTGAGCCCCGTGATCGAACTCGCACCCTGGATCGACGCGTCGAGTTGCCGTGCGACCACCGGGCAAACGGCCTTTGTCGAACAAGGTGACGTCGAAGCCGCCGGCTGCCAGTTCACGTGCACACGTCAGGCCGGCAATTCCGGCACCGATGATCGCGACTGTCTGTTGATGCGATTCCATAGCAATCCGGTGATTGTGTCATGGGCAGTACGTTGTGATCTGTTCGGGTTGTAGTACCACGCCGACAAGTGGCGAGTCTTTTCCTGTCAGAACACCTGCGGGAATTTCCTGGTTGCAGTGCGGAAGTCCTTGCGTGCCGTTGCCCACGGGCAAAGCAACAGCCTCTTTCAAAAGCACTGAATGATTCCTATGACCAGCCAGCCGGCAGAAAATGGTCTGGTCACATCCACGGGGAGAGTTGTTGCAGACGCCCGACTACTGTCGCTGGCTGTTCGAGTCTTATTTGTCCTCATGCTCGCACAGCGCGCATGTTTTTGGTGAGCGAACAACGTGAGCGACAAACAGCCAACGGGCAGGCAGGCTCCTTTGGGACAAGGGCGGTCAACTCTTGTTATCAGCCCTTGTTTGGGCGGACTGCCGGATTCCACAATTCAACTCCCCAGTCGTAGCCCGTTGTTTGCGAGGACAGATCTCGTCCGAGGTGTCCCTGATTGTCCACCTGATCGGGGCCAATGCTGTAGATCACGACGCCGTCATTTGTACGACGATACCGAAGTGGCTGACCATCGACTGGATCCTGAGGCACAGCGTCCAGACAGGATGGAACCAGCGACTCAATTCTGTCGGGCCAGTCTCCGTGTTTCATTCGATACCGTTCGACCGCACAGGCGGTCATGATTGAGTAACATTCGGCGAGGTGGATGTCGTTCTTTTCCACCAGGTTCAAAAAATAGGTTCTCCCTGTTTGGCCAGGTTCAAGGATCAGGCCGGAGATCAGGGATTGAGCCAGCGTCGTGCCAGCCCATGGCTCCGATGCGTTCTGCGTGTCGAGTGCTTTCGTCTGAACAAGCTGCTGCTCTGTCGGTTGTTTGGCAATCTCCAGAAATGCGGTGCAGCGATTCAGTACACCGACATGAATTCGGCGGATTTCCGCGACCGAAGGACGTTGTGAGCGATCTTTCGTTCCGGTGGCCATCTCCAGCAGTTCCTCATTGGCCACATCGCCCGCCGCAAGCGAACTCAGAAAGTAGTGCAGCGAAGCACGTTCGCCCTTTGCCACCTGAGTGAGCAATGGGACAGCAGCCGCACTCTCAAATTCCTGTTGTAGTCCCTGGAGTTCTTCATCGGAGGACTCTCCATGTGCAAGAATGCGTTCCGCCGTTCGCGTTCCAAGACGAATGATGGCCGTGCGAATCAACTGCGTCACGAGTGTATGCTCATACTGATAGAATCCAGCCGTTCGCAGTATTGCATGGCAGTCAATCATGGCTCCTGGGTGATCGCGATCGTGGATCCGAAGCATCGCGTCGCATTGCAGCATCTTCGCCAGATTGCGGCCCACCTGATGATCTGGCAGCAACGTGGAAAGAACATCCCGGCTGTGAACGGTGACGAAGTACCCTCGATCGTAGTCCAGGACTGACTTTGCCACATTCAGTGCCGGTGCCATCTCCTGCAGTCGAGTTCGAATGAGCGTTACCTGATCGTCCGAAAGCCTCTGGCTCGCAGGAAGAGCAGCAATCGCATCAAACGCTTCATAGGTTTCGGGAATCATCCATGTGCCCTCTGAGTAAGGTCGCCCTGTCAGTTCGGCAACTGCTTTTCGAAACTCCGGAATCCTGAGTGCGCCGTTTTCGGAGTCTGCAAGCTCGGGTCGCTGTCGATCCAGATCTTCAATGCGCCAGCCCGGGTCCGTTCGGTCAATCTCTTCGACGACGTCAGGCAGAATGTCCTTAGTATCATCCGATGCCGCTGTTTGTGTCTTCGTGACGGCCGTATCAGAGGTTGCTGGATCTTTCGATCTGGAAACCAGAACGCCCAGCACAATGGCAAGCAGAACAACAACAGTGGCACTCAGGGCTGATACAGCCGGGTGCCTGCGAATTGATCGCCAGATCCGTTCGACGGAGCTGACAGGCCGAGCCAGGATCGGAGCGTCGTTAAGAAACCGCCTCAGATCTTCCGCGAACTCGTGGGCTGTGGAATACCGTTGGCTGGGTTCTCTGGACATGGCCTTGAGACAAATGGTCTCCAGATCTCGCGGAATCTTCGCATCACAGCTGCGAGGCGGCCGAGGCTCCTCATTCAGTACCTGATGCAGGAGCATTCGCGAATTCCCCTGAAACGGCAGCTGGCCAGTCAGGAGCTGATACAGAACCACGCCAAGACTATAGACGTCACTCCGGCCATCGACAGAATGCGATTCGCCTCGTGCCTGTTCGGGAGACATGTAAGCCGGAGTACCAAGAATCTGGCCTTCCATGGTCATGGTCATCTCGCCGGCGTCACGTTTTGCGAGACCAAAATCCATCAGCCGTGGCGTGTAGGGTGTGGTCACGCCGGCATTCTGCGAGTTTCCGGAAGCGTCCTTCTCCAGCATGATGTTCGACGGTTTCACATCACGATGAATCACGCCATTCTGATGAGCATAGTGCAGTGCTTCTGCGAGCTGCGAAACCAGAGCCGCAGAGACCTGAGCCGAAAGTCGCTGCCCGGTGAGGAAGTCAGCCAGCGTCACGCCTTCGATGAATTCGCTGACGAGGTACGGCAGTCCGTTGTCCTTGCCGACGTCAAAGACAGGAACAATCAATGGATGACGAAGTTGAGCAACGCTGCGCGCTTCGCGAAGAAAGCGATCGGCATCGCCACTGCTGCCAATATTTCCGCTTCGAGGAATCTTGATGGCCACGATGCGGCCAAGTTCTCTATCCCGCGCGCGATAGACGCAGCCAAAGGATCCCGCTCCCACCTCTTCCAGCAGATCAAACTTGCCGATCGCACGATGATCCTGCTGGATCCAGGTCGAAGTGTCACTGGATCCACTTCGAAAATCGGAACCACACACTGTGCACCGCATCTCTTCAGTGACGGTTGCTGCGGCATCGACAGGAGCGTTGCAATTTGGGCAATAGAGCGGCATAACAGTCATCTGCAGGTTGACGAATCAGAGACTCACACATTGTGATTCGCAAATCGCAGGTCGACAAGTCGTTGGCACTCTCGGAAAAAGAGTTGGTCGGAAGTGTCCTCAGCCTCAGTTGAATCCGGTTGGATGCCAAACCACCGTGATCCATCTCACAGGATGGGTAAGACTCTGTTCGTGCTCCAGCCAACCCGGGTGTGGTCTTTGGTGGCGATTACTTCGCTTCCGGTGACGATGGAATGGCAGGAGATTTGTCTCCATTGCCTTCACCCGTGCTGAGCTTTGCCTTCTGTTTCCTGCAGGTGTCGAGCGCAACCTGTGAGACGTCCTTGAGGTACTTATGGTACTTTCGAGGCAGTGATCTTTCAGGAGGCATGTCGTCGAACAGCCAGCAGTAGAACGCGATGCCCGTCACGATGCCGCCAAGTTCGTTGGAGTGATTGCCGTCATCGGCATGCAGTCGCTCTTTGGGAAATTTCTTCAGGACTTCATCCCACACCAGGCCAACCGGAACGACCTCCACCGGCGTGTCCGTTTTGCGATCCGCATTGGCGGCGGTCGCGATTTGTTCGTAGATCCCCTGAATGCGTGGTCCATCACCAGCAATGCCATGCTGGCCCCATTCGGCAAACAACAGAACTCGCGTCTTCTTTTCGGAGAAGATCCGGGCAATGTCTGTCGCCGTTTGAGTCGAATACGAGTAACGACCGGACGAACTAATCTTCTGGCCCTGCAGCACCAGAATCCCAGGAGCATTGAAGTCCGGCTTTGAATAAGTCTCCTTATGAGCCTCAAGTGCATCCAGAAAGTCGACGACGACAGACTGACCAGAGACCTCTGGTTTGTCATCGCGAGCTTTGATCATCTTTTGCAGATGATCGAATGGTGTGCCGATCAGAGAGTGGCTGTTTCCGATGAAGACGAAGCGAAACTTCACGGGATCTCTGCCGGCGGCCTCATCCGACTGGACTGCAGGTGACAAGGAACTCCGAGGTTCTTCGGCCACGACGGCGGATGTCGCCATCAATGACAGGCTGGTCAGGAGAACTGCAATGGCTGGTCGGTTCAGTCGAGACATGCGAGAGACAATCTGAGGAATCTGAATGGCCGGCCGCGACACACGCATTCCAGGAGTTGACGTACTCAGGACTGCTGGCAGCCTGTTGATTAGAAGAACCTTCATAACCCGACACGTCAGTGAGGGATCGAAACTGCGGTGATGCTCAACAGTGATCCCTTGCTCACGCAGCGGGTTGAGACTGGTAATCCCTTGCTGACGCGGCGGGTTGAGATTGGTGATCCCTCGCTGACGCATCGGGTTGAGATCAAATTCAACGGGCGGCCAGGCAACGCTGGCTGCCCGTTGGCAAGCTCACTGACGTGTTCGACTACTGCATCTGGTCGCGTTCTTCGTCCGTGAATTCATTGTTGACCTCGCGGCCGGCGGCGTGGTCACTTCGCATGCGGGATGTCTTTTGGGCTAACACCGCGTAGACGCCCCCGATCTTATCGCCCACGAAACCTCCGGTGCATTCCTCCCGGATTCCTATGGACCGGCCTGCAGCAAAGGCATCCTGGTTGGCTGCCAGAAATGTGAACTGCCAGCTGTAGACGCTCTGCTGGTGTTCGATCATCGTTCGGATCTGTTCCAGAGTAAACTCCTTGCTGGAATTCTCCTCACCGTCGGTCACGATCACAAACAACACCAGTCCGGGCCGCTGAGATTCCTCCATGGCTGCCAGTCTGGAGCCCGTCTCGTTGATGGCTCGGCCGACGGCGTCGAGCAACGCTGTGGAACCTCGAGGCACCAGTTTGTATTCCGGCACTGAGTGGATTGGAACTCCCGAATGAACGAACTCGTATTCGTTGTCAAACTGAACCAGTGTCAGTAGCGCCTCACCGGTTGCGGTCTTTTGCGATTCGACAAACGTGTTGATGCCTCCTTCTGCATCCGTTTTGATGGAGCTCATTGAACCACTGCGGTCGACAACCATCGTAATGTCTGTCAGGTCAGTTCTCATCGGTCTTGTCCTTTCAGCATCCGTTCATATGCTCAAAACTCGACTGCGAAGTACTCACGCCGGAGTAAGTCTAGCGAAGGACGACACGACTTCGTGCCGAAAGGTTCGCCAGAATGTATGGGTCAGCGGAAAATAGCGTCCTCCGTCAACACAGTTGATGACGAAGGAAACTCGTTGGTTCCGGAGACGACATCGCTCCTCCTTCAAGCTCGTCCGTCCCTGTGTGACAAGTGGCGCTGTCGGAAGTAGACTGCCATCGTGCAAAGAGCAGTGCGGCGCAGAATGTACGTCAAATTCATGAGATAGACTCACCGGAGGGCTCGCGCCCTGCCGCCACAATCGCTGCGTTTCCGTTGGGGAAGCATGCTTCCATCATTGCCCTTCGGAGAGACAGCAGGAGCCAGAATTGGACCGCATCGTGATCAGATTGCTCGTCATAGTCAGTGCGTTTTGTCTGACCTTCGACAGCGAACGACTTTTGGCTGCGACTTTTGAACAGCCGACCCCAACACAGTCGAACGTGTCCTATGGTCCTGATGTCCGAAACGTACTCGACTTCTGGGCGGCTGCCGGTGATGGTCCACGACCACTGTTAGTCTATATCCACGGGGGCGGCTGGCTGACGGGAGACAAGAGCCAGAAGGGACCGGCGATCCAGCCCTTTCTGGACAAGGGCATTTCCTTTGCGTCGATCAACTACCGGTTGACTCCCCGGAATCCTCTTCCAGCCCCAGTTCACGATGCGGCGAGAGCCATCCAGTTTCTTCGTTCGAAAGCCGCATCATGGAACATTGATACGACTCATATCGCGCTGACCGGGCCAAGTGCGGGAGCCTGCACGTGCATGTGGCTCCTGCTTCACGATGATCTCGCCGATCCAAACGCGACTGATCCAGTCCTGCACGAATCCACGCGAGTCTGTGCCGCTTCGGTGTCTGTTGGCCAGACGTCCATTGACCCGGTTGTGATTGAAGAATGGTTAGGGCCAAATGTTCTTCAACATCCCATGATCGCGAACGCCGTGGGAGAGACGGATATCGCGAATGTCATGAAGGATCGCGAAAAATACGGTCCTCTGCACATCGAATTCTCTCCCATCAATCATGTTGACTCAAAGGATCCTCCGCTGTTCATGACTTGCAGCGCGGAGATGGACCTGCCGTCGAGGGACGCAGGTCACGGGATCCATCATCCGGTTTTTGGGGCCAAGCTTAAAGAGAAGTCGGACCAGGTCGGACACGAATGTCACCTCGTGATCCCAGGCTATTCAGAGTCTCGAAAGTACGTTGATGGAAACGACTTTTTGGTTCAGATGCTGCTGTCGAAGTAGAGATGTGACTATGTGGCGCACAGGGTGGATCTCGCCTCTTTACTCTGTTCACGGCGCGTTGGGCTTTGCACCAGTCGACACATATGGCATCGCAGTTCCTTCACCGCGTTTGATTGTCTTTGCCTGGCCGTTCCGACTTTCCTGAATGATGGTCTCGAACGGATCTCCGTTGAAACAGACTTCGCTAAACCAGGTGAAAACTGACGAGTCGCTCGTGACGAACATTGGAGCCAGCTTTCCGGCTGTGGTCGTATAGCTGAAGCCTCCGAGAATCTCGCTGCGTCCGTTGTTGCGAGTCTCCAGCAGCGTGCCACCTCGTTCTGTTTTGTAACCAAGTACCCAAAGCTGGCTGGCGTCATTCACAACATGCGTGCCTTCGTTCTCGACATTCAGCTGCCGAGCCCAGACCTTTTGACGTTTGAGTTTCAGGTCGTGAGTCACGAAGTCCTCAAAGTACAGTTCACCCGTTTCTGCCTTGTCCGTGAATGTCAGGTCGCAGTCTGCAACGCTGCGGAAAATGACGGTTCGTGACGAGTCGATTTCGATGCCTCCATGGATGTAAGAGAAATGCTCGATCGACAGAGCAGGGGACGTCCCGTCAAGAACTCGAAAATCCGGCTGAGCCTGTTGCGTGTAGTCAACCCAGCCGCCAACACCGATCAGCCGTCTCACGTTGCCTCGAATCAGCACCGTGGACTTCAGAGCATAGAAGCCGGGAAGAAACACGGTCGTCGCGCCGGAATCGATCGCCTTCTGAATGGCGGCGGATGAGTCCTGGTTGCCGGTCGGGTCTGCGCCAAAATCGTCGACGTTTGCCCAGGTCGAGGGGTCATCAGCGGGAACCTTCGGGGGCTCCTTCACTTCAAGCCGAAGAGATCCTGGCTGTGATCCGGAACCGGACGGAAATGCCCGCGTCGCCTTCGCGGAAGAATACTCGCTGATACTCGGGCCGAGACTGCCTGGCCTGTCTTCGCCTGCGATACGCACTGCGGCAAACCAATCCGGTGTCTTCACGTCGCCGAGTGCTCGCGCGTAGCCAGTCGTCTGAACATCGCGAAGAAAGATGCTGCCCCCGTTGTAGTTGATGATCGCCGGCCATTTCTCCGCGCCGGGCTGGCCGGACAACTGAGCATCCACGAGGCAGCAGCTTCCGTAACTGCGAACGGCCGGGACGGAGTTGTGACTCACCAGTCCTCGGATGCTGATCGACTGGCCTTCATTGTCGAACGCGATCTCTCTTTGTTCTTTCAGCGTGATGTGTTCGAACGTCTGGCCGTTCACCGCGTTCGCTGTTCTGATTCCTTTTCGATAGCCTGTGATTTCACAGTGACGAACCAGCAGCGGTCCGTTCATGTCACGATGTCCCAGGTCGAGCCCGATCAGGCCGCTGTTTTCCGACGCGATGAAGCGACAGTTTCGCACGGCTCCCGAGTTGTTCGAATAGAACTGCAGCCCGATCGCGCCGGGGTTGTTCTGGCCGACATCAAACGTGATGTCCTGAACATAGTTGTGAAACCAGTCAGCAGACCCAAAGCCACCGCACCACATGATGCTGCCCGGCTTCTCCGCGTCGGTGAACGTGCCATCTTTCAGGCGGAAGATCGTGCGATGAGCATTCTGGCCCTGAAGATAATTCTTGCCCCACGCATCACGTCCCTCAGAGTTCTTCTTGGACCAGTTCAGCGTCCTCGAAATCAAATACGTGCCGTTAGGGAAGTACAACATCCGATGCAGCCCCATCGTGTCCGTGAGTGCTCGCTGGATCGCATCCGTATCATCGGTGACACCATCGCCCTTCGCGAAGTACGGAGCCTTGGTGATGTTGATGACAGAAGGACTTGCGGGATAAGCAATCTCAATGTCCATTGAGATAACCGCGCCTTTGGAATTTTCGTCTGCGGCTGTCCTGGCCGACGTGAACAGGCCGACGATCGCGGCAAGCAGACAGTGCCTGCAAAGCAAAACACTTCTTCGTGAATCAACCATGTTGGCTCCAGCGACAGGATTCATCAAAAGACTAAGCAGACGCATCTTGCCAAGGACCTGAGCCAGATCAAACCGCATCACGGTGAGATTCTGCGCTGGTGTTTGTCCTGGTCCTGCTCTCGACGAAATGACAGGTCGATTCGTTTAGCCCATGGTGGCTCGCAGGTCGATCATCGCTCGATCGAACGATTCAATGGTGATAAAGCCCAGACGAGGGTATTCGATGTCCAGTATCAGATAAACGGAGAGTGCCATAACGACGGCGAAGCCGTAGACATGCAGAGGACTTTTCGTTCTGGCGCGAGCCATATCGAAACCGGCAAACAGGCTGCTAAGCAGCACCAGCAGGCCCAGCATCAGAAAGACCGGAAGTGGAGGATGTTGTTGTGCAGCCATAAGTCGGCTGGTGCTCAGATCAAACATCTCATTCACCGGCGGGAGCACGACCTGCGCGAGTGGGAGTGATGTGTCATTCCTGACCGCCTGAACGAGATTTGTCCAGATCTCCTGCTGGACAGCAGACAGCCGGTTCATGCCTGCTCGGATCTGTTCTTCGTCGCCACCTTCTCGAACGATTTCCAGTTCAATGTCAACGTACCGGCGGAATCCTTCCTGCAACGTTTTTCGTTCGGGTTCCTTCAGAAGATCCAGGCGAAGCCACGCTGTGCCGATCGCGTTGACTTGCTGAGTAATCAGGTCACGTCGATCATTGAACCGGGTTGCCGCACCTGTGAATGTAAATGCGACGAGCAGTCCCATGAGCCCGAATGTCGCCCCTTCAAGCGAGCCGACTCCGGCCATGCCTTCTTCACCGGCGGCTCGTTTGTTCCGGTGCCCAAGGTAAACGCCAAAGCGCTGACTGATCAGCACACCCGCAAAAATGACCAGCGCAAACAGAATGGAGAGCATCATTTTTTTGTCGCCTGAGTTCTTCCTTTCCATGCGGATACCGCCGGACTTCCTTCCGGTACGTGACCCACACGATGGCGGCTGCAGTCTGGGAATGCGGTTACCGACTTTCAAGCGTGCTGAAATGATGATGTCGTCGGATTGTTTTCTCAGTCAGCGAAGATCCCGGTAGTCTGCGGTGCCGACGGCTTCCGTGACATTCGCAAACCCATCGCGCTGCAACCGGGCCAGACCTTGGCAGATACGTTTCGCGATACCTGGGCCTTCATAGATCATTGCGGTGTAGAGCTGCACAAGAGAGGCTCCAAGGCGATTCTTGTGAATCATGACTGTCAGCCGGGCGACGGTCTGTGGCGAATCAGGACTTCATTTTCAAATGGCACTCCTGGATGCAGAACGTCAACGTTGAGGAAGCGTGTGGTCTGATCTATCACAAGCTCTACCACAGCCGGTCCTGGATTGAATTCTGCCCCTTGCCTGAGATAAAGCGTGGTAGGGCTCAGTTTGCTCAACGGCAGTCTTTGACCATCAACAACCAGCACGGCAGTCACGTTCGCGGAATACTGGCCTGCCGTTGGGGTGAGATCGATCATGGAACACAACTATCCGGACGAATACCGACGACTACAGGAATATGCGACTCGCAAGCGAATCGATCTGTTGAACCGACTCGGTTGGGGAATGGATGGATTGGTATATTCGACAAAACAGAGTTCGGCCGTCAAGGCACACAGCAAGAAGGAAACGTTTGAGAAGGAACAGCGTGTCTATCAGGCTTTGGCAGAGCATCCAGAATATGATTTTGCCGGGTTTAGTGTGCCGAGGATGCTGGAATGCCATCCAGAACTGTGGATCATCGAGATGCAGCTCGTAGTTCCGCCATTTGTTGTTGACTTCACAGGGGCAACCATTGGCAAACAGTCGTCTGCGTTTTTGGATATGTCTGAGGAAGACTACACCGAGTGGCGAAACGAAAAGATTGAAGCCTACGGCGAGTCAGACTGGGAGCAAGTCGAAATTGTCATCCGTTGTTTTCGGCGGATCGGCATATATTTGAACGATGTGCATAAGGGGAACATCAGGCTGCGGAACGAGTAGTAAGTCGGTCCGACACTCAGTCCTGTTCCCTCAACGACTTCAACTCCGGACGTTCCTTCGAGGCTTGAATCCTCTTGATCGCCTCACGAACTGCCTCAGCTTTCTGCCGGCTGAGTTTCTTCGGGAAGTTGACCTCGCCCCGGTCGAACCCGGCTGCCGTTTCTTCAAGATGTGGGATGACAGCCTGTGCTTCGGCTCCATAGGCGTCGAGTACTTCCAGAATCTCCGGTGTTCGGTGTTCGCTGGCCCACGGATTCTGAGTGCGCAGATAGTTGGCGGTGGCCTGCATGCCTTCCTTGATGTGATGGGAGGCCAGAACTTTCAGGCCGTTCAATCGCACGCCGTCGGCGAACATTTCTCCGCTGGGTGCTGGCGTTTCGATCGCTTCCAGAATGGTGGGCAGCAATGGTCTAATTTCCTGATAAGACAGGCGACGATAAACCTCACTGACTTCACTGCGGGCACGGCCGTCCTGATTCTGAAGGACTCGAGCGATCGCCTCGAGAAGTTTGTCCTTATCGACATCCTCAAGTGACTTCATTCGAGGAAGCATTGTTCCGAAAATTGCAAAGGCGACAAACCGCTGCTCCATTCCACGTGGGTCTTCGGGCGATGATGCACGAGTCATCAGGTTCAGCATGTCGGGCAGAGCAACCACGGCAGGTTTTCCGATCGCGGCAAGTGCCGAGGCCGCTCGGACACGAAGCCAGAGGTCTTTGTGCTGCAGCAAAGCCCGGAGCTTTGGAACAGCCGGAGCCGCATCGCCTCGCATGCTTTCCAGTGTCTGACAGGCTCCGATTTGAGCTTCCAGACTCTCTGAATCCAGCAAGGCGACGATGTCAGAGAGCGGTGGGTCTTTTCGCAGTGAAAGCTCCAGAGCCGCTCGTTCACGCACGATGGGTGACCAGGAGCCGAGACGTGCGACCAGTTCTGCATCTGTCATCGCAGTGTAGAAGCTTCTGCGGTCTTTGTTGTCCCATCCCCGACCATCAGCGATGATCGCCTGAGCTGTCTCGGATGCCAGCGGCTGAATAACACCGGGCGTTTTGCCAGTGAGCCGAATCTTTTTCAGTGGCACCGCGTAGCCAAGGAGATAGGCTCCCGTTGCATCCCAGCCATGATAGCTGTCGTGATCGGGTTCGGGCGGACCTTGATGTGTGAACGTGCCATCGTGGCGTCTCGCCAGGTCGTGATACCAGCCACCGAACTCCTGCATCCAGGCACCTGTCGCCTGCGGGCCTGCCTGTCCAATGGCCGGCAACGACCACAGCAGATTGAAGTAGTTGCCCGTGTGCCCGCAATCTCGCTCATTGCCATGCGACGCCAGAGCCATGCGAGTAAAGTAATTCGCGGCTGTTGATTCACCAAGATGATTGAACAGAACTGCCGCCATGCCGCACTTGCCATTGTCTTCGTGAGTTTCCGTCCATGCGGCGTGATCACCGTACGGAACAGCTCCCTTGCCGGTGTAGAAGCGAAGAAGTCGCGCGCTGAGATCAACCGCATGAGCGACCTCGGGATCTTTCACACCCGCATCACGAGCCAGCAACAGACCGATTGTGAGCGGAAGACCAGGGGAGTTCATCATGCCGTAACCCTGGAGACGACCATCCGGCAACGCAAACGTGTGTCCCCAGGAACCGACAGCACTCTGGCCCTTCGCAGCTTCCAGTGCCAGCCTTCGCAGTCCCGGCACCACGGAAACGTCGTCTGTTGCGATGACGTATTCCGCGAGGAAGATCATCACGTAGCCGTAATACCAGGTTCTGAAATCTGACGTCTTGAAGTTCGCCGCCCACTGAGCTTCTCTGGCGACCAACGCTTTGTGCGAAGGATCTCCTCCGGCAAGCAGCGCGAGCGCGTTGAGACAACGTGGGATCGGGTCTGTCTGATCGCCGTAGTCTTCCGCGGAGACTCGTTCCGCAAGAGTCTTCAGCCCCTGCTCAAGGATGAGTTTCGACTTGGGGCAGTCAAATGGTGCGGTGGAACTGAATGAACCAAGGACGGGCAACGAGACTGTGACGTCCTCGGTTTTTCCAGCGCGCCATCGAGTCAGAACAAGTTTGCCGCTGCCTGATTCCGCCGTCGAAACCGCTTGCCCGAATTCAGTGCGAGGGTCGATCGAGAACGGTTGACCACCGACGCCCAGAATCACGTCACCCACGGCGATGATCCCATCGGCAGGTGAGCCAGCATCGACTGCTGTGACGATGATCTGCCTCGCATCCTTCGTCACGAGCTTGTCCGAGAACATCCAGCCTCGCAAACCCGTCGGGCCCAGGTTCCAGTCGTGTTTCGCTTCTGATGGGACGACATCGCCTTTTGTGAAGTCCGGGATCTTTGGCGACTTGTCGTCAGGTGCAGCGAACGTGGATTGATTCGCAGAGAGCCAAACGAGAGCGGTGAGTATCCAAACGTAGATTGTCTTCATGTCCATCCTGTTTCCGATCCCAATTCGGCGAGCGGCCTGGCGTTAGCCGGCCGGTACATCACACGCCGATACAAACCACAACCCGGCGAGCGGCCGGTGTCAACCGGCCGGTACACCACAAGCCCATACCACAACACAACCCGATACATCACATCGTTGAAACACAAAATCGCATACCGGGAAGCTGACGCATCCCGCTCGCCAGAATGATTCAGGGGATTGACCAAAACTCGATTCATCCACACATCATGCGGCATCACGTCATCACAAAATCGCATACCGGCCGGTTGACACCGGGGCCGCTCGCCGTTTGTTGAATTCATCATCGCACGGGTATCTCATTCACGGTGTAAAACGCATTTCGATGGAGCAACTCTTCGTTGTCCCGGGATCGAAGGCGTACAAGGTCGAGTTCGTACACGAACCCTTTTTGTATCTTGTCGAGCGTGATCGTGGCGGAGAGGCCGTCGTCGGCGAGCGTCACAGAGGTCACGACCGGTTTGTGCTGATCAATCTCCGGGCCGCCATAGCCGGCGTGGTACGGATGAGTAAACGCGGAGACGGCATAAGACTCGGGGGCTTTGCCCGTGACAGGTTCAACGGGTTTCGTGAACGTGATGCGAAACCCATCTGGCTCAATCGTGATGCGATTGATTTCGAATGGCATGCGACCGTTCCATTCCAGTCGTTCCAGTGCAAATGGTTTGATGCCTCGCACAGGCCAGCCGCGATTGGTGCCGCCGCAGATCAGATGACCGCCAGGCGTGAAGTCGGTGTTCAGGATGCCTGTCGAGAGTCCTTCGCGAAACGGATAGCAGGCTCCCTGCCAGACACCGTTTACCTGTTCCGTTGTGGCTCGCATCAGGATCGACTGCGTGTAATCTCCCAGGAACAGTTGGTTCTCAAACGGACCAAACTTGCCGCCAGTTCGGTTCACTGTGAAGGCCGTGATCGATCGACCCATGCGAATGTACGGAAAGACGACAGAGTAGGGCACAAGCTCCGGGACTCGTTCCTTCTCCGTGACAATGCGAGTGCCGGAATTTGGCTTGGTCGGTTCCGGTCCAAGTTCCGGTGAATACTGATACCACTCAAAGCTGGCGGGATGACCGTGAAAGCTGCGAGGCGAGACGGCCTTCAGGCTGCATGAGCAATTCCATGGGCCCTGGCTTTCGATGTAGAACAAAGCACCGTGTTCATCGAATCCAATTCCGCCCGGACTTCTCAGACCACTGGCAAACGATGTTGTCTTTCCGTCGCGATCGACTTTCATAATGAAGCCGCGATTCAGTGCATAGGAATGATACGATTCTGACAAGCCCAGTGCGACGAACTGATTGCCCTCCGGATCCAGCTTTGAGCCAAAGGCATACTCGTGATAGTTCGCATAGCCCCACGCATCCGAAATCGTCTCGAAGCGATCGGCGATTCCGTCGCCATTTGCATCACTGACGCGAGTCACTTCGCAGCTTTGAGTCACTCGAAAGGCTCCATTCTGCCACGTGAGACCAAAGATCTCGTCGAGCCCTGAAGCGAAGCGATGAAACTTCGGATTGGGCTTCGGAGCATCAATACCGTCGATGATAAAGATCTCACCGTGGCGAGTTCCGACGGCAAGACGCTGGTCGGGCAAAACGGCGAAGGCTCCGGCTTCGATCACCGTGTCCTTCGGCAGGGGAATACTGACGATCGGATAATATTCACGTTCCCGTTCTTCGGTTCCCCAGCGTTCACCTACTTCTTCGGCCCGCGCGCTTTGGAAGGGCGTGCCAGTGATCAATGAAAGAAGCAGGGAGAACAGGACGTGACAAGACCGACGTGTGAACACGCTGGAGTTGCCGTTGCCGTGTTGTTGGATTGTCAACATCGTGTTCCTCGCCTTTGGCTGTGAGTTACTTTTTGACAGGTTCATAAAGAAACTCCAGCGTGGATTTTCCCTGAGGAAGTTGAAGATTCAGCAGAAGCTCCGACTGTCCCGGAGTCTCTGCGAGCGGTCTTAGCATGGCCTCGACATTCGGAATCGTCAGGCGAAGTCGGTTCGTGTGAAAGACGGTTTCCGATTCCTTTTGAATGTCACCCGTGAGTGCTCGAAACCACAACGGCTGTTCCTCCGGAGCCTGAAGCTGAATGATTCGACGCAGCTGGACTGACGTGTCTGTTCGGACGGCGACGCAGGTGTCTTCCATTTCAACAGCGCCGCTGCGATAGAGGAACGTTGGAACGAAGTGTTCATCCAGGACATAGCCGCGGAACTGGTAGCCGACGTTCTTTGGATACAGAGGATTTGGATTCCTGCGGGCGTCTTTTGTCATCACCGGCATCAAAGGCCACGCGTCGTTTTCGCTTGAGAGTTGTGCAAAGGAAACATCCTGAGCAAGCGTGATGGGATCGCTGGCCGGATTGAAATCGCCGGATCCCTGACCACTCCAGTTCACGTGAATGAAATCGCCCGGCCAGATCGCGGATAGTGTTCCGGTTTCGGCGTTGAAGGCGTAGCTGATTTTTTCCGGTAACCCGACCGCAATGCCTCGGAACCCGGCGACTCGGCTACGACCTCGATGCAGCACCGCCTGATCAGCGACTTCCAGTTTTGTGCTGACCCCGCGAACGCCTGGCGGGTCGGCCGCAGATGTGCCGAGCGACAGGTAGTACCAGATCGACTCAATCTGCTGATCGGTATTGCCATCAAGGATCGTTGTAAAGACAGCCCGCCCATTGGGCCATGCTGTCGGCATCACCGTTCGAGGACGGAACGCACCGGGGTTGCGAAGATACGCGTTGAACCACGCCGGCTGCAGACGCTGATAACTGGTCAGCAGATCGATCCCCTGGTTCAGCTGCGCCGCTTTGCCGTTGAACGTGTGGCAGGCAATACAGTTGGCACCTTTGTCGCCGAGAAGCTCACGGCCAGCAGCTCGAAGTCGCTTCTCTCTTTCACGTTCTTCGTCGTTCTGTGTTTCCGGGTTCGGAATCAGCATCCCCGGACCATCCAGATGATCAAGACGCGCGAAGACATCCGGCAGATGGCGAAGGTTGGCCGTTCCATACTGGGGCATACGAGTCGACATGTAGAACCGAATGCTCTCGCCGTCAAAGAGAACTCGTTTCATCCATGCCGGCTGCAGTTTCGCACCGACAAGAGTGAGTGGCGGAGGGATGCGGCCATCGTCGCCCAGCTTCAGTTCACTGCCGACAAAGAACTCATTGTGTGAATCATGAACGCCACCGTAGTCGTCACGCACATGGCAGGCAATGCAGCGAAACGTTGTGAGTGTCTTGGCGAGTGTGATCTGATCGGATTCAGCGGGAGTCTTTGCGTTTGACGATGTTGCCGACCATGAAGCGGCAATGGCGTCGACCTGAGACTGTTCGAGGGAATACTTGGGGCTTCGATCATTCGCCTTTGAGAGGCAGCCTTTTGTGGAATCGATCTTATTCGTCGCTGGAAGTAACGCGGCGGCAGTGAATCCTGGCAGAGCATGACATGCCGCGCAGTTCAGTTCTTTGAACAGCGCACGACCTTTCTCAACCAGTGTCGCATCCGTTGTCAGCGGCTTGACTGGTGTGGTTGTTGTGCGAGTCAGATACTGTGCGATGGCGGACGATTCGGCGGGTGTCAGTTTCATGTCCGGCATGCGACCGGAGGCCCGCACTTGAAGAGGCTGAAAGAGGAACTGCCTGAGCGAATCCGTGCTGTACTTGGCCGCCACATGACCGATCGGAACATTGACTGGTGCAAAGGCCTTGCCCGGCGCCGCAGCCACATCGGCGTCTTCTTCATCTTCCTGAGCAGGATCCTTTGGCGGCTCGGTGTTCCCTGCGGCAGAGGAATCCTGCGAGCCATGACAGGCCACACAGCCAACGGAATGAAACAGGTTCTTTCCCTGTTCCGCAGTGGCTTCGGCGCTTTCACTGTCTGGGTTGGTCGTTCCCAACTGGGTCGACGACTGAGCGACCAGAAAATGTGTCAGAGCCTCGGCGATCGCCTGACGCTCAGACGCCGGCTGTGACGCGAGCATGTCCGGCATTGTGGTTCCCGGATGAGCAGCAGAAGGAGATTCCAGAAATCGCTGCAGGTAATCCGGTCTGATCCGACTGCCGACTTGAGACAGGTTCGGAGCCGTTTTCTCGGGAAGAGAACTACGGCCAATGCCATCGTGACATGCCGCACACCGAAGTTCCGAAATCAGAACGCTGCCCGCTTCCGACTGCGACAACGGATGATGGCCCGGAATCGCGGGATCACCTGCCGCAGCCACTGAGCCGGCGAGGACAAATGCAATCAGCGGTAAGACTCTGGTCATGTGAGATTATCTTCAGGCGAGCCAAGGACACAGTGATGATGAAACGAAATGTGGCAACATTGAACACCAGGTCGTTCATCGATGAATCTGCTTTCATGACGCTGCGGGTCCGGCCGGCAGGTTCTGCAACAGATATCTCAGAATATGCATCCGGACATGGACAACAGTTCCATCCCCTTCACGCAGTCCATGATCTCGATTCGGGTAGACCATATAGTCGAACGGTTTTCCCAGCTTGATGAGCCGATCAACCAGGCCTTCGATAATCTGAATGTGCGTATTGGTTTCACCGGATCCCGTCATGATCAGCAGCTTGCCTTTCAGACCGTCGGCAAAGTTGATTGGTGCTGATCGTTCATATCCTTCCGCGTTGACTTCTCGTGTCCGCATGAAGATCTCCTGAAACCATGCGTTGTAGAGATGGGGTTGCGGTTTGGGTACGACGGCGATCCCCACGTGATAGGAATCCGGCTTGCGGAACATGGCGTTCAGCGTGTTCGAGCCACCGCCACTCCATCCCCAGATGCCGACCCGGTCGAGATCGACAAAAGAACATTGCCTCGCGAGTGCCTTCAGCCCTGCTTCCTGTTCTTCTGTGGAAAGCGGTCCGAGACTGCCGAAAATGGCTCTTCGCCACGCTGCACCCTTCGGCGCGGGAGTTCCTCGGTTATCGATTGATACGACCACATAACCCATTTCGGCGACCACACGATGAAAGTCAATCTGTGCCGTGCCCCAGTCGTCGAGCACCGTTTGGGCATGAGGTTCACCGTAGACATAGACAAAGACCGGGTACTTCTTCGACGGATCAAAATCCCGAGGTTTCAGCATCCAGGCATCGAAGAAAAGACCATCACCGATATCGAGCTTGAGGAACTCTGCCGGCTGACAGGAAATCGACTTCATCCGATCACGGATCTCGTGATTGTCCTCAAGCAGACTGACAACGCGATGTGTCTCAACTTCAATCAGCTCATGAATCGGTGGATCATTCAGAGTTGAATACGTATGAACGGCCCACCTGGCATCCGGGGAGAAATTATATCCGTGCGTGCCAGACTGGTTCTCCGGGGAGATCCGCTGCATCTTGCCGGAGCCATCGAGCGGGACGCGATAAAGGTATCTTTGAGTTCCGTTGTCAGGCGAAGCGTAGAAGTAGTACCAGCCGCGCTCTTCGTCGATGACCGCGCGATCGATGATGTCGTATTCTCCCGGGGTCAGCAGGGCCAGTTCTTTTCCGTCGCGAGAATAGCGTCGTGCGTGTCTCCATCCATCCTTCTCACTGACGACAACAAACTCCTTACCGTCCTGAAGCCATGTGAGCCCTGAGTTCCAGCCCTGACTTGCTTCTACCCATGCATCGTTTGTTTCCGAGTAGATTGTTGTGACACTGCCGCCAACGCGGACCAGCAGGAAATCGCGGCGATCGCGGAACCGGCTGAATTTTTCGACAAGCACTTCATCCGAGTTACCTGCCCATTCGACCTGCCCGAGATACATCCCCTCTTCCGGGCATTCCACGGGCAGCCATGTCAGGTTCTTTCCGTCAGCATCCACGACTCCGATTCGCAGCTTCTCGATGCTTCCTCCGACTCGCGCGAACCGATGTTGCTGGACTTCAGGATAAGACGGATCACCGGGCACAAGCACTGACCGTTGCTTGACGTCGGTGTAGTCCGCTTCAATGAAAAGGACTCGAGCTCCGTCCGGACTCCAGGCAGGATCGCGAAACTCGATATCTCTGCCTTCCAAACCGGAGACCAGAACAGTCTCCTGCTGATTGCTCTGGTCGACTGCAACGACCTTGTCGCGACGAGTCTCAAGTCGCAGCGTACCATGCACCAGATGAGCGGAGTCCTTCTGCACAAGCTGTTTGCCATCCGACTTCCAGACACTTCGAGCACCTGCTGTGACGTTGTAGAACCACTGGGCTTGCTTCCCGGTGGTTGGTTCTGGTTGCTCAACGACAAATCCCGAACTGTCGCTCAGCCATGTTGGCCGGAAAGCCTTCGCTCGAAACTCCCCGCGTTCATAAATCGCCTTCAATCGAGCTTCCGCTGTCGCTTGCCACGCTTCCTGCGCGCGAACGTCGTGCATGCTGAAAAGTGCATGGAATGACACAACTGCCAGGAAGATGATCCCGGCTTTCCACGGACAGGCTGACTTGATGAGTTTCATGATCACTTTGCCTTAAACGACCCGGATTCAGTTGAGCCTGAGGCGCTAGCCGATTCAATGTTCCAGTCCGCCGAAACGAAATCCGTCAAAGCGAAGTCGGCTAGCGCCTCAGGCTCAGAGGGCTTAGACGGGGGCACTATTGTTTCAGCAGCTCTGCCATTGCACGGCCGAGGCGTTCGCCGGTTTCGTAGTAGGTTTCAGCGTTGTGGTTGTAGTGGTGGCCCTGATTCACGGGTGATTCATCGGCATCACGCCAGAGGTCGCGAGTGTCCACAGCGTTGACGTTCCCTTTGAACTCGGGGTACTTACCGTTGTCGCCATCAACGGCCAGTTGGGCTTCAGCGATCTGCAGTCCAAAGCTCTCTCGCCCTGGGTTGCCACAGCCGGTGGCGAGGACGAACTTTGCGTTGGGCGCATCAAAGTCTTTTCGCAGCGTCTTGATGAGGTGCACAAGGTTCTGTTCATACCGTCCGGCCAGCGCCGCGCTCTGATCCTTGTGACCCTGCCACCAGACGAAGCCGGCGACTTCGTAGCCCTGACCCTTGTAGCCAGGATAGTATTTCTCCAGGTTCTTCAGGACGGCTTTGGCATGAGCAGTATCCGCATCATACTGCCGCCCGGCGTACCATGGAACGGGCTTGGGTTCCGTGCCCTTGTCCCAGAAGTTCGCAACGTCTTTGTAGCCCGCGTAGATCTTGCCTTCATGTTCGAAACGTTCGCTGCCAGGCGGCAACAGGTCCCAGCCCAGACTTCGGTTGCCGATGCACGCTTTTAGAAGCAGCACGGGCTCTTCGTGGACGTAGCCCATGACCTGGCCAAAGCCAAGTTCCGGTCCGAACGACTTATCGGGAGTCAGCCATTCGTTGTGCACGTCGCTGAATTTTTCCATGTCCTTGTAGTCGACTCCTCGCGGATCCATAACATGGACGTAACGAACATCCTGCCGAGTGATCCAGTTGCCAGAGTCGTCAATAAGGTGAGGATACTTACCTTTTTCTTTCACCAGGTATTCCAGCGATCCCTTCGTTTCCTTCGGGCCAACTCGACCAAAGCCAAGCATGTTGGATTGCCCCAGCATGATGTAAACCTTGATCGGTTTGGATTGCTCGGCAGGCTTTCCGTCAGCCTTTGGTAGTTGAGCCGGAACGTCTGACGCGGAGACTGTCAGCGGCGTGAAGACTGTGAGAGCGATGAAAAGAAAATTGCGGAGCATTCAGGACCTTCGCAGTGGGAGGGAAGAAGTCGGAGGGATTGAACCAGCTGTCTGAATGGTGTGCACCTGACCGACAGCTGAAAGATGATGCTCGGGAGTTTATCGTTTGAAGGGCGAAGTCTCCTGGTTCAGAAGAACGCGTCGCCGTCAAATCGCGCATAATGACGAAAGCATCCCCTCCCCCGGCCTAGTCGGCCGACCCCTCCCGCTTCGCTACGCTGCACGGGAGGGGAGGGTTGTGTTGACGTGTGGTTGAACGTGGATTTGCAATTCAGAGTGGCATGTATTCATGTCGCCCCAAAAACCTCCTCCCCCAAACTCGTTTGGGGGAGGTCGATCGCGCGTCAGCAAGATCGGGAGGGGGCCTCGTGCTTCGTTAGTGGATGGCGTTCAAGTTGAGACGCACGCCAAAGGGCGAAACGGCGCAACCCTCCCCCGGTCTCATCGGCCGACCCCTCCCGTTTCGCTGCGCGGCACGGGAGGGAGTGTAGAGCGATTGTCTCAATCGCTTCGCCCCAGATCGGGCTTGATCAAGAGCCGCAAGGCGCGTCAGCGTGACGCTTTTCCGTTCGATTCCTGACCTACTTCCATTCAAGTCTCATCAGCGTTGGTGGTGGGCCGGTCCAGGTCGCGGGTTTTCGGTCTTTGGATCCTCGTTCGTTGTAATGGCGGCAGATGGCGAATTGGTCGAGATTGTCCCATGAGGCGAGTGAACCGTCTTCATTGGTGAAGTCCGAAGGCTCGAAGATGAGCGTCTGATCGTCTTCGGATCCGGTGATTTCACGCTCGCAGACAAAGGTCCTTCGCGGCCCGCCGTACGATCGCCATTCGTTTTGGATGATGACAAACGTCAGCGTGTTCGTTGTCGGCATCCGGAGCTTAAGTTGTAGCCTGGCGCCTTGCGGGCCCTGGTGCGCGGGGTCGGTCAGCTTGCGAGTCCAGTGTTGCACGAGTGTCGGATGATCGGCGTTGATTGTATACCAGTCTCGCATCTGATGTGCAGGGTCAAAGGCATCGATCAGCGAACTGACCTGCATCGATGCGATGACTTCCGCGTTCTTCAGTTCTTCCGGCGTTGCCGTATGCAACTGGCTGCTGATACAGACTTCGGTGATGGGTTTACCATAGCCCGGGATCGCGTTGAGTGAGACAGGTTCCGGCAGAGTATGGTAGACATTCGCAAAGGCGAACAATGGAAGGTCAGTCGTGTGAAGAGGCAGCTGAGCGATGTATCCGTTTCCGCTTTGAGCAACCTCCGCACTGCGCCAGAAGCGGGCACGGGGATCGGGATCGACGCTGTAGAAAACTTCTGCGCGTGCAACGGGCCAGGAAGGTTCGTCCGGCGTCAGGTGAAATGCCGGGACATGATTCGATGTCTGCAGAACGAGCTGACTCGCTGGAGTGTCCGGAAGACGTGGGCCATCTTTCAAATGCTGATCAAACCACAGCGGCATGGAGACCGCTACTTCGGGGCTGAGTCGATGATTGAGATGGGGTGTCCATGAATAGCGAACAGGTTGATTGGGGATCAGCGAGTTCGTTCGATAGACGTCATCCATCCACCCATGAAAATCGTTTGTCGCACTGCGATGAAGGACAGGGCACTGGATCAGTGGCGAGTAGTTTTCGAAGCTGAGCGTCCGGCGAAAGAGGTCGATATTGCCCTTGATGTGATCTTGTTGATCGGACCCTCCCAGGAATTCATGAGGCTGCCATCGCCATCCAGCACCACCGACAGCAGGCACGGCCGCTTTGACGCGACGATCTGTGCCGGCAACGTACATCGTCAGATTGCCGCCCATCGAATAGCCATGCACTCCAAGACGCTCGGGATCAACTTCGGGCTGCTGCTCAAGAAACGTGAGGCCTCGACGACACCCCATTGCCAGCAGGTACCAGTTACAGTTTCCCGGATGTTCACGATCCTCAAAAAGCTGCTTTGGTCCTGGAAGCATGGAATAATAACCCGGCACATTCAGCTGGCTTGGATCAACAGCTCCCCAGTCGGTGTTCAGATCACCAGGCTCAGCACCCTCAACAGAATTGAATGGAGACTGGCCAGCAGTACCACCCCAGTTGACCGACAAAGCTGCGTAACCTCGGGACACAAGCAGCTTCACTTCGCTCAGAGATCCCCGTTGCCCGCCGCCATGAATATGCATGACGGCCGGTAGCTTTTGAAGGCGGTCGGCGTGTTCCGGAAAGCCATAGATCGCGGTCATGCGAGCTGGCTTCTGCCTGAATGTTCCGACCAGAAACCTGACATGCCGAATCACGGTGCCGTCTGATTTGAACTCCCGGATCAATTCCGTTTCCAGTGGTTGTTGGCGAGGATCAAAAGTCGCCCAGAGTTCTTCGACAGATTGCGGCACATCGTCTGCGATGAGATTTGGTGAAGGGAGCCAGATCAATGCCACCAGCGTCAGCACACGTCGAACGGTTGCCTTTGCGTCAAAGCCGGTGATCGCGTGAAAGAGAAGCGTCTGGCGATGTTTCAGTTTCATCTCTCGAACTTTCAGTGTTCAGGTGTCAGTGTTCAGTTTCGTGCATCCTGACCGCTGACCGCTGAAAACTCCCCCCTACTTCTTCAGCTCTGATTCAAGAAACGCATACGCCTTGTCGAGCGCTTTGGAGTTCATGGCGGCGGGGATGTGGCGGGCGCCTTCGATCGTGTGGAGTTCGGTGCGAACGCCGCAGGCCTTGAGTGCATCGTGGCAGCTCCTGGACCATTCGAGCGGAACGAGTTCATCAGCGGTACCGTTGAAGAAGAACACAGGAGCATCGTCCTTGTCGACGAACGCTGTCGCTGAAGCGGCGTTGAATTTGTCGGGCACCGTCTTGAGATCGCCACCCATCCAGTACTCAGCCCACTTGCCATCATCCGGGAATGCTCGAAAGTCCGTCGGCGCTCCGCCAGCGACAACAGCCTGAAGGCGAGTATCCACGTTGTCGTTCTTTTCGCTGGGAGCCTCACCCGTGGTCGCGAGAAGACACACGAGATGTCCTCCCGCCGAATATCCAATCGCACCGACTTTCGCCGTGTCGACTTTGTACTGTTCCGCGTTCGTTCGTACCCACTTCAGAGCTGCGCGGCAATCGTCGATCTGAGCCGGAAACTTGTCTTTTGGAGCAAGACGATAATCAATGGCGAAGCAGTTGAATCCTCGCTTAGCCAGAGATGCTGCATACCCAGCCAGCTGTTTTCGATTTCCCGAACGCCACGCGCCGCCGTGCACGACAAGAACCGACGGATGGCGTCCTTCCTTCTTCTGCACAAAAGCGTCCAGGTGCAGTTCCCGCCCTTCGACCGTTGAGTACACAATCTTCTCTTGAACCTCGTACTCTTCTTCACTGCCATTCGCAGTTTGAGAGCACGTCCCACACAACGTCACAGTGATCAAAACGGACAAACGCAGCACAACGGGACTCCAGTAACGGCCGGCTCTATTCCACTTCAACGAGCTGAGCATCGTAATGAGCGCGAGAACACGGCTGCAAGCGGCCTCGAATGTAACGGTGGCAACGACGGCGCAATCGAAGTTTCTCGTTACAAAAAGCGGAGCAGATTTACGGGGAGGCTTTGTGGCGGGCGATGGAGGCTGGCTAGAATTGAGTGGGGTCCGAGTACATGTGGATAACTGTGAACGCGGGGCCTTCTTTCAGGTATGACTCAAGAACTGAGCGGAAAATGGCAGGGCCAGGAATTGATGAACTTTTGGAACTGGCAGCGGCCGGGCGTCGTTGTTCGCTCGACCAACTCCTTGAATTGCATCGCAACCGGCTGAGGCGATTCCTGCGGTTTCGAATGGATCGTCGACTCGCCCGTCGAATTGATGACTCTGACGTTATTCAGGAATCTCTGCTGGAGGCATCGCAGAGATTTGATGAGTACACAGCGGATCGATCGGTTCCCTTTTTTGTCTGGCTCCGATACCTGACATCGCAGCGACTCGCACAGCTTCATCGAATGCACCTGGGTGCTCAACAGCGTGACGTTCGTCGCGAAGAGACGGCCGGGAATCGTGAGTCGGAGTATGCGAGCAGCATGAATCTGGCAGAGTTGCTGGAAGCACAACTCACATCTCCCAGTGTGCACCTGATCCGCGCGGAGATTCGCGCGCGATTGAGAGAGGCGCTGGACTGCATGGATGCGATCGATCGTGAGATCCTGTTGCTTCGACACTTTGAGCAGTTGAGCAATCAGGAGTCCGCGAGGATTCTGGGCATTAGTGAGACTGCAGCCAGCAATCGTTTTGTTCGTGCTGTTGAACGTCTGGAAGTGATCCTTCGTCCCTATCAGACCGAATAGCGAATGAGTTGTATTTGATCAGGGCTTCTGGAGTTTGGAGTCATGGCGACGACCTCAGAGTCTGAAAGTGATTTGTCCGATTCGGACACTTACCCGGCGCATAAGGGAGAGGAAAGGCCCGATCCGGTTGCGCTGGCCGCGGAGGCATTTCTCGCGAGTGTCCGTCGCGGAGAAACTCCGTCTATTGAAGATTACTGCGCACGCTCGCCTGAGAATCAGGTCCGCTTGCGAAGAGTCCTGTCAACTCTGCTGCTGATGGAACAGCATGGCGACTCGACCAGGTCTCCAGGGTCATCCGAATCGCTCGATCCTTTGCTCAACCGAAGAGAACTGGGTGATTACCGAATTCTGAAACGGATCGGTCGAGGGGGAATGGGGATTGTGTTTGATGCTGTCCACAAGGTGCTTGGGCGGCGCGTTGCTCTTAAAGTCATGTACGCCTCCGAAACAACCGACTCGAAACCTTGTGCAAGGTTTCAGCGTGAAGCCCGGGTAACAGCCAGGCTGCATCACACAAACATCGTACCACTCTTTGAACTGGGGCATGATGAAGGAACTGTTTACCATGCGATGCAGCTGATTGACGGACCGGGGCTGGATGAACTGCTGTATGCATTGCGACGGCATCGTGATCGAGGAATCGGATCGGAGATGAATGAGGCAGTGAAGGATTCAGAGCATACGCTGATCCTGGATTGCATCACGCAGTTGTATGTGGCGGACCGGAGGGGTTACTTCAATCTCGTTGCCGGAATGATGCTGCAGGCTGCGGAAGCGCTTGCACATGCTCATCACCGTGGCGTTCTTCACCGGGACATCAAGCCTTCTAACCTGCTGATCGACGATCAGCAGCACCTCTGGGTCACAGATTTTGGGCTCGCGAAATCGGAAGAGGATGCCGTGACGCGATCTGGTGACCTTGCTGGGACCCTCCGTTATATGGCCCCCGAGCGATTCTCCGGATCCTGTGACCGTCGCTCTGATGTGTATTCTCTCGGTGTAACTTCCTACGAACTGCTTGCGCTGGAGCCTGCGTTCCCGGACTCTGACCGTGCTGTACTGATTCAGTCCGTGATGCAGCAATCGCCTAAGTCATTGCGCAGTCTGCAGCCGATGTTGCCTGTGGATCTGGAGACAATCGTTCTGACAGCGATGCATCCGGATCGTGATATGCGTTATCCGACCGCAGAGCGATTTGCGGAGGATCTTCGCAGCTTTCTTGAAGACCGCCCCGTTTCTGCCCGTCGTGCAGGAGTCCTGGAGCGAAGCTGGCGATGGTGCCGAAGAAATCGCGTTTTTGCGGTTTTGCTGGCAACGATCGTGGTTGCTTTTCTGATCGTGTCGTGGCAGTGGCGTGATGCAGTAGAGTCGAGAAGAACTGCAGAGAAAGCCACTGCGTCCGAGTCTGCGGCCAAAGAGCAGGCCCGTCGACTTGCGGATCGATTACAGGACGAAGCCATCCGGATGAACCGTTCGCTGCAGTTTCTGGAAGAAGCTCGCTGGCTGGCAGACCAGCGCCAGTGGGATGATGCAATCCACTCCTGCGATGCAGCAATCGAACTTCGTCCCGACATGCCGGCAGCCATTGAAGAGCGAGCTGTTCGATTCCGGGAACTGGGGCTGTTTGCTGAAGCGTTGCGCGATCTTGAGACGGCATTGTCCATTAAGCGTCCGGTGCTGTCATCAAAATGGACAGAACTGGCATTGCTGCAGGCCTACGCGGGGCATACCGAACAGTGCCGAAAGACATTCGACAGCATGGTGTCGATTTTTGGTGCCCAGGGCCAAACATCAGTGATGTCAGACATCCTGAAGGTATTCACGCTGTTGCCCGCGTCACAGACACCAGACATTGTTCCCGTTGCGATGGCGGAGACCGTTTCGGCACGAGAAGGTGATGTGCGAAGCCGCTTCCGACTGGCATGGTGCTACGCTCGCTCCAGGCAGTTCGCTGACGCCGACAACCTTTGCCGCGAACTTCTGCCCCGGTCTTCGGATGTCGCGGTCACAGGTTCGCTGCACGCGCTGCGGGCAATTATCGCGATGGAGATGTCCGATGTGGAACTTGCAAAGCGAGAACTGGAACAGGCTCAGTCAGAACGCAGTGATGGATTGGACTTGTTGCTGCAATCAGCCGATTCGAAGTGGGTTAAGCACTACGGCGCGAATGCCTCGTGGCCGATGCCAGTCGAGGATTGGCTGGCATTTCTTGTTCATCTCCGAATTGCAGAAGAAAGGGTTCAGGGAAAGGCAAGTCGGGATGTCCGACTGAATCTTCTTCGTGCACGAGGACTTGCCGCATTGAGACGAATGGACGATGCCATTCGAGAATACGACCAGGTCCTTACGGATTCCGTGGAAAAGGGGATCCGGCTGGAAGCAATCCGAGCCATGGGATTTCAGAAGGTCGAGCACGGAAAGTATGGTGAAGCGGCCATTCTGTACCGTCAGGCAGTCGACTTGTCCCCTGAGGATCCGAGCCTCTGGAGATTTCTGGCTGTAGCCTGCCTGGCGGATCGCAATCTCTCGGAATACAGAAACGTCTGTGAGTCGATGATTCAGAAATTCAAGGGAACATCCTCCACTGACTCTGCTCTTTGTGTCCTCGAAGTATGCATTTCCAATCGGCAAGGTTGTCCGGACTGGGCTCAATTGGAACCATTTGCTGAGCTTGCGGAAAGTCATCAGTCAGACAGCGTGAGGTTTGTTGCCGCGTGGCATATGCGAATGCAGCGTCCAGAGGATGCTGTCAGGGAACTAGAGGAGCTTGAAACGTTCTGTGGGCTGCGCGGCGCGGATCTCCTGGTTTTGTCGGCGGCACTGGATCAGGTGGGTCGAAAAGCCGAGGCGTCCGTGCGGCTTGAACAAGCGATCACCTGGATCCAATTGGCCAGTGAAGAATCGAAGCGAGCGTTATCGAGCGAGAATCGGCCACGCTGGGGCTCATGGACAGAAATTCCCGAAACGATGTCACTGCTGAATGAGTTGGCTCCGGACCAGATGCCGCTCCGGTGAATCGCGATTTTTCTTAACTTCACTGTGGATTGCACGTCGGTCTTCGCAGTACTCCCTCTGGGAAGCATTTATTGTACGCACGTTGATTAGCAAAACTGGCGAGGAGTGTTTCCCCACAAACAGCGGTGCGGACAAGTTTGTCTGCAAGGGCGGGGAAAAACATGATTCGACGACGAGACAAACGCAGGACTCGCATTTCATCGTACTCCAGCGAACGACTGGAAAGTCGTAGAGTCCTTTCCGGATACTTCAACGATGTCGACCAGGCGCTGACTCAGGGACCTGGTGCTGCTCTGAATCAGATTTCGACCGCTCTGCATACCCTGGGACCGATCTCCAATCGACTGCCGTTGCTGAATAAGCCGGTCCGTGACGTGACCCAGATCACAGATTCGCTTGTAGGGTTAACGAACGAACTTCACAAAGTCCTCCCTGGGCTCGATCCGGGCAGCACGGCGACTTTGGTCAGGACACAGATCTACAATCAGCTCAGCAGCCTGGAGATCGTTGGAGATCGCAATGGGAACGGGGTCAGCGATGTGGATGACATTGCAGTGACCATTGACACAAACGGTGTTGACCTTGCGATGAATCTGGTGAAATCGGTCACCTTCAACTCGGCATTCGGTATTGGTCTTGATTCCGTTCCGTTTCGTGCCTCAGGAAATGTCACAGCGTCGATGACTGTGACGCTGTCATATGACAATTTCTCGTTTGGATTTCGGAACGGTGCCTTCTACTTCGATTCAAGTCGTCAGAACGAACTGCGATTCCAGATTGACGGGAACTTATCATCAGGTCAGATTCCGAGTTCATTTACGGCGGGCCTCGGATTCCTGAACGTATCAGCTCAGGACGCAACCCTGGATAACAGGGATCTTGCCGTCCAGCTGACAGTGGACGTAGCAGGCACAGCAGGAGGGCTGACGCTTCAGAATCCACGCCTGAGCGGAAACCTGGATCTTCAGCTCAATCTGAAGGCAGAAATCACGACGGCCGGTTTTCCTCGTCTTCGCACGACGATGGTGGTTGGATGGCAGTTCAACAATATTGACCTGAATACCGGATACGGGTCCTTTGGTGCTCCGACGCTGAAGCTGAACAGTATCGGGATGAACATCAGTTCGCTGACGAGCGGCATCATTCAGACCATGGCACAGAAGGTTCAGTATGTACTTGAGCCGTTCCAGCCAATACTCGACACTGTTCTCGATCCGATTCCCGGCATCAGCGATTTCTCCCGGGATATCGGAGGACCTGAAGTCTCGCTGCCATCATTGGCGTCCGCAATGTCACAGTTGCCGAATCCGCCGGAGGCATTCCTGAACTTTGTTCATTCGGCAGAGAAGCTCAAGGCGTTCTCGAATCAGGTTGATGCACTTGCAAATGATGGTGCGGATGCATGGATTGAAATTGGCTCGTTTGATATCAGCGGTGCTGGAAACTCAAGCCTGCTGACGGCAGTTTCTGCGCTGAGTAACCTGGGACTGAGCGACTGGTCCAGTCTGATTCCGGTGTCAGGCAATGGGATTGACTACAACGCCCTGAGACAGCAAATCGCAGCCAAACTTCCTGGAGGAATTGGCGATCAGATTAACGGTTTGTTCGATCAGCTCACCGCGAGCGTTCAGGAGAACGGACTCTATTACGACTTTCCGATTGTGAAGAACCCGACCAGTGTGGCGCTTGGGTTCCTGCTGGGCAGAGATGCAGATCTGGTGACACTGTCAGGTCGATACCATCTGGTGCTGGATCACGAGATCAATGTGTCGCCGGTCGATGGGATTGTCATCATTATCCACCCGGCAATGGACTTCGACGCATTTGCGAAGGTCGGGTTCGATACTCGGGGGCTAAGAGATGCGATGGCTCCACTGTATTCCGGCGGCAATTTCAACAGCAGTGCACTGCTTAATGGTCTGTACATCGACAAGTCGACTCACCTGAATGTCACGGGAAGTGTTGACCTTCGCGTTGGCCCGGGGATTCCTCAGGCAAATCTGACCGTCGGAGGTGGAATGTCGGCCGGAATCACCATGACCATGGACAACTCGCGCAACCTTCAGGAGCCAGCAAAACTCAGACCATTCGCCGGGGAGCTTGGTGACTGTTTCTTTTTAGTGGGCGGCAGCATGAAGGCCCGTGCATCCGTTGGCATTTCCGTGGGAGGTGAAGTCGGCGGCAAGTTCGTTGGCATCAAAAAGGAATGGACGTTTGCCGAAGCGACGATCTTCGAATTTCAGACGGACTGTATTCCAAACCCACAGGAACTGAGTCCGTCGCCAGTGGTCCCCGTGGTTCTTGCGACTCTGGCGGGAGACACGCTGACACTCGCAGCGGGATCACAGTCTTTCTTGCGCGGTCCATTGGCTGCAGCGACGAGAGAGAACTTCACGGTGCGCCGGTTCTTCTATGATCGCCCGGGTGGTTTGCCGGGAATCAGGGTGTCCGTCAGCGCGTTTGGAGTGACCCAGAACTTCTCGGGTTTTTCGGTTCATCGAATCGTTGCCGACGGCGGAACAGATGATGACGAGATCCACGTTTATGGGAACTTTGACGAGGTGCGTCTGAATGGAGGATCAGGCAATGACATACTTGAGTTCCGCGGCATTGGAAGCGTTGTGCTGAACGGCGATGATGGCGCGGATACTTTGCGAGCGGAAAACGGTGTTCAGAACCTGCTGTCTATGAATGGAGGCACCGGTTACGACAAGATCTACATTGGTGCCGGACGACTTGATGGGATTCAGACCAGCCTGATCACCGGCGTCATAAACGCTGGGCCGGATGGTGGCAGTCTGTACTTCGACAATTCTGAGGAAACGGAAGATACGACGTACGAGTTCATTCGCCCGGCTGTAGGCGACATAGAAAGTGCGATACCTGGCTGGCGATTGATCGTGAGTCGTGGAGGTCAGAATCCCTATTCGA
Source organism: Planctomycetaceae bacterium (assembly GCA_016795145.1). Lineage (GTDB taxonomy): Bacteria > Planctomycetota > Planctomycetia > Planctomycetales > Planctomycetaceae > SXXK01. The sequence continues at coordinate 71,878 of JAEUII010000440.1, forward strand.
GCACTTTCAGGTTCTATCCAGGGTTTGAAGTGCTTCAATTGATTTCCGGGTCAGGGAATGACCAGTTCCTTGGGTATGCACCCCTGTATTCGCAAATCGAAGGCCGAGCTGGTGATGATGTCTGTCGAGTCTATGATCCACTGAATACGACTTCGTTGCCTGTCTTTGGGGACAACTACCGCTATGTATTTGATGGAGGCGCGGGGAATGACAGCTTACCCCTGATTAATACCGGGGCCAGCAACAGTCTTGTTGTCACGCTGGAAACAAACGGTGAAGGACGCAACAGCGCAGGTTGGGGACTGACCACGTCAACATTCACTGGCTCACTCTATTTGCCGAATGTCGAAAACGTATCGGTTGTGCAAAACAGTTTCAGCCACACGAATGTTAAGTCGTGGACTGGATCGTCGCTGAAGATCTCCGGCGGATTATCAGCTTATGTTGAGACATCCAACTACTGGTCAACTCTGACAAATGTCGATGTGACGAATGTTCCTCTGATTGCTGTAAGTGATCGCGATTGGGCTGGCTTTGCGACTCTCGGAATGACAACCAGATACGTCTATAAGGACCTTTACAACGCACGTGGCGTTCATGTCAATTTTGATGACACAGCACGCTCGTTCATCATCGATGGATCTTCACGGTACTATGGCTTTGCGATTCTGGACCTCGCACTCGCGGATCGTCCGGGCCTGACTCAGGTTGTTGTATCCGGAAACAAAACCTATTCGACTCAGCTGAGTATCGAGCCGGCTGATTACAATTACGATTCCATAAATCATGACTGGCTGTTTGAAGACGACATGATTTCTGGCGGAAACCTGCGAGTACAGACCATCGACATTCAGGCTCTCTCGCTCAACATCGGCAACACTCCTGGGCGCATCGAGATTCAGCCCGTTGCAGGTAGTATTCAGAGTATCACGGCCTCCGGTTCTCCAGGTGATGATCAGTTTATTGTCGGATCCGTTACCTCACCATTTAGTACGACGATCCATGCCAATCTTCTGCTCGACGGCCGCGGTGAGGGTGACGACACCGTCGTTATTCACGATGAGTCACTCGTGGAACGACAGAACTATGAATTGCTCTATGGTTATCTCAGAAACACAAGATCACAGTATTCCGTAGGGACGAAGTCTGCGCAGACAACGTTGTTTTCTTCAGCGACATATGACACTCACTTCGACATCGGCGGCTGGACCGCAGCGGACTGGGATCTGGTCTGTGGAACCGGGAATGACTCCTTCTCCATTTCTGATTTTGATGGACAGCGTGGTCGACTGACGCTTCAGGGTGGCTCAGGAATCAACTCACTGGCACTCGATAATTCTGTCTGGCCCTCCACCAGAACCGCGTACATCTATTCCGATCACATCCGCTTTGCAGGACACGATCTGCAGGACGAGAGCGATCATTATGGAAGTGCTCCGCCATCTCCTGATGCAGGATCTCCCTGGAATGGACGCGCGTTTTACGATGGTGTCCAGTCCATTCAGTACACGGGGACGATCAATCAACTGGGTGACTCGGGACGAGGAATCAATCGTGTCTCCGTGGTCAGTACAATTCCGGAAGTGAGCGTTGATGTTCGTGGCAACGCGGGCTCCGATGAGTTCGTCAGTCTTGGCACCGAGGATGGTCTGTTAGGGATGCTGGATGCCATTTTGGGCTCCGTCACTGTGTCGGGAGGATTTGATCCGAATCTTCAACTGGATCACATTCTGGTCTTCGATACTCTCAGTCAAGATGGATGCTCTTTCGAGATAGCTCCGAATACCGTCAAACGCGGCGGTGCGAATATCATGACGATAACAGGACTCTTCGAACAGAAGGTGTTCACTGGCAGTGGGGCAGATGACATCCTGATTAGCTCCAGCGATGTCACCGTGCTGGCAGGTCCAGGAGCTGATCATGTGACAATTTCAGGAGGGCGCAATCTGATCGTGCACGGAGAGCAGGGCGACGATGTGGTTGTTGTCCAGACACTCAATCCGAGCAATGGCAGCGTGAATACTCAGCTGTTTGGCGATGAAGGCCGTGATGAATTTCGATTCCAGGGCTCCGGGCTTGTGTTTAATCCCTCGCCAGCTCTCCTGGTTCAGGGTGGAACCGAGATCGATTCCGTGATCTGGGACGATACGGGAGCGCCAGGTTCGCAGGCTTGGACCTTCAACACGACGGGATTCGGGCGAACAGCCGGTCCGATTGTGGAAACTTCCACGACAGAACTGATTCAGGTGACCGCAACAGATGGACCGGACCAGTTCGTCATATTGGGAACGGAAGCGGCCCTTGAAGTCAGGTCGAAGGCTGGCACTGACTCATTCTTCATTGGTGGTCTCCCGGGATCTGCTGGATCTACTCGTTCGATCCAGGCAAGTGTTTTCCTGGAATCCTCAGCCTCTGAGCCCGATGAGATCCTCGTCAACGATCGTGCCGATACTGTTGGACGTCGCGTACACTCGAGTCCTGGGAGAATCGGTGCTGCAATTGGCGACGATTTGTTTGGTCCAGGTGGCAGTCTTCGCTGGAAAGGCCAGAATCAGGTTCGACTGAACCTGTCTGATTCAGGCTCCGACACCGTGATTATTCGACCGGATACCATTGTCCCTCTGGCAGTCTTCGCGGGAGGCCCGACCGCGGCACGTGGCGATGCTCTGACGTTTGATGTGACCGGCCTTGCTTCCTATCAGTTCATGCCTGGGCTGCCTGGGGCGGGGATACTTACAGGTTCGTTCGGGACAGTTTCGACAGCAGACTTTGAGTCGGGGCCTGAGTTTGTCTCGGTCAATACACCAGTCATTACAGGGCCGACCGCAACGACAGCCGAGCAACAACCGAAGATTCAATGGCAGTCGGTCGCGGATGCCATCAGTTTCGATATCTGGTTCGCGGATTTGAATGTCAGTCCTGCCGGCGTTACTCGAGACACTGTCACCCTTTCTGAATGGGTTCCTCCACGGGCGCTCGCAATCGGTCAATACAGAGTTTGGGTTCGTGCCCGTACTGCGGACAACCAGTTGACTCCCTGGAGTTTGCCGCTCACGTTTCGTGTCAACACTCCTGTTACCATGGTGCCTTTGGAGTACCGACAGAACACTCTGCGACCAGCAATTCGCTGGGAGGTACTCCCTGGCGCCGTGCGGTATGAGATTCAGGTTGATGATACGACTCGCGGAATTCAGAAGTTTGTCAGTCTGTCGAATCTGGCGACGAATCAGTTTGTTCCGGATGTGGACTGGCCTCTCGGAAACTACAAGATTTGGGTTCGAGGAATTGACCGGAACAATCGTGCGGCTCGATGGGCGACGGCTATCACGCTATCCGTGTCGGCCGCACCAGTCGCCCTGACGCCTGTCCTTCCAACATTCGAAAACGTTCCGGAGTTTACCTGGACAACTCTTCCCGGAGCCGTGTCTTACGATTTGCAGTTGAGAAATCGAACGACGGGAATGATTTTCGACTATCCAGATCTTCGTTTGTCCCGCTGGACGCCGGATTCTCCATTTTCTGATGGCAACTGGAGCTGGTACATCCGTGGCCAGTCTGAGTTTGGTGCAAGGACATTCTGGAGTTCGCGTGCGGACTTCTATGTTGGAGGACGTCCCACTCTATTGTCTCCGTTGGGAACAGTGAACGGACCTCCTTTGATTCAATGGACGCCGGTGACAGGCGCTCTGAGGTACGAATTGACCGTCAACAGAACAGATGTTCCATCCAGAGTCATCCAGGAGACTACTCTGACACAGGCACAGTTTGCGCCAGCCAGGCCACTGGCCTCCGGGACCTATCGAGCATGGGTTCGTGCCGTCAGTGTTTCAGGTCAAATGAGTCCCTGGAGCACCGTTCTGGAATTTCAGATTGCCCAGCAGGTATCAGATCACACAGAGAAGCCCGACGTTGGCCCCTGGAATTCCGAAGTTGTTCTCACGGAGTTCATCTCGATCTGGCAGATTCGGACGCCCGAGATCCCGGACGTTGCGTTCGTGACCAGGGGAGTACCAATGAAGACACAACGTTCTGAAACAACCTTGGAACGGACGTTGGCCAACCCGGGCATGCTGAACACGGAGGACTTGCATCCAACACCCAGATCGGAAGACTGCTTGAGCGAATGGCTGGAGTCACTGATGGAGAGAGATTTGCAGTTTGTCTTCGATGAAGTTCTTGTTGCGATATGAGGCAACAGAAGTTGACGCGGCGGTCCAATTCTGAACAGATCGAGGAGACAAAACAAAAATCCAAAATTGTTGTCACAGATCTTCCGGCGGCTGGTACGGGGGGTATTCGAGGACGCAAACAAGTGTCCTGACCCGCAAAAATACTCAGCTTTTCAGGAGATTTCCGATGGTTCGCCCCGCAAAATTCTGTCGCATGGCTCGACGTTTCGCTCAGAACGTTCTTTGTTTTCTTGCACTCGTCGCTGGTGGACTTTGCTACTCCGGTCAGGCTCTTGGTACCGAGCCTGTAATCTCCGGCCGCACGACTGTGAAGGTGTCGGACATTGGTGTGAGTGACGTTCAGATTTCATTGAAGACACAGGTCAAGCACTACACAGCTCTGAAACAGATGGGAGGCAACTTTGCTTTGCTGGCCCGTCAAATTGGAATGGACGATCGCAACTGGTCCAGCATGAATGATCTGACCGGTGAGTTCAACGACACGGTGAATGAAGTGAAGATGAAGTTCTGTGCACCGGCTTCAGCGCGCAACGTCAAAGGCAATCACTGGGTCATTCGCATGAACTCCGGAACCGGTTGCCAGCTGGTTTCATCGTCGGGTTCTCATGTCACGCTGATGTCGGCCGAGACCACAGACATCGGTCTCGGGACGATGGTAATCGATGTCGAACTTCCTGCCGGTGCAACGAATGCCACATTCGACAGTCAGAAGTGCGAGATCACTTACGACTTCACTCCGAACGTGACCAGCGGCACGAACGCAGAACTGCAGTTCGAAGTCGATCACAAGACGACTCTCATGAGCAGCCTGGCAAAGAACTACAGCAATCCCAGCTTCAACTATCTTTGGGCTGCTCGAGCAACAGCGAAGAACACCGGCGATCAGATTCTGAACAACTATCGAGTTCGATTCCGAGTCGCGGAGATGGGCAGCTGGAGCTCATGGCAGCGTGTCGCAAAGCTGTATCCTGGTCAGACTGTGGTCGATCCGTTCTTCCCGATCTTTGATCTCGAGAAGGTGATGTCAATGAACGGTTCACGACCGGCCGTGATTGAGGTCGAGTACGAATATGAAGAGATCGACGGCAGCAAAGTTCAGGAATCGGATTCCTTTCCGGTTCAGGTCCTTAGCCGCAACGAAGTCATCTTCTCCAGCCTGAAGCCGGAACAGATCACAGGGTTCATCGATCAGTTCGACTATGCTCCGGCACTGATGACATCCATGACAACTCCTGCAGACCCGGTCGTCCAGCAGCTTGCCGGCCGAATCAACGGAATGGCCGCGCAGAGCTACGGTCAGTCGATTGCGGCAAGCCAGTCGGATGACCAGTGCGTCGCCTTCATGAGTGCCATGCACCACTTCATGACATCGAATCGAGTCGCCTACCAGTCACCTCCGGGCCTGCTGACTCAGGGCAATCAGGGCCAGCACATCAAATATCCTCGCGACGTGCTGCGAAACCGAGCTGGTACCTGCGTCGACCTTGCCGTCACCTGGGCCAGTGTGTGTGAAGCGGTTGGACTGGAACCCGCCATCATTCTGATCCCTGGCCATGCATTTCCGGCCGTCAAGCTTCCTCAGTCAAAGCAGTGGCTGGCAATCGAATCCACCATGCTGAACTCAACTTTCAAGGAAGCGGTCGAACGAGGAGATGCGGAACTGAGCCAGGCATTGAAGGGCGAACATTACCTGATCGATATCACGGAAGTTCGACGAATGGGTGTTCTGAGCCTGGATCTTCCCAACGTGTCTGAAGAGTACCTGACGAATCTGGGATACACGTTCGAAGCTCAGCAGTTTGAACGAGCAGCTCAGCAGGAAGAAGCGGCTGCGAATCAGAACCAGACTGAAGGCCAGCAGGATCAGGGACAGGATCAGGGTGCGGATCAGGGTGAATCGAACGACGCAACCTCACCAGCACCTGATTCGGAACCAACGGTTACTCTGACGACGATCGACAATGTTGGCGGGCACTGGGGTGGATTCAATCTGGTGACGGAAAAGAAGACCTGGGTTGAGTTCTCTCTGAACGGTGACTCCAGCTTCGAAGCTGTCCTTCGAACTCACGAAGACGACGGAACAACCAGCGAACAGGCCTTCGCCGGCAACTGGGCCATGCGAAAGTCTGACCTCGTCCTGCGAGGACAGAACGGAAGCGAAGTCGTGTTCCATGTCGAAGTGGTCGGAGACAACCTGAAGGTGTGGGATGACAATGACCCGGGTTATCTGGTGCTGAAGAAGATCGGATGAAAGATGAGTTGTTGGTCAAAAGCTGAGAGCGGAGAGCTGAAAGCGGAGGGCTGGGGAGACCTGGCTGCTCCGCTTTTTTGTTGAATGAACATTGTTCTTAGTTCTTAGTTCATGGTTCCTGGTTGGTTAGCGAACATTGCGGGAGTGACGCTGGAATCGGATGTACGGCACTGATACTCTTTCGAGCTGACGCATGGTGTATGCGGTGCCTGATAGGTTTTCTGATGTCGATGCCAGCCATACCGGGTTATGAAGTGACTGACTTGATTGGTCGCGGAGGTATGGGGCGTGTCTATCGCGCGACGGACCGACGGCTGGGGCGGACAGTGGCCGTCAAGATGCTTGTCGATGCGGACGACCCGGAGCTGTTGTCCAGATTCGAAGCGGAAGCGAAGGCGGTCGCCAGCATTTCGCATCCCAATATCACTCGGCTGTTTGAGTTTGCACGAACAGAGCAGGGCACTCCGTACTGCGTGATGGAATACATCGCTGGCGGGACTCTGGCCGATGCTCTTGCCGGTCGGCCCGTGGAGGCTCGTCTTGCGGCAAAGATTGTCCAGACCTTGGCGCATGCGATTCAGTCGGCTCACGCTCAGGGGATTCTGCATCGCGATCTAAAGCCTGCCAATATTCTGATGGCGACACAGGGCGACAGTGGTTCGGCCGCATCAGACGTGGCCGCGACAACTCACGCGGAGTCGATTCGGCCTGAGCTGCTTCGAGTCACCGACTTCGGACTGGCTCGGCGGATCGCTGGCGAAAGCGATGTGACTCGCACGGGACAGATCGTCGGAACGCCGTCTTACATGGCACCGGAGCAGGCGTCGGGAATGGTGTCAAAGCCCGGTCCCGGAGTCGACGTGTATGCGCTCGGTGCGATCCTGTTTGAACTGCTGACCGGCAGACCTCCGTTCGTGGGAGCCGATGGTGTTGAGACCATCATGCTGCTGCTGACAGAAGATCCCGTCGCACCTCGCTCGCTGAACCCGCTGATCCCTCGTGATCTGGAAACGATCTGTCTGAAGTGTCTGGAGAAGAAGGCGTCGAAGCGATACCGAAGTGCGGCGGACCTCGCGGAGGATGTCACTCGGTTTCTGGAAGATCGCCCGATCCTTGCACGCCCCGCTTCGACACGCGAACGGCTGTTTAAGTGGGCACGGCGAAATCCATGGAAGGCAGTTGCCTCGGGCTTGTTTGTCGTTTCCGGCTGCGCGGCAATTGTCGGTATTGTCTTGCTGCAATCTGCGTACTCCGAAGTGACGCAGGTGAATGGTCAGCTGACAACGGCGAATGAAGATCTGCGAAAGAGAAACACAGAGATTCGTCAGGCACGCGATCTGGCGCAGGATGCTCTGGAAGGTGTTGTGGATCGACTGCGAGATCAGCTGCAGGATGTTCCGCGAGCCACACCGATCATGATGGAGACAAGCAGAGAATCTCTGGAGCTGCATCGACGCAGCTACTCGCTTCAGCCGGATGATCTCGACCTGGCTCGTTCGTATATTACAGCATTGTATGGCCACGTGCTGCTGGAATGGTTGTATGGAAATCAGGACGCCAGCTCGCAAGCGTATCTGGAGCTTCAGTCAGCCTTCGACACTCTGCTCCCAAAGTACCCGAACGACCTGGTACTGCGAGTGACCTATTTGAAGAGCATTGTCGATCGCGGACAGTACTCAACAACTCTGGATCCGGCCCAGCTTGAGGACGATTTGAAGACGGTCGAAAGCGGACTGGAAGAGCTTCTGAAGCAGCATTCCACATCCAGCGAAGTTTTGAAGCTCGCCAGCATTGTTGTGAAGCAGAAGATGACTCAGGCTGCGAATGCCGGAGACTACGAGAAGTACGTCTCTCTCGGAAAAGAGCGAGCCGATTTTGCAAAACGTTATGCCAGCGCCGTTGCGGAATCGCCCGCGACGGAAACTCAAAAGGATCTCGGAATCATCTGGCAGGTACAGGCCGAACGCGATCTTGCCACAGGATTGTTGGCGACGGGCAATTCGGGGCAGGCATTAACCGTTCTTCAGGCAGCACTGGCAGCGATCGCAACGGTGCCTCAGGACTCCAGCCGCGCGGCGGATTTTGAACGCGGGCAGTTGAATTTTGCGATGGCCCGAGTCCAGGAGACATTGAGCGATGCCAAGGGGGCCATCGAGTCTTATTCGAGCGCCCTGGCGGTGTTCGTTCGGCTTGTGCAGGATTATCCGGACGATCTGTCGTATCGCTCTCTGATGGCCACGGCTTTAATTCGATCGGCCGCGTTGTCATTTTCTCAGGCGGAGACCCAGATCGCGCTTGAGCAGCTTGCGACCGCGGAGACTCAGATCCGGGAGATTCTGAAACAGAATCCTGACCATCCGGAAGCGCGGGTGATGAGCGAGGCTTTGCCAAAGTTTCGCGAACAAATTCGGCTGGCCCTTGAACAGCAGGTCGGAACACCCGCACAATCGCCGGAAAACAAAGAGGGCGAGTCGAATGAAAGTCCAAACAGTCCTCAAACGCCAATGTGATGAGGGCTGACAGCCCTCAACCCAATGGAGCCTCCCGGCTCGTTGGCAGGTATCCGCTCTCGTTGTTCGCTTGCCACAAACGCACGCACCCCGTGCGCATAAAACCGAGTAAGACTCTCAGCGATGTTGGGGAAGAAAGTCGATGACAGACGAACGCATTGAAGCGATTCAAACTCGATGGAGTCTGATCCGCAGCGCCCATTTGCAGGGGCAGCCGGAATCTGCCAGTGAAGCGCGGCGGTTGCTTGTGATGCGTTACGCTCCGGCGATTCGCCGTTATGTCGGCGCGATTGTGCGAGACGAAGAAGAGGCGAATGAACTGTCTCAGGACGTCATGCTTCGACTGATGCGCGGAGACTTTGCAGGAGCCGATCCAGGGCGAGGTCGCTTTCGTGATCTGCTGAAGACGGCTCTTCGCAACATGGTTCGCACCTCGTGGCAAAAAGCCGGACGCCGCAAGACGGTCGATACGGAGCTGGAACTGATCGCCAAAGAAGATGCGGCGCAGGAAACCGAATGGACGTCGCAGTGGCGAAAATCGGTGCTCGAGAACACGTGGAATCGAATGCTGTCGGAAGAAGGCGGCAAGCCCGGCCCGGCGTATCTGGCACTCAAGCTTCGCACGGAATTTCCTGACGCCAGCTCCGAAGAACTCGCGGAGAAGCTGAGTGGAAAAACGGGAACGGCCGTGCGTGCCGACAACGTCCGTCAAATCATCAAGCGAGCCCGCGGCCGTTTCGCCGGACATCTGCTGGATGAAGTCCGAGCAGGCCTGGACACGGAGTCGGAAGACCGGCTAAACGAAGAACTCGCCGCACTGGGACTGCTGGAACTGGTGCGAGATTATCTGCCGGAATCGGACGCTTGAAGTGTAGGGCGACAGTCAGACTCGCGGCGCAACCCTCCTCCCCCAAACTCGTTTGGGGGAGGTCGATCGCGCGTCAGCAAGATCGGGAGGGGGCCGCGTGCTGCGCTTGCGCATGGCGTTCATGTCTAGACGCATGCTAACAGCCAACGCGGCGAACCCTCCCCCGGCCTAATCGGCCGACCCCTCCCACTTCGCTACGCTGCGCGGGAGGGGAGCAGTGTGGGACGATTGTCTCAATCGTCGTGGTAACGAAGTGCTGTGGTCCATCATTCACAACGCGCCCGCACAAGGAGTCAAAGACGAGCATTGGCTAAACGATAGATCCGCACAGGGCTGGAAGCCCGGAACATCCCTTGCCGGGGCCGTCAGGCCCCGGAATGCGCCAATTATTGTTCGCTCGCTTCTTGTAGTTTTTGCCTACAGGTTCGTTTCAATCGCCAGTTGGCCATTATCGACGATGAGTGTCATTGGTTCTTTCGAACGTGTATCGATTATGAACCAGTCTGGTTGACCATCAGAAGTGCGGAAGGATAGCAGATGGTGCCTGTTGTCGAACTCGAGTTCGAGTTCGGGCAGGCGGGAATATGTTCTTACGGCAGTCAGGCGAGCATTGCGAATGCAATTGAATGCTCGATCCCAATCGCCTTCTTCGCTCAAACTGCCAGCGACAATTGATCGTTCATCCTCAAGTCGCCAGCTCCACCCGATTCCAATGCTGAATTCACCGATCGGATTTCGCTCGGAACCGTTGCGACGCTTTCCGTTCGTTGTAAGTTTTCCGAATTCGAGGAAGATTGCCGACCCATGCCCTCGCCAGAGCAACGAAAGAGGCGTACCAACGAGTCCCAACCGAATGGACTCGAATACCGCAATAGGGTTCATGGCTTTACCTCCAGCCAGCAATCGACTTTCGTTTCAGAATCCGCACGGCCTGCGAGACGGTCGCAGTGAGGTTTCTGAAATCCGATTGCAGCCGCTTTGTTTGCGCCAGAGTATCCCCAATCGCATTGGCGCGAGCAAGGCGGAGTCGACGCGATCATCTGTCATGCTGTGCACGCGGCCCTCTCCCGAGCTTGCTGGCGCTCGCTCGACCTCTCCCTAACTTCGTTTGGGAGAGGAGGATTTGGGTTGAGGCTGGATGTGGACAGTTGATGTTTCAAGACCCTCCTCCCCCAAACTTGTTTGGGGGAGGTCGATCGCGCGTTAGCACGATCGGGAGGGGGCTGCGTTTGGTGGATGGCGATCATGTTAAGACGGATGCCAACAGCCAACGTGGCGAACCCTCCCCCGGCCTAATCGGCCGACCCCTCCCGCTTCGCTACGCTGCGCGGGAGGGGAGCGGTGTGGATCAAACGGAATTCTGCGAGTTCTCTTCAGTGCGTTCTCGGCTTGGGTGTTGATCCTTCAGAAGTTCGCCCTTGAAGCCTGCGACGGCGTCGAAGGAACCGGCACTTCCGGCGTCGACAGAGTGCTTCATCAGCAGCCAGGTCGTATCGCCTGCTTCAACCTGTGTTGCGAGCCAGGTGATTCCGGCAACGTGCTGCTGACGTGCGGTGAATTCCGGCGGCGTTTCCAGGAAGAAGCCTGTGTCGGCGATGGCGGCCTGAGTATCGAAGAGAGAGAACGTCTGAAACGACCACGCCAGATCGGAGCATGTTCGTAAGTCGGGTGTCCGGAATCCTCCCATGTCATTCGGTGGATTGAACGCCAGGATCTTCCCGTGTCCTCCGAGGTGTCTTGCGATCTGAGCATTGACGCAGTTGCCGAAGCTCTCACCAATAAACGTTGTGCGTGAAGAATCGAGGCCCAGTGTTTCAAGATCTCGGGCTGCTCGTTCCGCAACCGGGTCGATTTCCTGAGCAACGGCCCAGGGAGACGGAAGCCTCATGAAGGTCGCAGTTTTCTGAGACGACTCGGACCAGTCCAGTCGGACGACGTTCGCTTCCGGCAGGACGACGGCGATCGCGTTTGCCAGCTGGTGAAACCGGTCGTCCGATTCCGTTCCGCCCATGCCATGAGTAATCACGAACGTCGGCGCCGATCGGTCGAGTTTCCGACGATCGCGAAGCAGGATGTGGACTCGATTGCCCTCGTTTGCATCGACTGTATTCCAAAGAGGACGCTCGGCTGTGCCTGCCGAAGCGAATCGACACAGCGCGGTGCTCAGCAGCAACCCAAGGAAGAGTCTCGATACGCGACGTGTGGGTGGGAGGTTCGGAGACATGTGACAATTCCTTTCCCGGATGGCTTCAAAATCAGTGTCTTGTCAGCGTGTCTGTCGGAGCAATTTCGTGACAGTTGGCTTGACGATTCCCATACATCTGCGAAGAGAATCCGTGACGCGCATTTTGAAGATTTGTGCAAAGCGTCTGGGTCGCGCGGGCCGCAAACGAAGAAAGCCCGGCGTCGTTGGACGTCGGGCTTTTCGGTGGAGTCAGATTGTGAGTTTGTTGCTCGAGTTTGCGTGACGACTATCGCTTCAAGTGTAGCGGCTGCCATCCCCATCCGTTGTTCATCCAGTACTGTCCCTGGCCATCCATCTGGAAGGCGGTTCCTGATCTTTGATCGACGAAGACCTGTCCGGCATAAGCATTGTTCGGCAGCTGCCATGATGATCCGGATGACTGATCGACGTAGGTTGACCGAGCCGTCAGGTTTTCTCCTCGCTGACTGGCCCAGCGGTCCTGAACATTGTTGCGCCAGTCATAGGTCTGCTGCGACAGTGCTCGAGAACTGTCAACATAGGCCTGGTAGTTTGCCATGTCCTGCTGATGGATGCGGTTCGATGACTGCATGGCTCGTCGAGTTCCTTCCGGTGTCATTCCTCCGGTCTCCGCATAGCGGAAACAGTAGTTTGGAAAGTCGAGCTGTCCTCCCTGCTGGCGATAGATCTGATACTGCTGCTGCACGTAAGGGTTCTGCATGTTCGAGTACACGATGTTGTTCGTCATCATCTGCATCCGAGCATTCTGTTGCTGGTTGAACGCCGCATTCATCGCGTTGAAATCCTGCCCCAGAGTTTCAGTCTGAAGTGCGGCCAGAGTTGCAAGTACCAGCAGTGGAAGAGTTGTTCTGAACATCGAAGATTCCCCTTGTGTCACCATTGTTCTGTGTCTTCGACCTGAGCAATTCGGCTCACTGTGAGCTGACTTCAGGTCGTTTGATGACACCAGTACAAGTGGGACTTCCAGCTGTGACAGGAATGTTCAGGAATTTTCAAAACGAGTGAAAACCCTCGTAACCGCGGATGAACGCCGATTGGCGCGGATGGAGGTTTAATCGGACAGAAGATGAGTGAAAAAATAAGGCGAGCGGGGCGACGTCAGTCCCCTGATTGCGATTCGCCTCTATGTGCCTCGTGTCTCCGACGCGAGAACCCGCCACGGAGTGTCGGGGCACATTGACGTCAGCGATTTGTGGACATCCAGTAACGTGATTTTGTAACCGCAGATGAACGCAGATTGACGCCGATGGAAGATCTGTCGGACAGAAGATGAGTGACAAAAAATAAGGCGAGCGGGGTGACGTCAGTTCCCTGATTGCGATTCGCCTCTGTGTGCCTCGTGTCTCCGACGCGAGAACCCGCCACGGAGTGTCGGGGCACATTGGCGACAGCCCACCGAGTCCCGCAGCGCCTGCGATAGGCAACTTCTCAAATCGCCGTGAACCAGGGAATGTGCTTCTTGTCATTCGAGGAAAATTGAAGCTGAGGGCAATTGCAACTCTGCGGTTCAGGCCCGGCAGGGCTGACAGAACCCCTGCCGGGGTCGAAGGCCCCGGTCTGCGGACCTGTAAATGGCAAAGGCCTGAAAGGCCGACACAACCCATTGGCCTGATCGCGTCAATGTGTCGACCCTTCGGGCCTTGTGGACTGACTTGCGCATGGTTTCCGGTGGCTTACGCACACCGGCAGGGGTTGTGACGGCCCGCCGGGCCTGAATCGCAATCCAAAGACCACACCGATTGCCGACACAACTTGAATCCTCGCCTTCAGCGATTCAGGACATCCAGTAACGTGATTCTGTAACCGCGGATGGACGCAGATTGACGCGGATGGAAGTTCAATCGGACAGAAGACAGAAGATGAGTGAAAAAATAAGGCGAGCGGGGCGACGTCAGTCCCCTGATTGCGATTCGCCTCTGTGTGCCTCGTGTCTCCGACGCGAGATTCCGCCACGGAGTGTCGGTGCACATTGCGGTCAGCATGTTGCCTCGTCTCGTTGAAGGCACTTGCGTGGCGTGTGGTGTCCGGAATAGACTCAACCGCTGTGAAGAATGACGACGTGCCCTGGAGTCTCCGCGGATGGCAGCGACCGACACGGATCACACGCGATCGCGACGTGCGATGCTGATGCAGGCCGGAGGTGGCGCCGGGATGCTGGCATTGTCTGCGATGTCCGCGTCTGCGAGTTCGGCGTCTGAGGCTGGGAAAACAGCCGATGCCAAAGTCCATTTTCCGGCCCGCGCGAAACGAGTGATCTGGCTCTTCATGCACGGTGGGCCAAGTCATGTTGATCTGTTTGATCCAAAGCCTGCGCTGACGAAGTATTCGGGGCAACCGCTGCCCGAGAGTTTTGGCAGCGTGATGACGCGACGAGACGTTGCTCGAAATCCATTGCTGGCTGCCGTTCGCAGGTTTCGACCGCGGGGTGATTCCGGTCTGGAGATGAGTGATTTCCTGCCGGAGATCGCACGGCATGCAGATAATCTGTGCGTCGTTCGTTCGCTGCACGGGGACAGTGTGAATCATCCGCAGTCGGTCTATCAGATGAATACTGGTAGCATCCTGATGGGGCATCCGAGTGTCGGGAGCTGGGTTGCTTATGGACTGGGATCGGAGAACGAAGATCTGCCGGCATTCATCGTCATGCCGGATCCTGGCGGTGGACTCAAGGGAGGACCCGTAGCCTGGGGCAGTGGATATCTTCCCGCGACATATCAGGGAGTCACCGTTCGTTCCGGCACGTCTCCGATTCTGGACTTGAAGACTCCTGCCGGCATCGATGCCGCGCAACAGCATCGCAATATGAGACTACTTCAGTCGATCAATCATCGACATCTTTTGGATCGTGATTCCGACGACCAATTGAATGCACGCATTCGATCTTATGAACTGGCGTTTCGAATGCAGGCCAGAGCACCGGAGCTTGTCGACACAAGTGGCGAGACTGCTCAGACGCTGACGCTGTACGGGATTGATCAAAAGGAGACGCGGGAATTTGGAATGCGGTGTCTGCTGGCCCGACGAATGGCCGAACGCGGAGTGCGTTTCATTCAGCTTTATTCGGGCGATACAAACGGCTGGGATGCGCATTCTGATGTGGATCAGAATCACTCTGTCCTTTGCCGAAGCACCGATCGTCCGATCGCAGGACTACTCACCGATTTGAAACAACGTGGTCTGCTGGATGACACGCTGGTGATTTGGGGAGGCGAGTTTGGTCGGATGCCGATGAGCGAACAAGGCCGCGGGCGCGACCACAATCCCTGGGGCTATTGTGCATGGCTTGCCGGTGCAGGAATCAGTGGTGGACGTGCTTACGGTGCCACTGATGAAATCGGACTGAGAGCAGAACAGGATCGCGTTTCGATCCACGACTTTCATGCGACACTCCTGCATCTGCTGGGAGTCGATCATGATCAATTGACGCATTTTCATAACGGTCTGGACAAGCGATTGACGGGTCCGGACAAAGCCCACGTCGTACCTGGTTTGCTGGGGTAATTGAATGCGGGCACAACTGATGAATCCTATTCCAGCGCTGGTGATGTCAATCGTCTGTGTCGTAATAGTGCCAGTGTCGGCACAGGAATACACGGAGATGCCGGTCCGTGATTCGGACCGTGAGCACTGGTCATTTCGGCCATTGAATCCAGTCGTTGTTCCGGATTCTGCTGATGGTGGAAGTTCACACAACGAAATTGATCGGTTCATCGCTGCCCGACTGAAGTCAGAAGGTCTGCAGATTCAGCCACAGGCGTCGCGACGCGACTTGCTTCGCCGTGTCACGCTCGATTTGACAGGACTGTTGCCGACAAGTGAGGAGAATCGACAGTTTGTCGAAGCAGAACCTTCAGCATCCTATGAAGATGTTGTGGATCGCCTCCTGAATTCATCTGCGTACGGCGAGCGATCGGCTCAGCAATGGCTCGACCTGGCTCGATTTGCGGAAACAGATGGATTCGAGCACGACATTGTTCGTCCGGAGGCCTGGCGTTACCGCGACTGGGTCATCGCTGCGTTGAATCGTGATGTGCCGTATGACCAATTTGTACGACTGCAAATCGCCGGGGATCTGATTGAGCCGGGCAACTCCGACGCCACCGTGGCCACTCAGTTCTGTCTTTCCGGACCGGACATGCCGGATATCAATTCGCAGGACGAGCGTCGGCATACGCTGTTGAACGAAATGACATCAACGGTCGGCGAAGTATTTCTTGGCTTGCAACTGGGTTGTGCGCAGTGTCATGACCACAAGTACGACCCGATCAGCCAGGCAGATTTCTATCGGCTGCGAGCGATCTTTGAACCGGCCGTGCATGTGAAGAAAAATGCGCCCATCAGGACGCTGCAGGAAACGCAGGGGGAAACGCTCGTCAGCCACATGATGCTCCGAGGCGATTTTCGCAGACCGGGGCCCATTGTGTCGCCTGGAGTTCCGCGGGTTCTTGAGATGCCGCAGGCGGGCGTTCCAAATGCATTCGAAGACGCGGCAATCCCACGACGACTGGCCCTGGCGGATTGGATCACCTCAGAGCACCATCCGCTGACGGCACGCGTGATGGTGAATCGGGTCTGGCAGGGACATTTCGGAACCGGCCTTTCAGAATCGTCAAGTGACTTCGGCGTAATGGGGCATGAGCCAGTGCACGGTTTATTGCTGGACTGGCTGGCAGTCTGGTTCATGGAAAACGACTGGAGTCTGAAGAAGCTGCATCGATTGATCGTGACGTCGGCGACCTATCGCCAGCGAAGTCATCTGGATGCAGACGCCGACAGCGAACAGCTGGCTGCCTGGCGCGAGTCGCTCAAAGTGGATCCACAAGCCAGGCTGCTTTCCCGATTTCCCCGGCAACGACTTTCGGGAGAGACCATTCGCGACATCATGTTGCAGGCGGCAGGTGAACTCAATCGCAAGACAGGCGGACCCGGAGTTCGCCCGCCGTTGCCGGAAGAGCTTCGGAAAACGCTGTTGAAGGATCAATGGGTCGTGACGGAGGATCGGTCCGAACATCAGCGCCGCAGCATCTATGTGTTTGCTCGCCGAAACCTGAAGTTCCCGATCTTCGATGTGTTTGATCGTCCGTCCGCAGATACAAGTTGTCCGCAGCGATTTGTATCCACCACGGCTCCTCAATCGCTGCACCTGATGAACTCCGAGTTCTCTCTTTCTGTGTCAAAGCGACTGGCAAAACGCATTGGTGAACACACAGCCGATCGTGCCACGCGCATCCGTGAAGTGGCGGACGCGATTTTAGGACGCGAGCTGACGGAAGAAGAACTGGCAGAGATGACTGCATTCGTCGCAGAATCTAAAGATGACTCTTCAGGCCTTGTTAACCTCTGTCTGGTTCTGTTCAACAGCAATGAGTTTGTGTTTGTGGACTGATTCTTTGAGACGTTCGCGGATCGGATCGTTGAAGGTCTGCTGGGCATAGAGTTTTCCACACGCTATCCTGTCACTGCACGTGTATCAGAAGACACGGCAGACGATGTTCAGTGTGGAGCAATCCAGGTGAGTCGACAACTGACGATCATTACAGTTGCACTGACTTCGCTTTGTCTGTCGGAAAGCGTTGCTGATGATCGTGCGGATCGCGAGCAGCTGTCATCATTCCTGAAGACGGCCTGTCATTCGTGTCATAGCGGCGACGACCCCGCGGCGCAGTTTCTGATGCCTGCAGCGGAAGACGATTTCGCAGTGCACTCGGCGCAGTGGGAGAAGATCGTTCGCAGGCTTCAGAACGGTGACATGCCTCCCGCGGGACAAACGCGTCCTGACTCGGCA